>JADKKO010000004.1:1513752-1816503 GCA_016720465.1 Holophagaceae bacterium
GTCGGCGCGGACGCTGGCGGTGGTCCTGCGCGGCGCTTGGAATGATTTCGAGGTGGGTCCGGAATTCCAGGCCTCCCTGAAAGTCATCGGCGGCGAACCGTGGAGGCTGAAGATCAAGGACCCGAACCTCGCCCGCCGGGTGCGCTGCAAGACCGGCCATTTGAGCGGCGTGGACACGGTGTGCGGCGTGATCCAGATGCCCGATGGAAAGTTGAGGGTCTTCGCCATCCTGCTCAACGGCAAGGCCAATGACCAGGATGTGTGGGAGCAGGTCAGCCGCTGGGCGAACTGATATCCAGCGGAACTGCTGCCATGCTGGACGCATGCGGACGAGCGACCACAGCACGGGGCTCCTGGTGACCATCCTCGGCGCCGCTTTGCTGGGTTTCGCCGGAATCTTCGTGAGGTGGTCGGCCCCTGCGAGCCCGGTGATGGTGGGCTTCTACCGGATGGTGTTCGCCCTGCCGGGGCTGTTGATCCTGGCGTGGCGGAGCCCGAAACGGGAGGGCGTCACGCCGGAGGCGGAACGCCGTGGGACCCTTTGGGCCATCGCGGCGGGACTCTGCTTCACGGGAGATCTCTGGACCTGGCATGCGGCCATGAACTACACCACCGTCGCCAATGCGACGTTGCTGGTGGGCCTGGCTCCGCTGTGGGTGGCCCTCATCTCAGTCGCCTTCATGTCCGTGCGGCTGCGCAAGCGGTTCTGGGCCGGACTTCTGCTTGCCTTGGCCGGAGCCCTGGTCCTGGGTTTTGCCAAAGGCGCCAGGTGGGGCACGGGGAGGGGCGAGCTGCTGGGCGGGATCGCCTCCCTCTGGTACGCGGTCTTCACCCTGGCCATCGCCAGGGCCCGGGCCCACCTGAGCGCGCTCATGGCGCTGCTCTGGGTCGTGATCACCTGCCTGATCGGCTTCGGCCTCATCGGGGCGGTCCAGGGCGCCGCCTTCAGCGGATTCCCATCGCAGGCCTGGCTTGCCTTGGCGGGTCTGGGGTTGGTGGTGCAGGTGCTGGCCTGGTGGCTCATCACCTGGGGCCTGGGCCACGTCAGCACGAGCCTGGGCAGCGTTGGACTGCTCACGCAGGCCATCGCCACGGTCCTTCTCGGCTGGATGCTTCTGAGCGAACCGGTGAAACCGCTCCAGGGCATCGGCGCCGGATTGATCCTGGCGGGCATCGCCATGGCCGCGTTGGCTCCGCCGGTACCCAAATTCAAGGCCGGGTGAGGGGCGCGTTATTCCGGCGTGAGCACGCCGCGATCCTCGCGATAAGCGAACAGTTCCCCGAAACGGCCCCACGTCACCAGGGTGCCGAACGTGTTTTCGAGGTTTTCCATGGGGAGCCTCACCGTGAGCTCCGACAGCAGTTCTTCCTTGGATAATTCGCCTTCCCTCAACTCGATGAGGTCCCTCACTACGCGGAACAGCTTGAGGTCCAACAATTGGGCCTTCCAGATTTCCTTGCGGCTGTCCATGTCCGCCGCGACGAACCGCTTTCCCAACTGCGTCAATTTGACGTTCCGGCGGGGGGTTTCCACCAGTTCGAGCATTTCGGCGCTCTTGACGATCGGCAGCACCTTTTCGAAGGGGACATGGGTGAGGGAGACCACCTGGAAGAGGTCGCAGCTGCCGCCCTGCTGGGTATCGAGGAATTCCAGCAGGCCCAGGATGTCGCCGGTGTTGGCGAAGGGCAATGGCTCGATGATGTCATTGTCCAGGTCCTGGGTCACGGTGGTGATCGAGACGTCAGGCAGTTCGGCCGATGCGATGACATCATGGAGCTGGTCCACGAGCCGCCGGAATTCGCTGCTGCGGGGGTCCCGGGGCCGGGGCAGGGGGATGTCCACCACCGTGCGGATGGAACTGGGCATGCCGCCCAGCACCGCCACCCGATCCGCCATCAGAACGGCCTCGGAGATGCTGTGGCTCACCAGCACGATGGAGCTGGGATTGATGTCGGCGTTGCTCCAGATATCCAGGATTTCCTGCCGGAGGGCCTCGGCAGTGAGCGCGTCCACCTGGCTGAAGGGATCGTCCATCACCAAAATTTCCGGATCCACCGCCAGAGCGCGGGCCACGCCCACGCGCTGCTTGATGCCCCTGGAAAGCTCCCGGGGGAAGGCTTCCTCGAAGCCCTCCAGGCCCACCTTCTGGATGGCGCTGGCGGCTTTCTCCCGGACCTCTTCTTCGGGCAATTCCCGGGCCCGGAGCACCATGCGCACATTCCCCTCCACGGTCATCCAGGGCACCAGGGCGAAGGTCTGGAAGACCATGGCCACGCTGAGGTTGAGGCCGCGCAAACGTTCGCCATGCCAGCGGACCTCGCCCTTGGTCGGGTTCAGGAGCCCCGACATGATGCGGAGCAATGTTGATTTTCCGCTGCCGTTGGGCCCCACCAGGCAGAGCACTTCGTCCGGCTTCACCGATAGATTGAAATCCTCCAGGACTCGCTTCACCTGGCCCTTCGGCCCGGGGAACCGCATTTGCACACCTTTGAGCTCGCAGAGGTACATGGGTCACCGATCCAGCGTGTAGCGCGTCTCGGCCATGCGATAGAGCGGCAGCCAGACGATGCGGTTGAATAGCACCACGATGCCGGCCATGAGCAGGCTCGAGGCGGCGATGAGGGGGATGCTGTGGGCCTCGGTGGCCAGCTGCAGTTGGCTGCCCAGACCGAAAGTGGAGTAGGTCTGGCCTTCGCCGCTCACGAATTCCGTGAGGATGCTGGCGTTCCAGGCGCCGCCGGTGGCCGTCACCCAGCCCGTGACCATGAAGGGGAAGATGGCAGGAAAGTACAGCGTGGTGAACCGCTTCCAGCGCGTCAGCCGGAAGGCCTTCCCCATCTCCCGCAGATCAGAGGGGATGGCCTGCGCCCCCGCGATGATGTTGAAGAGCAGGTACCACTGGGTGCTGACAACCATGAGCAGGACGCTGGAGGCGCCCAGTCCGACGTGGAAACGCAGCATCGAAGCCGCGATGGCCGCGAAGAGCAGGCTGACCGGATAGCTCACCACCACCTGGACCACCGGTTGCAGCCGTTTGGCCCATTTGGGATTGAGGCCGATCCAGAGTCCGGCGGGGACCGTCCAGAGCGTCGCCAGCAAGGTCGAGGCCAGGACCCGTGTCAAGCTGATGCCCCCAGCCTTGAAGAGCCTGGACCAATCCTCGCGTCCCACCAGAGCCAGGATCTTATAGAGTTTCAACCCGCCTGCCGCCAGGAATAGGAGCAGGAGCAGCAGGGTGCCGGCGGCCAGGAATCCGATGGCGCGCCGCCTTTGCTCGGGTTCCCTGGGCAGTATTTTGGGCAGGTCCTTGGGATTCGGGATCCGTTTCATCAATCGCTCGGTGCGGAAATGTTCGAGCCAACGCAGCAACCGCGAACGGCGGAAGATGCTCAGGATCAAACTTTTCGGTCGCTCCGGGTTGAGGCTTTCATCCATCTGGAAACCCTGGGCCCAGGCCATGACGGGGCGCCAGAGCAAGCGGTCCAGGGCCACCACCAGCAACAGCATGGCCACGATGGCGCTCCACTTCGCCGTGGTGTTGCCTGTTTCGACGGCGGTCTGCATGTAGGCGCCGATGCCCGGCAGCCGGAAATTCTGATTTCCGGTGCTGAAGGCCTCCGCGGACATCAGGAAGAACCACCCGTTGGCCACGCTCACCATGGAGTTCCATGAAAGACCCGGGGTCGCATAGGGCAGCTCGATCCAGCGCAATTTTTGGTACCAGTTGAGTTGATAGGTACTGGCCAACTCCTCCATTTCGGGTGGAAGGGTCTTCAAGCTCTGATAGAAGCTGAAGATCATGTTCCAGGCCTGGCAGGTCACCAGGAGAATGGCCGCTGAAAGCTCGAGGCCGATGTTGTTCCTGGGAAAAATGGCCAGCATCGCGATGATCACCGGCGGCAGGAAAGCGAGGATGGGCACCGACTGGAGGATGTCCAGGATCGGGACGAGAAAGCGTTCGGCGATGGGGTCTTTCGCGGCCCAGTAGGCCAGGGTGAAGGTCAGGCTGAGGCAGATGCAGAAGGCCACGGAGGCCCTGACAATGCTGAACAGCATGTATTTGGGGAGTGCCGAGAGCCGCAGGTCGATGTCCACCAGAGGCCGTTGCGCCCCGGTCCATTCCCGGCCGACGATCACCAATCCGTACAGGATGCCGACCAGGGCCACCAGCACCAGCAAATCCAGGTAGCGCTTCCGCTTGGGCGCGAAAAGCGCGTTGGCCTGGCCCCACATGCTGTTGAGGATGCTGTTGATCATCGCTGAAACCCAAAGGTCTAGGGAGGCGAGCCTGGATCCTGGTGGAAGCAGGCCAAACCATTCCGCCGCCGCGTGACCAGGACGCTATGGCCTCCGTCTACCCATCCAAGGAGCGGGGCCTCAGTTCCCGGCGCGCGGCCTGGACGACGGAGGTTCAGCGATCGTGGAGCCACTTCCCATCGCAACCTCCTTTCCGTCAAAGCCATGGCCAGGATGGCCTGCCCGGCATCCTGCGGTCAACAGTCCAGAAAGGTTTTAGTCAGCCTGCTGCCGGAGCAAGGCCGAAGGTCTTCCGGCCTGTTGCGAAGCACCCACCATTTAGTGGACCTAGGGACGAGGGACGGATTGGAGGAGCTGCGTGATCACTTGATCCGTCGTCAAGCCATCGGCTTCGCTTTCATAGGTGAGCAGCAGGCGATGGCGCATCACGTCAGGGGCCAGGCTGATCACGTCGTCCGGCAGCACGTGGTCCCGGCCGGCCAGGAATGCCAGGGCCTTGGATGAACTCTGCAAGGCCAGCGAAGCCCGGGGGCTGGCGCCGCAACGGATGTTCTCCCGGCCTTTCCACTCCTTGCCGTGCCCGGGGCGGGTGGCCTGGACCAGTTTCACGATGAAGTTGCGGATGGCGTCGTCCAGGCGGACCCTCGCGGCATGCTGGCCCAAGGCAAGAATCGTGGGGCCATCGGCGATCGCCCTCACAAGCTCTTCGTTCCCATCGGCCCTGCGGAGAACTTCAACCTCCTCGGCGGGCCCGGGGTAATCGACCCGGAGTTTGAACAGAAACCGGTCCATCTGGGCTTCGGGCAACGGGAACGTGCCCTCCTGCTCCAGAGGATTCTGCGTGGCCAGCACCAGGAACGGGTCGGGCAGCAGGAAGCTTTCATCGCCAAGGGTCACCTGGCGTTCTTCCATGGCCTCCAAAAGGGCGCTTTGGACCTTGGAGGGGGCCCGGTTGATTTCGTCCGCCAGCAGCAGATTGGCGAAAACGGGTCCTCTTTTGGGGGTGAAGGTCAGGTTTTTGGGATCGAAGATCAAGGTTCCGATCACATCGCTGGGGAGCAGGTCCGGGGTGAATTGGATGCGGCGGAAAACCATCCGGCTGGCCCCGGCCAAAGTCTTGATGGTGCGGGTCTTGGCCAGGCCTGGCAGGCCCTCGAGCAGGACATGCCCCCGGCAGAGCAGGGCGACCAGAAGCCGGTTGAGCAGGAGATTCTGCCCGACGATGACCTTCCGGCATTCAGCCAGCAGGGGTTCCATCGGAGATGCGGCGGCAGGAGTAGGCATGGACATCAGGGTATCGGAATCAGGGCGGGGATTGGGTTCAATCCAGCTAGGCGTGGTTCCAGCACCTTCGGAATCGGGGAGCTGGCAGCTTGCAAGACTTCAGGTGGGCAATTATTTCTTCCTGTTTATTCTAACTAAATCGTATTGCATGTAGCCTTATCTTTGCTGATACTCTGCCTAATGCTTTAATCCTCTCCTGCTCCAAAAAGCTTTTTCACCCGTAGTGCGCCCGTTCTTTTTCATCTCGTTCTGGCCGCAAGGTCTGGATTTTTTCTAGGAGGCTCCATGAGCAACCCCAATCCGAACTTCCGGAATGCGTTAGGCATTTCGGCTCTCACGGCGTTTTCGCTGGTGATGATCGGCTGCGGCGGATCGTCATCGTCGGCTCCGGCGGTGGCGACCAATGCGGCCCCCAGCGCTCCGTTGATCACCACGGGCCCGACCTCGGCGGTGACCAAGCACCAGTACACGTACAACCTTTCGTCGGTGGATCCCGAGGGCGATGCGATCACGTATTCGCTGTCGACGGCCAATGCCGATGTGAGCATCACGGGCAGCGTTCTGACCTACAAGCCCAGCGCGCCGGCCTTCGGCGGGGCTCCGGTGAACGTGACGCTGTCGGTGGTGGCCAGGACACGCACAACAACACGTCGCCTTCGGGTTCGGTGACGGTGAATGTGATTCCGAACCGGGCGCCGGTGTTCTCGAGCGGGAACAGCATCCAGACGATCGGGAATGGGGCTGCGGTGCCGGGGACGTTCACGTACGCGGCGTCGGCGGTGGATCCTGATACGGATACGGTGACCTACGCGGTGAAGGCGGGTTCGGTGTCGATCGTGGACAACGCGGGATCGCCGGTGGCGGTGCCTTCGACCTGGACCGGCGGACTGCCCCCGATCGCGGCGGGCGTGGTGTCGTTCCCGAACCTGTCGGTGCCGGTGGGCAAGACGTCGGTGACGGTGGGATTCACGGTGGTGGCGAGCGACGTGGTGGCGTTCGGGGGAGCGATCCTTCAGAGCGCGCAGTGACCGCGACGTACTTCAGCGGGAACACGGCTCCGATCATCACGAGCACGTCGATTCCGGGAGTGCCGCAGAACCATGGCATTCCGGTGAATTCGAGCGTGCCGCCGTACCAGTTCAGCGCATCGGACACGGCGGGGGATCCCCTGACGTGGTCGTTGGTGAGCGCGCCGGCGGGCTTCTCGCTGACGTCGGGCGGCGTGTTGACGTGGAGTTCGAATTTCGCGACGGGATCTGATTTCGCGGTGCGGACGATCACGGTGAAGGTGACGGACGCGGGCGGGCTGTCGGACACGAAGACGCTGCAGATCAACATCGTGTCGGACACGAAGCCGAACTTCACGACGCAGACATACACGGAGACCGTGACGAACGTGCAGTTCCACGATCCTTCGAACCTGCGTCAGAAGATCACGGGCTATAGTTTCTTCAATTTCCTGGACACGAATGCGGCGGACCGGGAGTACTACGCGGATCCGAGCAGCTCGATCAAGGGGTGGCGCGCGGGCGTGACGGCGACGGACGCCGAGAACGACGTGGTGGTGTACAGCGTGAAGACGAATTCGGTGTTCCGGTTCGGCTCGCCGTACGTGGCGACGACGGATTCGAATGCGTCGCCGGCGGGCGGGCGGTATCCCTATGTGGTGCCGGGGCCGACCGCGGACACGTCCGGAACGGGCGTGGTGCGGAATCCGGGCGAGATCGTGTGGCGTCCGGGCCGCAACCTGGGGAACCCCGGGACGAACGGAGCGGTGCTGAACACGGGCATCAACACGGACGCGCTGACGGGCTCCGTGGACGGGACGCCGACGCATGATCCGGCGAACTGGTCGTTCACAGTGGTGGCGCAGCAGTTGATCGGGACGACGGCGACGCCGGGCCAGTTCAACGAGACGACACTGACCATCAAGGTGCAGCCGAACCACCAGCCCTACATCGGAGCATTGACGACGATCAACGTGCCGGCCATCACGGCGGGCGTGAATGTGGGCGCGGGAACGGCAGTGGTGCCGAACGTGGGCCGTCCTGCGATCCAGGAGCCCGTGGCGAGCGACACGAGCACGCCGGGAACGCCGAGCAAGTGGATCTGGGCCATCAACACGCCGGGAGCGGCGAGTTCGGACACCACCATCGGGGATCCGAACACGAACGGATTCCATGGGCACCAGGACGCGATCCAGGTGTTCTTCGGAAGCGCGCCGTACAACACGGTGAACGGCATCGGCGTGCTGACGGTGGGCAACTACCCGACCTTCGACACGACCGGGAACTACCCCGCGGTGCTGACCTCCGGAACGATTCCGAACGGCTTCTACAATCCGTGGCTGGGCGCGGTGCCGAGCCCCGCGACCTACACCGTGGCCTGGGCGCCGATCCGGATCCAGTACCAGCTGGGCCGCTACCTCTATTGCTTCACCGGAACCCCGAACGCCTACAACTTCCCGTTGAAGGTGGAAGACCAGTACACGCTGTCGAACACCGCCGCGGTGAACATCTTCCCGATCTTTGGCACGGTGAAGTTCTTCAACAGCCGCTTCCGCTTCCGCCTGGATGACGGGTCGGATGAAAGCTGGGCCTTCCCAAGGGGCTTCTATAACACCGCCGGCAATTTCTTCAGCGCCTACAGCGCGGTATCCGGAGCTCCTCCCCGCTACACGTTCAACTACTTGCCCATCGGCGTGAGTTCGGCGTCCGGCAGTGCTGAAATCCTGACCAGCAGCGGCACGTCGACTTACGGTTCCAACCTGTTCGGCCGCGCCAATCCCAGCGTGCTGGGGGCTGCAGCCTCAGGCTATGGCAGCTACGGCGGCGGATACCTGGCTCCTGGCCAGTGGGGCGGCACCGCGCAACTGACCGCAGGCAACTGGCACACGCTGGACGGCTTGAATGTCAATGGCGATGAAGTGAACGCCTTCCTTTCCCCCGGCAACCCGCTGAACACCCTGTTCAACCCGGCTTCCCACGCGGCTGGCATCCCAGGCACAGGCGGCGGCACGACGGCCACCTACACCCAGTTCAAGGGCTCCGCCGCGGCGCCCATCTCCATCGCCCTGGATGGCTCCCCGTACACCAACAATGAAGCCGACGCCCGCGTCATTCCCTCCAACTCGCCCTACCTCTTCAATGCCAGCGGTCTGGGGCTGCCCTATGGCGGGTACGGAGCCATCGCGCCGTACTTCGATGGATACCTGTGGGGTAACAATGTCCGTTACCCAGATCTCCCGGCCCAGGGTGGCGTGGACGGATACTTGGCTACGGGCTTCTTCGGCAACTATTACCTTGGCCGCGCCTATGCGTACCCCATCCAGTGGGCCGCGGGTTGCGCCCAGAGCGAAGTCAACTACCAGCAGGTCCTGGGCGGCCGGGCTGTGTACTTCTCGGATACCTGGAGCAATTTCAACTTCTTCCCCGATGTGGATGACACCTCGGTCAATACGCCTGGTTGGAACCCCGACGCGCGTCTGCGCCTGAGCTTCACCTGGCCGACCCTGGTGACCAACTCGGCCGCGGGCTACCCGGTCTCGGGCAGCGCCAACACCTGGGGCACCACCGATGTCATGCAGGTGGCGACGCCCAACATGGGCGGCCGTTCGCGCTTCTTCTTCACGGGCAATTACGTGGGGACTTCGGAGTCCGATCCCCTCAACTACTGGAAGTTGGGCTACGCCCAGTCCACGGGGCTGAATTTCACTAGCAATGGCGCCATCGACGCCATCAGCCAGCCGATCCATGTGGTGACCAATTCCCTGTGGCTGCCAGCCGAGGCCGCGGGCCACTTCAACCTGCTGAACACCCTCACCACGCCGGCGGGCGGCTCGGGCTACACGGATCTACCCTTCACCGGCATCCGCGGCTACGTGCATCCGAACATCTCGGTCTGGCCTTTCTTCGCTCCGTTCACCGCCTACTCGGCCGGTACACCTTACGGCCAGAACGCCATCATTCCTGATGCGAACGTGTGGGCCGCGAACTACCAGGACACCTTCTCCGCCCTGGCCGTGGATTGGCATGTTGGCAACCTGACCCAGACCGCCTACGTCGACGACAACAATGTCAACCCAGCCCTGATCGAGACGGGAAGCGGCGACAACGCCTTCTTCCTGTGGATGAAGCAGGATCCCACCATCCTGGATGCCTACGGCACCTACGCGGGTTCCTACCTCAGCGGCGGCGTGTCCACGACCCTGGCGGTGGGCGGCCACACAGCCGCGCCTGATTTCTGGATGGACTACGGCCTGACGGACACCCAGTCCCAGGTCTCCTTCTCGGAAATCGGCACCCAGCTCGGCGGCGTGAACCAGGCCATCAACAGCGGCATCGGGATGACGGGCTGGAACATCACCCAGTTCGAGCAGCTGCGGTCCCTGGCCGCCGCTCCCGCCCAGTATGGCAATGCGCCCCGGGCCAGGCTGGTGGATCCTGCCCATAACGCCACCGCCCTCGGCTACGCGTCCGACAACCGCATCGAGACCTTCGATACGGCCACCGCGCCCACCTACGACGGCATCGTTTCCAACAGCCTGATCGTGTATGCCATCCAGAACCGCGGCACGGATGCCTACGGCAACTCGCTCCTGGGCGAGGCGGGCATCGAGCCCGGCGCGCCGGTGCTGGCGCAGTGGTGGAACAACCTGACCCACACGGATGCAGCCGTGGCTGACTTCCCCGAGGTCCTGCTGAACTACACCTCCAGCTTCCTGCCTTCCGGCTACCAGGAAGTCGTGGAGCTCAAGCACAACTACATCGGCAAACTGATGTACCCACAGGTTTCCCCCGCCGGGACGCCCATCCAGAAAGTCGTCCTGTCGGCCGGCATCATCGCCCCCAAGGGCGATGCGCTGCTGAACAATGCCATTCCCGTGGTCACCCCGGTCCGCCAGTTGGCCATCAATGACATGAAGATCAACACGGCCACGGGCACGACAGCCATCGGCACGAAGCTGGATATCTTCAACGGCACCGCGGACTTGAGCGCGAACGGTCTGGCCTTTGGATCCCCCTTGGGCGGCATCCCCAGCTACAAGCTGACGGATGGCAATAGCCGGGGCTCCGACAACCGCCTGCATGGTGATTCGAACATCCAGATCACCTGGCAGCCGGGCGTGAACGATCTTCGCAATCCCAGCGGGTACGAGGTCACCCTGTACACCCCCAACCTCTTCCAGAATCCTGGATTGGGTTGGATCGCCATCCAGAAGGTGCGGGTCCCCCACAAGGGCGGCATCGGTGCCATCCAGACCCTGAACCTGCCCAGCTTCCGCGCTATGGATACCATGGATGCCTGGACGCCCGTCGCACCCTACAGCTTCACCTATGCGGTGAAGGTGCGGAACATCTGGATGAACGGCAACGAAGGTCCGGACAGCAAGGGCTTCGACATGGCGAAGGAACCCAATGCCAGCCGCTTCCCGATGGCCTGGGCAGACTGCCTGTCCGGCGTGTTCGTGGTCGACTTCGGTCCTGGCAATCCGCTCTATCCGAAGGTCGGTCCCTCTGGAACCAACGCCGCTGGACTCGCCTCCGGCGCCACGGGCCCGACGGGTCCGCGGTTCTCTGACCGCCACATTGGCGGCGGCCCCATCGGCGCTTCCGGGGGCCAGACGGATCTCCGCCAGAAAAAAATGACCCCAAGCCGTCGTCCGGTTGCCGCCAGCATCACCGGCCCCACGGGCGGACAGTCCTCTGACCGCCACATCGGCGGCGGCGGCCCCGTGGGCGGCGGCGGCTTTGGCGAGGGCAGGAGATAATTAAGTCCTACAAACCTGTATCGCACATGATCAACATTGCCCCCGCTCCGGCGGGGGCTTTTTCGTGGCAGCAAAGAGGTGAAGCGGAAAATAGTTCATTTCGACCGAGGGTAGGCGGTGAAACCGGGTGGGTCTCGGTGCTAGGCTCACTGCATCAAGGAGCCCACCATGCGATCTGCCGTCATCGTAGAAGCCAAGCGCACGCCCATCGGCCGCGCCATCAAAGGCAGCACCGCCGCCACGCGGCCCGAGACCATGGGTGCGCTGGTGATCGAGGCCATCAAGCCGCTGTTGAAGGACTGGAGCGCACTTGAGGATGTCATCGTCGGCTGCGCCATGCCCGAAGGCGAACAGGGCATGAACGTGGCCCGGATGATCGCCTTTCGCGCGGGCCTGCCCTTCACCTCCAGCGCCACCACCGTGAACCGCTTCTGCGGGTCCAGCCAGGAGTCGGTGCTCATGGCGGCCCGGGCGATTCTCGCCGGAGCCGGCGACCTGTTCCTTTCGGGCGGCGTGGAATCCATGTCCAAGGTGCCCATGGGCGGCTTCAATCCGAGCCTCGATCCCTGGCTTTCGGAGCACTATCCCCAGGCCTATTGCTCCATGGGCATCACCGCGGAAAACCTGGCCAAGGAATATGGCATCACCCGGCGCGAGCAGGACGAATTCGCCTACAACAGCCACCAGAAGGGCGCCGCCGCCTGGACCGCGGGGAAGTACGCGAAAGAAACGGTGCCCTACCACACCAAGAATCTGGAAGGCAAGGAAGTGACCGTTGACCGCGACGAATGCGTGCGGGGCGACACCTCCCTCGACAAACTGGGCGAGCTCAAGGCGGTCTTCCTGAAGGACGGGAGCGTGACCGCCGGCAACAGTTCGCCGCTGACCGATGGCGCGGCCTTCCTGCTGGTCATGGAAGAGGAGGCGGCCAAGGCTGCCGGCCTGAAACCCCGCGCCCGCATCCTGGGAGGCGCCGTCGCGGGTGTGGAGCCGGATCGCATGGGTATCGGCCCTGTGCCTGCCACCCGGAAGGTCCTCGGCCGCCTGGGCCTCACCCTGGACCAGATCGATGTCATCGAATTGAACGAGGCATTCTCAGCGCAGAGCATCGCCGTGATCCGCGAAGGAGGCTTCGACCCCGCCAAGATCAACGGCTGGGGCGGCGCCATCGCCATCGGCCATCCGCTGGGCTGCAGCGGCGCCCGCATCCTCACCACACTGCTGCATCGCCTGGAGGACAGCAAGGGCCGCTACGGCCTGGCCACCATGTGCATCGGCGGCGGCCAGGGCATCGCGACGGTGATCGAGAGGATCTAGTCCACAGATTCCATTGAAAAAATATCAATCCACAGATTCACACAGATTTTTCGGGGAGCATGTGAACGCGAGGGATCCGCAGACCTACGCGATTATTGGGGCCGCGATGGAGGTCCACCGTGTGTTGGGGTGTGGATTTCTTGAAGCGGTCTACCAGGAGGCGCTGGCCATGGAATTGTCGCTTAGAGGTATTCCCTTTCAGCGAGAAGTGGTTATTCCAGTGATGTATAAAGGCTCCATGTTATCGGTGGGTTATCGTGCGGATTTCATTTGTTTCAACCGGGTCCTTGTTGAGTTGAAAGCGATTTCAAAACTTGGCTCGGTTGAGGAGCGGTGTCCGGTCCTCCAATGGTGGGGGCGGACATGCCCGGGGGGGGGGGGGGGGGGGGGGGGGGGGGGGGGGGGTTTGAATCTGTGGAATCTGTGAAATCTGTGGATAGAACATTTTTACAAGAATCGGTGGATTAGAGAGAGGGCAATCATGGACATCAAAAAAATCGCGGTACTTGGTTCGGGCGTGATGGGCAGCGGGATCGCGGCCCACGTGGCTTCGGCGGGCTGCTCGGTGGAACTGCTGGACATCGTCATCGATGACGGGGCTCCGGACAAGCTGGCGGAAGGCGCCATCGCGGGACTGCGCAAGAGCAAGCCCGCGCTGATGATGCATGAGTCGTACTTGAAGAAGATCCGCCCGGGGAATCTGCGGGACCACCTGGACCGCCTGGCGGATTGCGATTGGGTGGTGGAGGTGGTGAAGGAGGATCTCCAGGTCAAGCGCGATCTGTACGCACGGCTGGAGCAACACCTGAAACCGGGCGCGTGGATCAGCTCGAACACATCAGGCATTCCCTTGAAACTCCTGGTCGAAGGCCGCGCCGAGGCTTTTCAGAAGCACTTCGTCATCACGCACTTCTTCAATCCCGTGCGCTATCTGCGGCTGCTGGAATTCGTGAAGGGGCCGGATGTGGACCCCGCCCACGCGGCGGAATTCGGCGCCTGGCTCGAAGAAAAGCTGGGCAAGGAAGTGGTGCCCGCTTTCGACTCGCCCACCTTCATCGGCAACCGCATCGGCATCCACGGCATCATGTCCGTGCTGCACCTGGCGCTGGCGGAACACATTCCATTCGAAGTCATCGATTCGGTGCTGGGCGACGCCGCGGCCCGCGCCAAGTCCGCGTCCTTCCGGACCGCTGACCTGGCGGGCGTGGACATCATGTCGGCCACCGCCAAGAATGTGTATGACCTCTGCCCCGGCGATGAAGCCCACGATGTTTTCAAGCGCCCCGACTATCTCCAGTGGATGCTCGACAACAAGCTGCTGGGGAACAAGACCAAGGGTGGATTCTTCAAGAAGGGCGAGAAGGACGAGAAGGGCAAGAAGACCTTCCTGGCCCTGGATCCCGCCACCCGCGAATACCGGCTTCAGATCAAGAAGGATTGGCCGATCCTGAAAGAGTTGAAGGGGATCGACGACCCCGCCGAGCGCGTGCGGACCCTGCTCACCAGCGACAGCGAGGCCGGAAAGCTGGCCTGGCGCTGCATCGCGCCGAACCTCACCTATGCGGTGAACCGCCTCGGTGAAGTCACCGACCTGCCCCTCAACGTGGACAACGCCATCAAGAACGGGTTCGCCTTCGACCTCGGCCCCTTCGAGTTGTGGGACGCGCTGGGAGTGGACCGAGTGGTGGCGCGCATGGACTTCGAGGAATTGGCCGTTCCCGACCTCGTGCGGAAAATGCTCGCCAAGGGCATCTCCAGCTTCTACCAGTGGGAACACGGCGTCGCTTCGGCCCAACTGGATCCAAGATCCTTGAAATTCGTGCCGATCGCCGAAGACAAGAAAATCGTCCAATTGAAGCGCGAGATCGGCCGCGGCAAGGTCATCGCCGAGAATTCCTCGGCGCAGCTCATCGACATCGGCGACGATGTGGCCTGCCTTCAGTTCCGCACCAAGATGAACGCGCTGGACGACGGCATCGTGATGCTCATGGAAGATGCGCTCCAGAAGCACATCCCGGGCAAGTTCAAGGGCCTGGTGCTGGGCAACCAGGGACAGCATTTCAGCGCCGGGGCCAACCTGGTCTTCGTGCTGAACGCCGCCAAGGACAAGCAGTTCGACCTGATCGAGGAGGCCTCCAGGCGCCTGCAGTACGCGGCCAGGATGCTCACCTACGCGCCCTTTCCCACGGTGGCGGCGCCCTTCAACCTGGCGCTGGGCGGCGGTTGCGAATTGACCATGGCCTGCCAGCGGGTGGTGGGCCACGCGGAGCTGTACTTGGGCCTGGTGGAGGTGGGCGTGGGCGTCATCCCCGCAGGCGGCGGCTGCCTGCAGATGCTCCTGCGCATGGAAGAGGCCCTGAAGGCCAAGGGCGAACTGGGGCCCATGCCCAAGATCAAGGCGGCCTTCGGCTTCATCGGCACGGCCAATGTGAACACGAGCTTCGACGAAGCCCAGCGCAACGGGTACCTGCGCCGCACGGACCGGCGGGTGATGAACAAGGCCTTCCTGCTGAACGATGCGAAACAGGAAGTCCTGAAAATGGCCGCGGAGTTCAAACCGGTCGAGGAACGCACCTTCAAGCTGCCGGGGCTCGGCGGCGTGGAAGCCCTCAAGAGCGCGGTCAAGGATTTCCAATACCAAGGCCTGGCTTCGGAACATGACGCCATCATCATGGGCGAACTGGCCTACATCCTTTGCGGCGGCGATGTGAGCCCCGTGCAGGAAGTCACCGAAGAACGCATCCTAGAACTGGAACGCCAGGCCTTCGCGCGGCTCTGCGGCTATGAAAAGACCCAGGCCCGCATGGACAGCATCCTCACCAAGGGCAAGCCGCTGCGGAATTGAAACCCATTATTTTCACGCCGCCATCCCGATACCATTGGGGCATGGTTTCTTTCCAATTCCGCGTTGGCCTGGCCGCATTGCTTAGCCTGGCCTGCGCCATGGGCTCCGCTCAACCGGCGCCGCCGATCTTCCCCCTGCCGGCCTACTTCCCTTTGCCGCCGGGGATGGAGGTGAAGGAGGGAAACCGGGAAGCCTGGCCCTACGATCAGGAGTCCTTCGATCTGCGCAACCCGGCGAATCTGAGTTTGGTGAAGGTGCCTGTCCAGGGCCGCACCTGGCGCTTCATCCTGCATTCCACCGAGGCCCGGCCGGTGGGTGCGCTGTCTTTGATGGCGCGCCACAAACCCATGCTGGAGGCGGCGGGCTGGATGTGGCAGTGGGAGGAGCGGGGCATCGCCAAACGTGTGGTGGGAGAGGCGGAAAGCTGGCTCCGCATCGCCCCCGCGGGGGGTGGGGAGCTGAAGGTGGTGCTGGTTGAGCGGGGGGCGCCTCGGGTGCTGGTGTTGCCGAGCCCAGGCCCCAAGCCGGAACTTCCATCCGGCAAGGAGGATTTTCCCTACCTGCCCCCCTGGCCGGGCGCGAAGCTCATCGCCAGCGCCGTGAGCCAGTCGCCGGTGGGGCTGAAGCTGCCGGACGGGAAGGAAACCATCGCCATGGCCAACTTCATCGATAAGGAATACAAATTGGCCGAGCCGCCCTCGGTGGCGGAATTCCTGGCTGCCTACCGCAGGGCGCTGGAGAGGTCCGGCTGGGAGATTGAAGGGGCCTTGCGCGGCTCGGTGCCCCAGATCCAAGCCAACTACATCAAATCGGGCCGCGACATCCGCGCGACGCTGCGGCTTTCGGGCGATGCCCAGGGCATTTCCGTGGCGGATGTCGGAGCCCAAGTCGCGCCACCTTCGAAGGAGAAATGAACATGGGTCCAGCGGAATTGATGCGCGCTCTGCAATTTGAAATGCCCGGCGACCCCAAGGAGGTCCTCCGGATGCGGCAGCTCCCCAGGCCCGAGCCGGGTCCGGGCGAAGTGCGCCTGGCGATGAAACTTCGTCCCATCAATCCGTCCGATGTGCTTCAGGTGAAGGGCGTCTATGGCCGGAAGCCACCTCTGCCGGCCATCGCCGGGCTCGAGGGACTGGGCCTGGTGGATGCAGTGGGGCAGGGGGTCACCGGCTATTCCATCGGCCAGCGCGTGGTGCCCCTGGGCCTCCAGGGGTCCTGGGCGGATTACGTGGTCACGACCGCCGACAATCTGATCGCCATCCCCGATGGCCTGTCCGATGAGGCAGCGGCCCAGGTCATCGTGAACCCTCTGACCGCCTGGATCATGGCCGTGGAGGAATTGAAACTCGGGGCAGGGGAGTGGCTCGTACAAACCGCCGCGGGATCCGTGGTGGGGCGGTGCCTCATCCAGATCGCCAAGCTGCGCGGCTACAAGACCCTGAATCTGGTGCGCCGGCCAGCGCAAGTGGCCGAGCTGCTGGCCGAGGGCGCCGACGAGGTGCTTTGCACCGAGGATCCGGCCTGGATGGACAAGGCCCAGGCGATCGTGGGGGCCAGGGGCGCGGCCGCAGGGGTGGATTCGGTGGGGGGCAGCCTGGGCGGGTCGGTGGCCATGCTGCTGAGGCGTGACGGGACCCTGATGGTCTACGGCGCCCTCTCCATGGATCCGCTCAAGGTGGCGGGCGGCCAGTTGATTTTCCGGACCCTGACCATCCGGGGGTTCTGGCTGACGGACTGGAAGATCCGGACGCCCAAGCCTGAACGCGACGCGATCATCAACGCGCTCCTGGAGGCCATGTCCAAAGGCCAGATTTCGCCTCCGGTGGAGGCGGTGTTCCCCTTGGCCGAGTTCCAGGCGGCCATCGAGAAGGCCGACGAACCCGGGCGCAGCGGCAAGGTTCTGCTCGCCAACTGAACTCCCACTGCTGGTCCCATTGGATACGATGGAGTTTTCCGGACGCTGCACATGACCGATTCGAATTCCGCCCCAGCCACGCGATCGGCCCTCAAGGATGAAGTCTTCCTGCGCATGGCCCAGGAATTGAGCCGCCTGGGCACCTGCTGCCGCCTGAAGGTCGGAACCGTCCTGCTGCGTCCCGATGGCGGCATCGCCGCGGCTGGATTCAACGGCGCCCTGCCGGGCATGCCGCACTGCACGCCCGAGACCTGCAATGAAACCACCCGCTGCCTCCACACCAGCCATGCGGAGGAAAACGCGCTCGGATTCTGCGATGGCCCCGTGGCCACGGCCTATGTCACCCACGAACCCTGCCTGACCTGCGCCCGCGCGCTGGTGCGGCGCGGCGTGCGGCGGGTGGTCTTCGCCAAGGCCTACACCAGCATCGGCGAGCAGGAGCGGAAAGAGCGCCAGGGTATCCTCGACCACTATCATGTGGCCTGGGAACAGTTGGTGATTTGATGCGCAGCGATGTTTCCCCCCTGGGATTGAAAACCGCCTGGGTGGTGGCGGTGGGCGTCGACGCGCTTCAGGTGTTCATTTTTCCCGCGACCATCGAAGGCGTTTTCTCGCCGGTCACTGTGGTCCTCGACATCATCGCCATGGGGGCGCTTTCTATGCTTGTTGGTTGGCACTGGGCCTTTATCCCGTCCATCGTGGCGGAACTGGTTCCCGGGCTGGAGCTGGCGCCCACCTGGACCATCGCCCTGGCCATCGCCACCCGGGGCGTGAACGCGAAGGTCCCGGCGGCCCCAGCATCCCCCATGAACGGAGCGCCGGCGCCCAAGGATGTCACACCCATGGACGAGGCCCACACCATCACTGTGGAGGCGAAGTCCAGCCCATCGGCCGGGGAGCCGGGCAAAAAGGATTGATCGTCCGGGCCGTCATCCGAAATGATGGGCGATGCTGTTGGCGTAGTAGCTCAGCAGGGGTTCTTTCGCCGGATCGGAAGCCAGGACGTCGCCCTCGGCGACCAGGATGCCCCGCAGGGTGAGCACCCGCAGGCCCATCTCGAAAATGCGCTGGAAATTCCCCCGGGCCATGTACAGGGGCAGGTTGCGTTCCGCGGCCCAGGCCATGGTTTCCAGGGTCTTCTGGCGGAGCGCCAACCGGCCCACGGATCGGTTATTCAATTGCACCCAGCTCCAGGCCACCACGGCCACGGGCGTGATGGGGACCTGGTTTCCGACGGCCTGCAGCAGCCTGTGCGCCACGCCATCCAGGACCGGCTTGCGCTCTTCCCACTCCATGCCCCAGATATCGGCGCCATCCGTGAGTTCTCCGATGCCGAGTGGCGGGCCGAAATTCGCGATGGCGTATCCAAAGCGGTAGAAACGGCCCAGGGCCCCCCTGAACATGAGGCCGGACAGCCAGAACGCCGAACGCCGCAGATTGACGTGGAGCCCGTGCTTGGGCAGGCCGCTCAGTTCGCGGACCAGCGCGCTGTCCTCCACCACGCGGTCGTAATTGATGCCCACGGGGATGAAGACGAGATCCTTCGCGTTGGCGCGGGCCATGTAGTCCAGCAGGCCCAGTTTCGGCGGCTGCAAGGCTCCATCGCGGCTGAGGCCGCCTTCCAGGAAGATGCCCTGGGTGATGCCCGCCTCCACCGCCCGCTGCACGTAGCGTTCCAGCACCGCGTGGTAGAGCGGATCCCGGAATTTCCGCCGCACGAAGAAGGACCCGAAACTCTTGAAGAGGCGCTCCAGGGGCCAGATGCGGGCCCATTCGCCCACGGCGTAGGAGATGGCCACGCGGTTCGCCAGCAGGAAGGCCACCAGCAGGTAGTCGGCGTTGCTGCGGTGGTTCATGACATAGACCACGGACGCGGTGCGGGGAATGCGGTTGAGCTCCGCCTCGGCGCTGCGGCCAATGCGCACACGATAGAAGGACCGCAACAATACCGATGCGGCCTTCTTGCCGAAGCGGTAGGCCGTGAGCAGGTTGAAATTCGGGATGATTTCGTCCAAATAGTCCGTCACGCGCATCCAGGCCTGGGCTTCTTCCGCGCCGGTCCGGACGCATTCCTCCCGCACCAGGGCCTGGAGTTTCGGGTCTTCCACCAGCTCGCGCTTCAGTTTCTGTTTCCGCGTGACGGTGACGGGATTCAAGTGGAACCCGAGCTCCCGCCGGGTGCGCACCGCGGCGCGGTAGACCCGCCGCCTGATCCACCGCCGCAACAGCCAGACGCCCATCAGCAGGCCGAGGCCGAGGCCGAAGATCACCCAGGGGTTTGGCAGGAGCATGCTGCAGTATCGCCGGAATCGCGGCCGAGGGACATCGCGGGTGGTGGGCTATCAGCAATCAGCTATGAGCAATCAGCTGATCTGGAAGCGCCTCCGGCGCGCCATGAGTAAAGTCGCGGCCTCCGGCCGCATCCCATGAAGCTCATAGCCCATAGCTCATGGCTCATAGCTCAAAGCCCATCCCTCATTCGTACCGCAGCGCGTCGATGGGATCGAGCTTGCTGGCCTTGGCGGCGGGGTACATTCCAAAAACCAGCCCGATGCCCGCGGGTACTGCGAAGGCCGAAACCACGGCCCAGAGCGGGATGCCACCCATCTGCCCGAACATCATCTTGCCCACGATCGCGCCGAGAGCGTAGCCCAGGAGGATGCCCACCGCCCCGCCGAAGACGCAGAGGATGGAGGCTTCGATCAGGAATTGCAGCAGGATGTCTTTCCGCTTCGCGCCCACGGCCTTGCGCACGCCGATCTCGCGGGTCCGCTCGGTGACGCTCACCAGCATGATGTTCATGATGCCGATGCCGCCCACCAGCAGGGCGATGGACACCATGCCCCCGGCCACCGCGGTGATGACATTGGTGATGCCGCCGATGATGCTGGTGATCTGTTTGGGGCTGAAAACCTTGAAACCCGAAGGCTCCTTGACCCTCAGGCCCTTGATGCGGCGCAGGGCGTCCTCCAGCATGTCCGCGCCGTCGTCGGCGGAGATCCTTGGATCCACGCGGGCCTGGAAAAAGAGTTGTCGACGCTGGGCGTCCGTGAGCTGGGCCATGCCGGTACTGAGCGGGATGACCACCATGTTGTCGGGGTCATTGCCCAGCGAGGAACCCTGCTCTTCGAGGATTCCGATGATTTCCAGGCTGAGCGAAGGTGTGCTGATGGTCTTGCCGATGGGATTGCCCTTGATGCCCAGCTTTTCGACCACATGGGGGCCCACCACCGCGATCTTGTTGCCCAGGCGGATATCCGAAGGCACGAAGTTGCGCCCCGTAGCCACATCGATGCTGTTGAGCTCCAGGTAGGTCTCATCGGTCATGATGATGCTCACCGTGGAGCTGCGGCCCTCGGACTTGACTTCGGACCCGGTGAAGAAGAGCGGCGTCATCTGCGTGATCTGCGGGACGGTCCTTTGAAGGGCGCGCATGTCCTCGATGGTCAGGTCCTTGTTCTTGATTTTGGTGAATTCCTCGTAGGGCATGTCCGTGGGAAAGACCGGCCGGACGAAGAGCGTCTGGCTGCCGGCCTTCTCGATCTGCTTGAGCACGCTGCTCTTGAGGCCCTGCACCAGGCTCACCACCAGGATCACGGCCGCGACGCCGATGATGATGCCGAGCGTTGTCAGGGCCGAACGCATCTTGTTGGCTTTGAGCGCGCGCACCGCCGCGGAGACGGGCTCCTGGACATTCATCGCTTCGCTTCCGAGCCGGCCTTGCGCTTTTTCGTAGCCTCTTCAAGCTCAGTGTCCGACTTGGCTTTGAGCTTCACGGAAGCCCGGTCTTTCAGGTCCTTCAACTTGCGGATGGGCCCCGTGAGCACCTTGTCGCCCTCATTCAAGCCGCTTTTGGCCTCGAAATACTGGGTGTTGGCGATGCCCGTCTGGACCACCTTTTCGGAGGCCTTGCCATCCTTCACCACCATGGCCACGCTGTGCGAGGCCGGGGCCAGGAGGCCCCGTTTCTGCGCCTCTTCCAGGGATTCGTCCCGTTCCAGAACGGCCTGCAAGGGAACCCGCAGCACGTTCTTAGCTTCACTGGTGAGGATGACCGCCCGGGCGCTCATACCGGGCCGAAGCTGGCCCACATCCTTGGCCAGCATGTCGACGGCCACTTTCACCTTGTACATGTTGGCGTTGGATCCGGTTCCCTCGCTGCCCGTGGCGACTTCGGCCACCTTGCCCTGGAAGACACGCCCCTGCAGCGATTCCACCGTGACCTGGGCCACCTGGCCGGTCCTGACCCGGACCACTTCGCTTTCATTGACCTTCACTTCCGCCACCAGCTCGTGCATGTCGGAAATGATCATGAGCGTAGCGCCTGGCAGGTTGCTCATGCCGGGGATGGCCATCTCGCCCTTCTCCGCCTTGAGGCTCGTGATCCGCCCATCGATCGGGGCCCGCAGGGTCGTCTTGCTCAGGTTGTCGCGCATGGACCCGAAGTTGGCTTCGCTTTGCGCAATGTTCGACCGGGCGCCCTGGTAGGTGAGCTCGGCGCTCTGTTTGGTGAGCTTGGCCTGCCGGAAGTCCTCATCGCTGATGAGCCCCTGCTTGAAAAGACTTTCCTGGCGGGCGAAGGTCTGCTCCGCCCGATCCTGGGCCGCCTTCAGCCGCTCGGCGTCCTTCTTCACGCCTTCCAGCGCCGCGGTGGCGCGGGCCATCTCCTGCTGGAGCCGGATCTGATCAATGGTCACCAGCAGGTCTCCAGCCTTCACTTCCTGCCCATCGACCACATGGATGGCCTTGATCTCGCCAGCCACGTTGGTGCCGACATTCACGCGGGTCTTGGCCTGGATTTCTCCCGAAGCGCTGATGGTTTCGCGGATGTCGCCTTTGGAGATCTTGTCCCAGGAGTAGGCGTCGGGGTCTTCCTTGCCCCCTCCTAACAGGACGCCAAGGACCAACAGCAGCGCCATCCCCAGGCCGATGCCCAGGATGAGTTTCGCTTTATTAGAGGCCATGTCATTTCGCCATCAGGACACGGAAGGCGACGCCGAGCAGCAAAGCCACCAGCGTGCAGACCACCGCTCCGGCTGGCTTCAGCTTGAGCAGGTAGCGGGCGCCCAGGAAGATCAGCACATATTGAAATATGATGAATGGATCGATCTGGCAGAACAGCGCGTACAACTTCGGGTTTTCCGGGTGCAGGTAGAACCCGACCGAGCTGGGCGAGAGCTTATCCGGCGTCAGGCCCCCGACGGGGCGGATGAGGCACATGACCGAGATCAGAAGGGTTTGCGGCAGCATGGCCAGGCTAGGCACCGTGGCGAGGGAAAGCGCCTGGACATAGCTGGGCTTCTGGTCCTCGGCCATTCCCTTCCCGATGAGCCAGTAGATGAACGCCATGAACGCCACGACGATGGGGACGCCAAAAAGGACTCCCAGGAGGCCGAAGGGAATCATGAACTTCTTCTGGAAGTCGATGATGGTATCGATCTGTTCGGCCGGAATCTTTGGATTGGCCTCCATGATCGGGCGCAGCATGGCGTCTGCGTCCACTTTCAGGCCCCAGATGACCGTCACGATGATGCTGACGACCATCACGGCGCCCAGCGCCCACGCCCAGCTCGGTGCCGCGCTCAGCTTCTTGAAGGTCTCCACGGGTTCCGTGAACACCCCGATGATCTGGTCCATCAGCCCCAGGGCCGGCGCCGGGGGAGGCGCAGGGGGAGCTTCGGGATTCACGTTGGATCCATACAGGGATTCGGATTCGCTCATTGGGTGCCTCCAGAAAGGGTGGCTTGAGTCTAGCGGAGGTTCTTTGGATTGTTCCCGGCCTTCGACGAGTGGAAGAAAACGACCGGTGATCGGTGGGGGATGGACGGCCGGGGTCTTGGCGGGGAGGCCGCTGATGGCAAGTGTGTCCGGATCCGTTGGAACGCCCGAAAGGTGATCGATATTACAGAAATTTAACGAGCTGATGCGCCACTGTTTAGTGTGTGATTAGAACCATCGTGGAGTTCAGCATTCATGCGCCGCATCGCCTTCATTCTCCTGCTACCGCTTGCCACGCTCACGGCTCCTGCCCAGGCCATGGGAGAGCCGGATGGATCCCGATCCACAGGCGTTGTGCCGCCTTTCCTTGGGAACCCGGCTCCGCCGTCCTGGCTTAGGGCCGCCAGCCACGCTGTCGCCCTGGTGGATACCCGCCATTATCTGTACGAGGCGTATGGTTCGGCTGATGCGGAAGATTCGCGCCTTTCCCAGTGGATTGTCCGGTATGTGATGCTGCCCGAGGGCAACGAGGCCTTCCGGGAACTTGAACAGGTCTTCCTTTTCGATGGCAATCCCAAGCGCAAGCCGAAGGAATTGAAGCCCAGCGAAGTCCTGGTGGAACCCCAGGACGCTACCTGGAAGAAGGTCAAGTACAAGCTGGTGGACCGCCGGGACCTGGTGGTGAAATAGCCTCGGGTTTGATCCGCGACAAGGCCAGCGCCGATACCAATCCCAGGATTCCCATCACGGGCCAGAGGACCCGGCCGCCCCAGGCATCCAGCATCCAGGTTCCGATCCATGGGCCCAGGCTGAAGGCCATGCTGAAGGTGAAGGTATAGAGCCCCATGTAGGCGCCTCGGCGGTCGGCTGGCGCGATGGAGGCCACATAGTCCGACATGCCCGGAAACAGGATCATTTCGCCGAAGGTCCAGACCACCACGGTCGCGATGACCGCAGCTGGCGCCTGGGCCGCCACCATGGCCCCAAAGCCGATGGCGTAGAGAAGGCTGCCCAGCATGAGCGTGCGGCGGTGGGGCCAGTGGGAGGTCGCCAGATTGAGCCGCACCTCCAGCAGCACGATGAGGAGCGTATTGATGGTGAACAAGGAACCGTAAAAACTTTCCGGCAGCGCGAGGTCGCGAACCAGAAAGATCGGCATGGGGCCTTCGTGCTGGAAGAAGACGACCACCACTGGAATGATCGCAAGGAGGAAGTAGGCCATCGCCGGGTCCCGCAGCGCCGACAACGGCGCCGGACTGGAACTTTTTTCCCGCTGGTGCGGATGGTTGCGCACCAGCAGCGCCAACACGGCCCAGGCCGCCAGCGTCGTGGCGCCATCCACCCAGAAGAGCCCGCGATAGGAGCGGGTGGCGATGAAGCCTCCCAGCGCCGGCCCCACGCTCATGCCCAGGTTGATGGCCAGCCGGTTGAGGCTGAACACCGCCTTGCGCAGTTCCGGGGGCGCCAGGTCCGCGAGGATGGACATGGACGCGGGCCGGAAGCCCTCGCTCACCAGGGCCCACAGCCCGATGAGCAGGAAAAAGCTAGGCACATCCCGGACGAGGGGCAGCGCCAGCATCAGCAGTCCCGAGAGCAGCAGGGAAGTCCGCATGACCATCAGCGGCCCGTGCCGGTCCGCCAGCCAGCCTCCCAACGGTGCGGCGACCATCGCGCCGAACCCGAACACGATGAAGCCCTGGCCGGCCTGGGATGCGCCGAGGCCCATCTGCTTCATCAGGTAGAGCGCGAGGAAAGGCAGGGCCATGGTCCCGGCCCGGTTGATGAAGGTGGCCACGGACAGCACCCACACCATGCGTGGCAGGCCGCCCAGGCCGCGCCAGGGATTCATGCAGGTGGATGCCGGGGGCTCATGGCGTTTCGCCGGTCGCCATGGGCTTGCCGCTCCGGCACCATTCGCTCCAGCTCCCCACATAGAGCGCTGCGCCCGGCAACCCGGCGTATTCCAGCGCAAGCAGCGTGTGGCAGGCCGTGATGCCCGATCCGCAATGGACCACCAGGTGGTCGGGGCGCAGATCCCCGAGCAGTTCCGAATAGAGGACGCGCAATTCGCCGGCGGACTTGAAATGGCCCTCGGCATCGAGGTTCTCGGTGTAGGGCAGGTTCAGGGCGCCAGGAATATGCCCCGCCACAGGGTCCAAGGGTTCTTCATCGCCTCGGTAGCGCGCCTTGGACCGCACATCCAGAACCTTCCACTCGCGATGTTTCGCGAGCTTTTCCACCACGTCGATATCCGCCGTGGGAAGAAGCCATGCGGTGGCCGGGTATTGGGAGCAAGGCTGGGCGACCGACACGCCGGTGCTGAGGTCCCAGCCTGCCTCCAGGGCTGCCTTCAGGCCGCCGTCCAGCACCTGGACTGGAGCATGGCCGATGGACTGCAACATCCACCAGGCCCGCGCGGCTGCATTGGCGCCGCCCTGGTTGTCGTAGACGACCACAGGGGTGTCCGGTGATATGCCAAGCAACCCAAGCGTGGTCCGCCATCTTTTCAAGGACGGCAGCGGATGCCGCCCACCCTTCGCCGGATCCGAATCCGGCTCCGAGGCGCCGCTCAAATGCACACCCACATCCACATGCAGCGCGTTGCGCAAGTGGCCTGCATCGAAGTCGGGCTTCGGACGCGCATCCAGCAGCACGGCGCCTTGGAGAACAGCCAGGTCCCTGGGTGAAATGAGCGGTGATGCCATGCTTTACTTTGCCATGGAGGGCCCCGATGAACGAAGAGGTGAAGGAGCGCATCCGGGACCACTGGAGCCGATGGGGCTGTTTCGTGACGCTCGGGCTCGTCGGCCTGGTGCTCTTGTTCGGCATCTGGAGGGTGAAGCGGGACAGCGCGCCGCTTGTGGGCGCCGATGTCCGCTCCGTGGCCTTCCTCGATGCCGAAGGCCGCCGCCATACCCTGGCGGAATACGCCGGAAAGGTTGTTGTGGTGGACGTTTGGGCCACCTGGTGTCCGCCTTGCCAGGCGAGCCTTCCGGAGCTGGCCAAGCTCCAATCCGAGGCGGACGGACGCTATGCAGTGCTGCCCATTTCCATCGACGATGGCGGGTTCAGGGATGTGGCCGCCTATTTGAGCCGCCACCCGATGCCGCTCAAAGCTTATGTGCCCTTGGATCGAGGCGCACTGGAACCCTTCGGCCCCATCAACGGGATACCAACCACGATCATCGTGGATGGAAACGGGAAGCTCCGTACGCGCTGGTCCGGCTACGGAGCGGGGCGCGCCGAATCCGAATTGAAGGCGGCGCTGGCCGGCTCCGCAAGTCCTCCAATGCGAAGATAGATCCATGGCCGCCGCCCTTGAAATCGCCATCCGCGCCCTTGGCGCCAGATTCACGAAGGACCCGGGAGAGGCCTGGCTCCGCTGGGGTCGCAACGCCCACTACGTGTCCCAAGGGATCGCCTGTCTTGAGCGAGCGGCGGGGCTGGGCAGCGCGGACGCCCATTTCGAACTGGGACTTTACTGCGAGGGGGGAGGCTACGGCATCGGTGTGCGGGAAAAAGCCATGGACCATTATCGCCATGCGGCGGAACTGGGCCACGCCGAAGCCACCTTCCGGATGGGCGAGATGCTGCGTTGGGGCATCGGCATCGCCGCGGATCCGGAGGCTGGACGCACCGCCACCCGCCGGGCCGCGGAAATGGGGTGGAAACCTGCCATGGAGTGGTTGGCGGGGGCCTACGAAAAGGGCGAAGGCATGGCGCCGGATGCCGAATTGGCGGCCTTCTGGCGTCGGCGCGCCGAAAAGCTCGAATCGGTGGGGCCTTCCCGGAGCGCGTTGCTGCCGCTGCCTTCCGAAGCATCGGGGGACCCGCTGGTCCGCCTCACCAGCGCCATCGCCGATGGCCTGGATGAATGGATGGGAGCAGCGGTCCACGGGAACTGGTTCCCCTGGTTCTTCTGGATCGTCATCGTCCCTTGCGGGCTGGCGGGATTCCTCGGGCTTCTCGGCGCGGCGCTGGCCTTCATCGGCTTTGCGACCTTCCTTTCCGCGCCGTGGGTCACCGCCGCTTTCCTGAGCATCGCGTTCGGAGTGCCCGGACTGCTCTTTTCCTACTTCTGGATGTCGAACCGGCGTGGCATGCATTGGAGCCTCCAAGGGCGCCGCCGCCAGGCCAAGGCCGAGCGGGGCGATCCCCAAGCCTGTTTCGAGCGCGGAATGGCCTTCCTGGGGGGCAGCGCCGAGACTCCGCGGGACGCGGCCGAGGCGCGCCGCTGGCTGCTCAAAGCCTCGGAGGGCGGCCATGCGGAAGCCATGCACCAGCTTGCGGGGCTCCTGCGTTTCGGCCACGGGGGGATGAAGGATTCTGTCCAGGCCGGGACTTGGCTGCAACAAGCCGCGCAGGCCGGCCACCAGGGCGCGATGAAGGCCTTGGAGGATCTGGCGGACCAAAAGGCAAAGAGCGATCAGGGATAGCCCCGGCCCTGCATTGAGATGATCCGCTCGATGGCCGCGACGAGGTGCGTGGCTCCGGTGTCGGCACCCAGGACCGGATGCTCCCCGGGCACCGCGTCGCCGATGCCGAGAAAGGGAATGTCCGCGGCCCTTGCGGCCTCGCGGTCATGGGGGCGGTCGCCCACGTACAGGTGCGGTCCCGCGCGATCCTGCACAGCCCTGCGGATGAGGTCCGCCCGGCTGCATCCGGGGAGGCTGCCCAACCGGTGGATCCGTCCGTCGATGCGGAGGACGCTGGCTTTGAACTCCAGGACCCGCGGCACATTGCCTGACACCAGCCAGACCGCATGGCCGCGTTCCATCAGGTGGTGCAGGCCTTCGATGATCCCCTGGAAGGCTGTGGGGAGTTGCCCTTCCGGATGGAAGGTGGCGCGGAAGCGGGCCAGGCAGTCCGCATCGAACGCTTCGTAGTCAGCGTCTGCGAGGCCGGTCCCGAAGCGGATGCGGTGCAGTTCATCGACGATCTCCCAATCCGTGGACCCGGCGCAGGCACGAAGTTCTTCAAGGGTCGGCGCGGTCCCCCACCGTTCTCCAAGAGTTTCCCTCAGCAGCGCGTAGCCGCCGCCGAAGGTGCCCAGGGTTCCATCCAGGTCGAAACAGAGCGGCATGCTACACGTTAGCAATGCGCACGGCCATCCGTGGGGGAATCGTGCCGGATCGCAATCCTCGCCTGGAATGTGGGGCCTTGCATCTGGCATCGTAGAGAGCAGGAGGCCGGATGGCTGCGATGAAAGCGATGCGGGCGGTCCAGGTCCTGCTGCTGCCGGGAATGATGGCCGTGTCGCTGCCGGCGCAGAAAACAGAATCCGTGGTGGCGCCCGCAGGGGCGCCGCAAGGGCCATCGGCGCCGGCGGGCGAACCTGCCAGGGCGCAAAAAAAACCTCCCCAGGATGCGCTCCCGAAAGGATCCGCCCTCCGCTACCACGTGAAGATGAGGATGCGCGGCGAGGATGCGGCCATGGAGACGGATTTCCTGCTGGTGCCCACGCCGGCGAGGCGCTCCAACAACAAGGTCCAGAAGCCGCGGCTCGGCGGCTGGAGGCTCGAAGCGGACCGCGCCGCGGGTACGCCCTTCGCCCAGACGATGCTGCTGGCCCGTGCCGAGCGCCTGATGTATTTCTCGGGGCCCGCGCCCTCTCTGAGGCCGGAACCCTATGGGCTCCGGTTCGGCGCGAGGACCTATCCGGTCTGGGAAGTGCCGGTGCCGGCCAATGTCCAGGGCTTCGCCAGCCTTCTGGAAATCGGAAAGAACACCCTGGTGCTCTGCGATGCCACGGTGAAGTTCGACACGGGCGAGGTCGCCACGCTGGAAGTGCATCTCGAAGCCTTCAACCTGAAGCCTGGCGCGGCTCCGCCCGAAGACGGCACGGCGCTCCTCAGCACGCTGCAACAGTGGTCCCGCGCGCCGCTGGAAGGGGCCGGACGCCTGGACGACGGCATCACGCGGACGCAAAACGTGGATTGAAGAGGCCGGAACCTCGCCCCTGATCAAACCCACCAGGCGGGAATCAGGCCGAGGATGGCCAGGATGATGAGCAGCACCAAGCTCCAGCGGCCCGCGCGGGGGTCCGAGAAGGAGCGCGCGTAGACGCCTTTGATCAGGTTGTTGCTGGACACGGCGATCAGGATCGCGGTCGAAGCCACATGGACCGGCGTGGAACCCGCGGCGGTCTGGGTCATGCCCATGATGAAGGGGTCCACATCCGACAGCCCCATGACGGCTGCCAGGGAATACACGCCGCCCGTCCCCAGATGGGTCACGGCGAGATGGGTGACGAGGAGCATGCCGAGGAAAATGGCGGCGAACAGGAAGGCCGCTTTCAACTCCAGGGGATTCCGCGCGGGTTCGATCTGGCTCGATTGTCCGCCTGCCTCGTCTTCCTGCCGGGACCAGATCCACGCGCAGAAGATCGCGGCCAGGCCCAGCAGGCCGAACGCCGGACCGAGCCTCAGGAACAGCTCCCGGTTGAACAACCCCACCAGCACAGCCAACCGCAGGTACATCATCCCCGATGCGGCGAGTATGCCGCCGGAGATGGCATGGGGGCGATGTCCGCCGGCGCCCTGCTTCGCCAGCACAACGGTGGTGACCGTGGATGAATAGGCGCCGCCCAGCAGCGCGGAAAGGAAAATGCCGCCGCGCCCTTCCAGCATTTTTTGCAGCACATAGCTGCCGTAGGAGACGGCGCTGACGGCCACCACCACCAGCCAGGTCTTGAAGGGATTGATCTGGAAGGAGGTGAATTCCCGGTCCGGCACCACCGGCAGGATCACCGCTGTCAGGAGCATGAACTTGGTGAAGGCGATGACTTCCATGGGGGCCAGCCGTTTCGCCATGCCTTCGAGCCCGGATTTCAGCTCCAGCAGGAAGAGATGGATGACCACCAGGGTGGTGGCGATCCAGAAATGCCCCTTGAACACCAGGGCGCCCACGAGATAGATCGCCAGCGCCGACATCTCCGTGGTGGTGCCGGCCTCATCTGTCTCGGAACGCTTGTGCCAGTAGGACACCATGCCGAAGCCGCCCACCACCGCGAAGCCCAGCACCAGGGGAAGGATCTGGCCGTTGGACAACAGGGCCAGGGCGTAGCCCAGGAGTCCGATGATGGGGAAGGTGCGGACTCCGCCGAAAACCCTGTGGCCTTCGACGCTCCGCTCTTCCCGGTCCAGCCCCACCAGGAACGACAGCAGCAGGACGAGGATGATCTTCGGACCTTCAGGCGGAATGAGTTGCAGAATGTCCTTGAACACAGGTCCGTCCGATCGCGATCACGCGTAGACAGGGTAGCGCTTCAAAAGAACGACAGGGCCGTCACTTTCTTGGAGGTGTTCGAGAAGCCCATGCCCGAGCCGCTGTTCTCCTGGGTTTCGCTTGCCACCACCAGCCGGCCGCCCAGCACCGCCAGATTGCGCGCCTCGCGGTTGCTGGCGGTGAAGCTGATGAGGAATTTCGAGGCCTTGATGGCCACCGCATGCTCGGTGCCCACGGGTATGCCATTGCCGTCGAGCCAGACCTTCAGCGTCTCCTTGCGGTCCTTGATCATGCTCTTCTCCTCAGCACCCACGGCCGGGTCCAGCTTGAAGGCCAGCAGCCGCGCCGGTTTTCCCATATAGGTGTCCGACCTGTCTTCCAGCAGCGAGGCGCCCTTGAGTTGCTGGAGCAGATGGTCGCCCTGGCTGAGGAAGGTGGCGGCGCTCAGCCCATTCAACGCGCTCAGGGAATCCAGGTTGGGCGTGGCGGCTTCCGGGTCCGTCGCCTTCAGTTGCGACTCCTTCCGGGCTCCCTGGATCTGGGAGGGGCTCCAGCCAAGGCGCAGTCCGCTGGGGCCGTCTTCGAGCTGCACCGTGCTGCGGGACTGCTTGATGCGGGCCTTCTTGCCCTCGCCCTCTTGCCTCCAATTCTGGATCTCCGCGGTGGCGCGGACGCTTCCGCTGCCCTGCAGCCTTGACAGGATGCCGCGCAGGTCCGCCAGGCCATCGGCCGCGCAGGGCAGGGCGGCCAGTACGAAAAGGACTGTCAATCTGGGCATGGAAGCCTCCTCATGTTCATGCGCATTCGGGCCCAGGTGGTTCCGGGATGGTTCCGAGATAGAATTTATGCATGGAGCCATCATGCCGTTTAGGGACGAATGCGGAGTGTTCGGGATTTCTCCCCAGACCGAAGCCGCGCGGCAGACTTATCTAGGACTTTACGCCCTCCAGCACCGGGGCCAGGAAGCCGCGGGCATTTGTTCCAGGGACGGCGGGAAGCTGTTCCTCCACAAAGCGCAAGGGCACGTGGCCGACATCTTCGACCAGCCGACCCTCGATTCGCTGCCCGGGGACACGGCCATCGGCCACACGCGCTACAGCACCACGGGCGGCAACGTGGCGAGCGCCGCGCACCCCTTCCTGATCCATGGCCGGTTCGGGCAGGTGGCCCTGTGCCACAACGGCAACCTCACCAATACCGAAACGCTGCGCGCGGAACTCATCAAGGAAGGCCACACCTTCACGAGCCCCAGCGATTCCGAAGTCATCCTGGCGCTCATCAACCGCGCCCATGCGGCCAACATCGACGATGCGGTCGTGGAGGCCCTGAAGCGGTGCGAGGGCGCCTTCTCGTTGCTGGTCCTCACGGAGGACGCCATCATGGCGGTCCGGGATCCAAGGGGATTCCGGCCGCTCGCCATGGGGAAACTGGCCGGTGCGGTGGTCTTTTCCTCCGAGACCTGCGCCTTCGATCTGCTGGGCGCGGACTATGTGCGGCAGGTCGAGCCGGGCGAGCTGGTCATCGTGAGGGGAGCAAGCGTGCAGTCCCGGTTTCCGCGGCCCAGGGTGCAGCCCCAGCCTTGTTCCTTCGAGCACGTCTATTTCGCGCGGCCGGATTCCAATGTGTTCGACCGCACGGTCATGGCCACCCGGCGCGAAATGGGGCGGATGCTGGCGCGGCGCCATCCGGTGGAGGCCGACCTGGTGGTGCCCGTGCCGGACAGCGGCATGAGCGCCGCTCTGGGTTACGCCGAAGCCAGCGGAATTCCCTTCGAATTCGGCATGATCCGGAACCACTACGTGGGCCGCACTTTCATCGAGCCCAAGCAGAGCATCCGCAGTTTCGGCGTGAAGGTGAAGCTCAATCCCGTGAGGGATCTCCTCTCCGGCAAGCGGGTGGTGCTGGTGGACGATTCCATCGTGCGCGGCACCACCTCGAAGAAAATCGTGGAATTGGTGCGGGCCGCCGGCGCCAAGGAAGTCCACTTGCGCATCTCCAGCCCGCCCACGACGCATTCGTGCTTCTACGGCATTGATACGCCCAGCCGCGAACAGCTCATCGCCTTCAACCGCGACAACGAAGCCATCCGCGCCTTCGTGGACGCGGACACGCTGGGCTACCTCACACTGGAGGATTTGCAGGCCTCGGTGCGGGACCCCGATGGCGGCAAAGGCTTCTGCTACGCCTGCTTCACCGGCGAGTACGCGGTGGTGCCGGAGTCCAATGGCGCCTGCTGACCTGTCCGCCCGAGGCGCCGCGGGACCGCTGCAGGCACGTTTCGAGGACGGCCTGCGGTTTCTCGCCGCCGCCCTGGCCCTGCAGAGCGACCACCGCAACGGCGCAGCCACGCTGAGTGCCGCCTGCGATTCGATCAAATGCTTCCTGCCCATATTCCAGGCGGCCGCTGAACGCCGCCTGGAAGACCGCAACGGAGAGGTGGCGCGGCTCAAGAGCCAATGCGAGGCTCTGCTGGATTTGGACCAGGATCCTGAAAGGCTGCTGAGCAGCGCGATCGAGGCCGCGCGGTTGAGCCGGGACCAGGCAGCCGCGCTGATCCCGAAACTGGGAAGGCCCTAGCCAGGCGCCTGGGCGGGAGGATCGCCCCTCAACTCACTTCCATCTCAGGCCGCCCAGCGGGTACATCCTCGGCCCGGCGCCCTCGGCGTAGCGCAGGGGCACGCCGGCTCCGGGCGATGGCGAAGGAGCGCCGCTCTCCAAATGGCTCCGCAAATCCGCCAGCAGCGTCGCGCGGAATTCCAGGAAGCGGATCTCCCTCTCCGTGTACAGAGGCAGGTAGTCGCTCTCGACGATGACGGTGGCCTCAGGCACGAGGCCCCGAAGGGATTGCAGGGGAAAAATCCCGAGGCCGAAATGGTCCGCCAGACTCCAAGGAGGCGGATGGAAGCCACCCGCCTGGGCGGAGGCCAAGGAGGGCAGGAGCGCGAGGATCAGGTATCGGAATTTCATCGGGGACTTTTAATGGATGGGCGAATCAGCCCGGAGGTTCCGGCTACCTTGGAACGATGAAGATCGCGATCCTGGGACCCACGGCCTCTGGCAAATCCGGCCTTGCGGCGGCGGTGGCCCGGCGCATCGGCGGGACCGTGGTCAATGGGGACCCGTTCCAGGCGATCGAAGGGCTGGCCATTGGAACCGGCCAGCCTTCCAAGGCCGAACAAGGGAGCGTTCCCCATGTGGGCTACGGCCTGCTGCCGCTTTCCACGCGGCCCAATCCAGCGATGTTCGGGGAGCGCGTGCGGGCCTGGCTGGCGCCGCTTGAAACCCCGGTGCTGGTGACCGGGTCAGGGCTCTACCTGCGGGGAATCTGGAATCAGCTTTCGGACCTTCCCGAAGTGCCAGAGGCCACCGTGGCCAAAGTGCGCCGCTGGTCCACGGTGCTCGGCGTGCCGCGCCTCCATCGCTTGCTCGTGGGGCTGGATCCCAAGCGGGCGGCGGATCTCCACCCCAATGACCGGGCCCGCGTGACCCGGGCGCTGGCCCTTCACCTGGCCACAGGACGCAAGGCTTCAGGCCTGCTCAAGGGGGAGCGATCCGAGGTTCCCGCAGGCTGGCGGGTGTTGGTGGTGCTATCCACGCGCGAAAAGCAGCGCCTGCGGGTGGAGCTGCGGGTGGCGCAACAGATGAAAGATGGATGGCCGGAGGAAGTGGCCCGTCTGCTGGCGGCGGGCCACCGCGCCGACCTGGAGGCCCTGAGACCCTTGGGCTACCTGAATCTGGCCGGGATGGTGGAGGGCGGCCTGCCTTTGGTGATGGATGGGATCGTCCAGGAGACCCAGGCCTTCGCCAAGCGCCAGGCCACCTGGTTCCGCAACCAGTTGCCGGGAACGCCTCATTGGAATCCCGATTCCGAGTCATTGGATGCGGCCTTTGAAAAGCTGGGGCTTTCATGAAACCCGAGCGCGTCTTCCATGGCTCCACATCCCTCGATCTGCGGCGCGGAGGGGAGTGGGCCTGGATCGGGCTCGCATCAGAGGATTCGCTGAATCGCCTGCGGATGGATCTGCTCGAAGCCCTGGATCTCCTTTTCGTCCATTTGAGATGGTCGGGTGTGCGGAGGATCTGCTTGAGCGACGCTGGGTGGATGAATGGCATCGGAGCGAATTTCTGCGCGGGGGCCGACCTCCACGAGGTTGCCATGCTCCACGGGGCCACGGTTGATGCGTTCGCGAGGCGCGGCCAGCGGGTGATGGAACACCTGGCTTGGCCAGGTTGGCATAGCCTCACCCTCATCAGCGGCGCGGCCATGGGCGGCGGATGCGATCTCGCCCTGTCGGGCCAGGAGCGCTGGGGGGTGGATGTTGGCGGCGGCGAGGCTTCCGCATTCGGAAGGCGGGCCTTTCAACTCGCGCATCCAGCGGCGATGCATGGCATCCTCACGGGTTTTGGCGGCACCGTGAGATTGGTGGAAGTCCTGGGAGAGGCCGGCGCGGATCGTCTTTTCCAGGGCATGGAGCGCTGGGATGCGGCCCAGGCGATGGAGGCCGGGGCGATCCAGCGGAGGCTCCGGCCGGAAGATGCCCGTGGCGCGGTGGAGCGCCACCTGCGGGTCGGCCTCGCTGCCCATCCGCACGGGCGCTGACGATTCCACGAGGAGTCCCGAGGTTGCGCGGGCGGTCTGATGGTGGTCGTATGGGACCTGTAGATCTTTGGGAGCCGCCATGTGGAAAGTTTTGTCCTTCCTCTTGATCGGTGCCGCCAGCGTCCAGCCCGCCCTGAGCCAGGAGCCTCCCACCGCCCACCGCTTCGGTTTGAATTTCCAGTTGATGCTCCCCGTGGACACCGCCGGGCAGCTCTACAAGACCGGCTACAACATCGGCATCCCCTTCTACTTCCGCCAGGGCGAGGAGGTCGAGGGCCGCCTGCGGGTGGAGATCGGCCATTTCGAGGGCAAGTCCAGGAAGATGGTCTCCGGCACCGAAGAAATCAGCGCCGACACGCGCTATGTCGGCTATGACTGGCTCGTGCGGCTGGGCCCGTCGAGGGACCCCGGCGTGGACTTCCTCATCGGAATCGGCGGCGCCCACTGGTACCAGACCCGCGCGTACTCGCCGGCCGCGGGTTCTGACATCTATGTCGTCGACGAGGACTACGGGGACAAGATCGCCTTCGTCCTCTCCCTCGGATTCATCTTCCACATCACCCGCCACGTGGGGATCGAGGCCAAGCAGATGCTCACCTCGCTGCCGAACTCGCACCGCGATTTCCATGATGCGGACTTGAGCCACACCTCCCTCGGGGTGGCTTTCCGGTTCTGAGGAGGCGCCTCACCTGCCGAAGGCGCTGGCGAGCCCTGCGGCGCTGAACACGATGGCTATGTATCCGCAGCAGCAGAGGAAGGGCGGGAGCAGGGCCGCCAGGATCCCGCGCCACATGTCCGTGCGGTGGATGCGCGAGAGTCCGATGCCCAGCATGACCATTCCACCCAGGAATACCGCGTAATTGAGCAGCGGGATCAGGGAGCCGAGGGTCATGAAGGCCAGGGTGTATCCCGTGGCGCGGATGCTCTGCCCGAGGCCCACGTGCTCCTTGGTTCCACCGAATATCCACAGCAGCATGTGCGTGAGGGAACCGTAGACCCAGAGGCTGATGAATTGCATCACTGGAATCATCACGGCATAGATTCCGCCCACCACCGGCAGGATCCAGGTCTCTGACCGGTCCTTGGAGCTCATCTGGCCGAAGAGGCCTGAGAAAATCGCCAGGCCGAAGATGCTGATGACCGCGATGACGAGCAGGACCAGCGGCGCGCACATGAGCAGCATGAAGCGCAAGGGGGGCAAGGTTCCGCTGGTCACGGGAATCCGGTCGTAGAATCCGTAGGGGTTGGTGAAGAGCAGTTGGAACATGGCGCCCACCCGCCGCCAGAAGCCCGGAATCGCCTCCAGGTCCTCGAACGGGATGGGCCTCGAAGCATCCGGGGAAATGGGCTCGGGCGTCCCGGATAGGTCCGATTGGGGCGGCTCGTAGGGGTTGCGGGAGGGCAGGTCCACCGTTGCTCCGTGAAAACGCAGAGTCTAGCACCCCGGGTCCGCCCGGCATGCGGGGCGGAAAGGCAGCGATCGAGTCGGTCCTGCTGCTCCTGTTGTCCGACTATTTTGCCGTAGCGGCTTATACTCAAGCTTTCCGGATTCCTGTTTGAACACTGACCTGCACACCTTTGGTTCCTACCGCCTGATCCAGCAGTTGGGAGAAGGCGCCATGGGGACCGTGTGGCGGGCCATGGACCTGCGCCTGGAGCGCGAGGTGGCTCTGAAGATCCTCCGCAATGCGGACGAAGTGAGGCATCGCGCGCTGTTGCACGAAGCCAAGATGGCTTGCCAGCTCAACCATCCGAACATCGCCCACATCTACGAAGCGGGTGAAGTGGACGGTACTCCCTTCATCGCCATGGAGTTGGTCGTCGGTTCCACCCTGGGCCATTTCGCGGGAAAACCGGCGGAAGGATCCTGGCTGAGGAGCATCGCGGCGCAGGCGGCCTCCGCCCTCCACTATGCCCACCAGAAGGGCCTCGTCCACCGCGACATCAAGCCCGACAACCTGGTTCTCAACAACGAAGGCGTCCTGAAGATCCTGGATTTCGGCATCGCGCAGCACCAGTCTTCGACCCCGCTGAACGGGCCCACCGGCCATCACGCCACGCTCGTGGAGCGCACGGCGCCTGGCTACAGCCAAGGCACACCCGCCTACATGAGTCCCGAACAGGCCAATGGCTGGGCCGTGGAACCCTCCAGCGACCAGTTCTCGCTGGGCGTGGTGCTCCATGAATTGGCCACGGGCGCGCATCCCTTCATGCGGGCGACCTTGGTGGAAACGCTGTTCGCGGTGGTGAAGGAACAACTCCCGCCGTTGCGCGCTTCCAGGCCGGACCTGCCGGCGAATCTGGGGCTGGTGATCGACCGGATGCTGGAAAAGGTTCCAGAAGAGCGGTTCCCCTCGCTTCAAGCGGCGGTGGAAGCCTTGCAGGAGGGCCGGGCCACGCAGATGACGCCTTTCCTCCACGGATCGCCGACGGAGAAGGTCCGGACCGGGGAAGTGCGGGAATCCGATCAGACAGGGCGCCGGTGGCTGATGGCGTCGGCGGTGGTCCCGTTGCTGGTCGCTGGCGGGGCCTACGCATGGTGGCGCGGCCGGACGCCTGAAACTGGCCTCGGGATGGCCCGGCTGGCCTCGACCAAGGATTTCGCGAAGGGCCGCCGCATGGTGGCGATCCTGCCGGTGGAAATGCTCACGGGCGATGAATCCCAGGCCTGGCTCAGCAGCAGCTTCGCCGATGCCATGGCCTCGGGCCTGGTGGCGCGGGAGGATATCCTGGTTGTGGACCGCCTGCGGGTCACCGAAGCCATGAACCAGCTCGGCGAGGTGCCCGGAAAACCGCTCCGCTCCTTCGGGCAGCTCGCCAAGGCCCTGAACGCGGAATGGGTGGTGCAGGGGACCTACCAGATGGTGGAAGGCCGCGTCCGCATGGGCATCCGCATCCTCGACAGCGCCACCGGCACGGTGCTGAAGCAGTTTTCCGTGGAGCGGTCCGAGGCCCGCCTGCTGGAGATCGAGGATGAGCTGCAACGCCGCCTGCCCAAGGAGATGGGCCTCAGCAACGATGATGGCGGCATCCGGTACCGGGCCAAGAATCCCCGCACGAGGGAGCTCTTCATCAAGGGCAATGCGCTTTTCACCCAAGGGGGAATGGACTCCCTGATGCTGGCCAAATCCATGCTGCAGGAAGCGCTGGACCTGGAGCCGGACTACGCGCCCGCCCATGCCGCCATGGCCTGGACCCTTTCTGAATTGGGCAGCACGAAATCCTTGAGCCAAGGCAAATTCGACGAGGGCCAGGACATTTTCAGCGCGGCGAAAGCCCATGCGGAAAAGGCCATCCAATTGGATCCCCACAACGAGATGGCCTTTCGCGCGCTCTCCGCCATCAGATTGCGCCGAGGGGATGTGGAGGGTGCCAGCAAGGCCGCCCTCGAGGCCATCCGGTTGGATCCAGGCGACACGCGGGCCTACCATGTCCTGGCGGACACTTTCGCGGGGTTGGATGGCGAGGAGAACCACCTCGTCGCCCGCCGGTATTTTGAAAAAGCGCTTGCCCTGGATCCGGATAACCCGCAGGCCCATTACCGGTATGCGGTCCTCCTGCAGAACGACGGGGACTTGGAGAATGCGCTCCGCCATGCGGACCGCTCCATCGTGCTGAACCCTTCCAAGGAATTCGCCTACGTCACAGCCGCGGATTCCCTGCTGTGGATGGGCCGGAACGGCGAAGCGGAGGCGCGCATCGCCAGGGGCCTGAAGGAGGCTCCGGGTTCGCTGGTGCTGAAGAGCCTGGATGCCTATTGCGCCTACGAGCGGGGCGACGCGGCGACCGTGGCACGGGATGCGGCGGAGCTGGTTTCCGCCTGGCCCGCCGACCATTCCAACCAGGTATTGCTGCAGGGCCTCGTGAAGGCGGTCGCCAAGGACGCGCACGGAACCCATGCGGTCTACGCGGCCTTCTTCCGCCGATGCCAGGCCGTGGACTGGACCACCCGCCGCCACAACGAGAAGCGGGTGGCATCGGTGAATCTCTATTTCATGGCCCGGACCCTGGCGAAGCTCGGGCTGAAGTCCGAAGCGAAACCGCTGGTGGACCTCGCCGACCAGCTCCACACGGGCAAGCGCAAGGTGGCCAAGAGGGACCCGGCGTTCAGATGATTTTTCTGGCGTCCGCGATCAGGGCCTCGATCCGGGTCCTTACTTCCTGCATGAGATCTTCCCGATTGGTGTAGGAAACCGTGTCCACGGGTTCCCCGAAGCTCACCACGTAGCGGCCGGGGCGGACGAAGATGGTGCCCCGGGGCAGGGTCTGGAAGCCGCCCACAGTGGCCAGGGGCACGATGGGAACGCCCGCGTCCATGGCCAGTTGGAATCCCCCCTTCTTGAAGGGCAGTAGCTCGCCCGTCCGGGTGCGGGTGCCCTCGACGAATATCACCACATTTCGGCCCCGGCGGATCTTGCCGGCCGCTTCCTGGATGCTCTGGATGGCCCGCTCCCGTTTCCCGCGGTCGATCCAGATGACCCCCGCGCACATGGCCGCCCAGCCCACGAAGGGAATGAGCTTCACTTCCTTCTTGGCGATATAGACAGCGGGCACCGGGATGGCATGGATCAGCAGCGGCGGATCCATCTGGCTTTCATGGTTGCTCATGAAAATCACAGGCTGGCGCATCGTGCGGATGTTTTCGGGAAGGGCCTCCCAGCCTCTGCGTTCCAGCGAGATGCCCGCAACCCGGAACATCTGCCTGGCCCACAGCGGTCCGACCGTGAAAAAGGCTTTGCGCGGCCCGAGGAACGGCGTGGCCAGCAGAATGCCGAACACGGTCAGGGGCACCGTGAGCAGGGTCCACAAAAAAGTGAAACAGCCCCAGATGAAGGTCTGCCGCCAGTTCCTCACAGAGTGTCTTGGATGGACCAGCGGTCGGTGCATCCTTCACTTTCCACCACGCGATCGCTATGCCTGAGCCTCAGCTCATGCTGGACATCCTGCATGGTCGTGAATAGCGCAGTGGAAATGCCCAGCCGGCGCAGGTCTTGCTCCGTGAACCAGGTCACGCGGCCAGCGGCCTTGCGCGCTTCATGGTCCACCAGGATTTTTTCTGTCGCGCTCAAAGGAATCCTCCGCTCCCCATTATGCTCGGTGAATCCGATAGGTCGCATCGAACCCAGGGTCGATGACCGGGCCCGGTGCCCTCCATGTTGTGGTCCTCGAATGGACATGGTAGATTTTTTTTCAGGATAGGTAATTTTTTCATCAATTTGGACCTCCTGAGGAACCAGGCGATCCAAGAGGTCAAGGCCGAGAGCGAAAATGGCCGGTGTTTCTAGTTCTGACATCCCAGGAGGGATTCCCGTGGATCCCGAGAAGGTCGAAAAGCTGGTCCAAGAGGTCGTCCGGGAAGTGCTGTCCCGGCGGGGTGATGGCCGGCGCATCGCCCTCGGTTCCGACCATGGAGGCTTCGAGCTGAAACAACGGCTGCGGTCCTTGCTGGAAGGGAAGGGCTATGCCGTCCTGGATGTGGGCTGCCACAGCAAGGAAGCCTGCGACTATCCGGATTTCGCGAAAGCCGTGGCACAGGCTGTCCTGAAAGGCGCCTGCGCCCAGGGGATCATGATCGACGGCGCCGGCATCGGGTCCTCGATGGCATGCAACCGTTTCCCCGGCATCCGCGCGGCCCTGTGCTACGACATGAAGACGATCCTGAATTCCCGCGCGCACAACAACGCCAATGTCCTCACCCTGGGCTCGACGGCAAATCCGCCCGACGCAGTGGATGCGATGGTCCTGGCCTGGCTGGCCACGCCGTTTGAGGGCGGGCGGCACCAGAAACGCGTGGACAAGATCGAACGGGACGTCTGATATCGTGGGATTGACACCCCTGGTGGAGTTGGGATGGACGAAAAAAAGCTAGTGGATCTGATCACCCAGGAAGTGCTGAAAGCCCTCGGAGACAAGGGCAAGACGCAATCCCCCGCCGGACCTGCCTCGGGCGGGATCGACTCGGACCTGGCGGCCATGATCGACCACACCCTGCTCAAGCCGGAGGCCACCGCCGACGAGGTGGAACGGCTCTGCAAGGAGGCGCGGCAGTATGGGTTCTACTCCGTCTGCATCAACACCTCGTGGGTGTCCCGCTGCCGGGACCTGCTGCGCGGTTCCCGGGTCAAGGTGTGCTGTGTCGTGGGCTTCCCCCTGGGCGCCATCGACTACCGCACCAAGGCCTATGAAACCCGGGAGGCCATCGCGAACGGCGCGGACGAGATCGACATGGTCATCAACATCGGGGCCCTCAAGTCCGGCGACTTAGCGTTGGTGGAAAAGGACATCCGGGCCGTGGTCCAGGCCGCGCGCAACAAGGTCACCAAAGTGATTCTTGAGACGGGCCTCCTCACGGACGAGGAGAAGGTGACCGCCTGCCAGATCTGCAAGAAGGCCGGCGCGACCTTCGTGAAGACCTCCACCGGCTTCGCCAAAGGCAGCGCTGCGACCGAGGCCGACATCCTGCTCATGCGCAAGACCGTGGGACCCCGCATGGGTGTGAAGGCGTCGGGCGGCGTGCGCAGCATCGCGGATGCCAAAAAGATGATCGCGGCCGGAGCCACCCGCATTGGGACCAGTTCAGGCATTGCCATCGTCACCGGTGGCGAAGGAAAGGGGTACTGACATGAGCGACGGCGCGCTGACCCTCAGGGCCTACGTCTTCATCGACTCCCTCCAGCCGCAGCTCGCGGCCTTCGTGGGCCTCGGCGCCCGTGGTTTCCCGCCGCTGAAGGAGCAGGCTTCCGTTTACATCGAGGTCGCGCCGGGCATCGCCATCAACAAGATGACGGATGTGGCCCTGAAGGCCGCCAAGGTGCAGCCCGCGGCCCAGGTGGTGGAACGGACCTTCGGCATGCTGGAAGTCCACGCCTTCGACAAGGGTGAGGTCCGAACCGCCGGCGAGGCGGCCATCGGAAACTTCGGGCTCACGGAAAAGGACCGGCTGACGCCCTACGTGGCCACCTGCGAAGTCATCCGCTCCGTGGAACCCATGCACGCCCAGATCATCAACCGCAACCGCTATGGCCACATGATCCTGCCCGGCCAGTCGCTGTTCCTTTTTGAATGCGATCCCGCCGCCTACGCCGTGCTCGCCGCCAACGAAGCGGAGAAGGCCGCCGACGTCTTCCTCATCGACCTCAAGCCCTATGGCGCGGTCGGCCGCCTGATGATGGCCGGCTCCGAGTCCGAGATCGACAGCGCCATGCAGGCCGCCATCGAAGCCATCAATTCCATCCACGGCCGTCCATACCGCACCAAAGCCTGATATTTAAACGCAACTTTCGTGGCATCCCGCCACCCACCATCCAGGGAGAAACCAATGAGTGAAGCGCTCGGCATGATCGAAACCAAGGGATTCGTGGCGATGACCGAAGCCTGCGACGCCATGTTGAAGGCGGCCCGCGTCCAGCTGGTCGGCTACGAGAAGATCGGCGGCGGCTACGTCACCGCCATCATCCGTGGCGATGTGGCCGCCGTGAAGGCCGCGGTGGAAGCCGGTTCCCTGGCCGCCCAGAAGGTCGGCGAAATCGTCTCCGTGCACGTCATTCCGCGTCCCCACGAGAACGTGGACTCGGTCCTTCCCCTGGGCCGCCCGGGCGCGACCGCCTAACTTCCCCGGAGTCGAGCCATGTTGATCGCCAAGGTGGTGGGCGATGTCGTCGCGAGCCAGAAGGTGAGCGGCATCGTCGGCCACAAGCTGCTGCTGGTCCAGCCCGTGGATATGAAGGGCGCGGCCAAGGGCAACCCGCTCGTGGCCTCGGACAGCGTGGGCGCCGGTCCTTCGGAATGGGTGATCGTCTGCCAGGGCAGTTCTGCCCGGATGACGCCCGTGAGCGAAGGCCGTCCCGTTGATGCCGTGGTCATCGGCATTGTGGATGCCATCCAGTTCGAAGGCGCAGAGGTCTACAAGAAATCCTGAACACGCAAGTGTGGCGAGGCTCAGTTATGGAAATCGATCGAGCCCTGGTCTCGAGAATCGCCGAACGCGTCCTCCGCGAGCTGGAGGGCGCCGAAGCGGTCGCGCCGGGCATCCAGATGGGCTGCTTCCCCGATGTCAGCTCGGCCATCCAAGCCGCGGAGAAAGCTTTCCAAGCCTACCGGTCCATCGGACTCGAACGCCGGATGGAGATCATCCAGCGCCTGCGGGAAGGCCTCCGCCTCCGCGTGCAGGAACTGGCCACCCTGGCGGTCCAGGAGACCGGAATGGGCCGCGTGGAGGACAAGGTCAAGAAAAACCTGCTGGTGATCAACAAGACGCCGGGCCCCGAAGTCCTCCGGGCCGAAGCCGTCTCAGGCCAGCACGGGCTCACCCTCGAGGAACTGGCGCCCTGGGGCGTCATCGGCGCCATCACGCCCTCCACCAATCCCTCCGAATCCGTCATCAACAACGGGATCGGCATGATCTCCGGCGGCAATGCGGTGGTCTTCAACGCCCACCCGTCCGCCAAGCGGACCACCGCCTTCACCATCGACCTCCTGAACCGCCTGCTGGTGGCTGAAGGGGCGCCGGCCAACCTGCTGACTTGCGTGACGGAACCCACCATCGAATCCGCCAACGAACTGATGCGCGCGCCAGGCATCCGGCTGGTGGTGGTGACCGGTGGCCCGGCGGTGGTGAAGGCCGCCTTCGCCTCGGGCAAAAAGGTGATCGCGGCAGGGCCTGGCAATCCGCCGGTGGTGGTGGACGAGACCGCGGACCTCGAGCAGGCCGGGCGCGGCATCGTCGCGGGCGCCTCCTTCGACAACAACGTCGTCTGCACCTGCGAAAAGGAAGTGATCGCAGTGGACTCCATCGCCGACCGGCTGAAGGCCGCGATGGTGGCCGCGGGAGCCTACGAACTCCGCGGTTCAGAAATCGCAACGGTGGCGAAACTGGTGGTGGACGGCTGGCACCCCAACAAGGATTTCGTCGGGAAGGACGCGAGCGTCATCCTCCGCGCGGCGGGGATCTCCTTCACCGGCGACCCGCGCCTGATCTTCGCCGACGTGCCCTTCGACCACTCCTTCGTCCAGGCCGAACTGCTGATGCCTCTGATCGGGTTCACCCGCGCCAAGGATGTCCACGAAGCCATCGAGATGGCGCTGAAGGCCGAGCATGGCTTCCGGCACACCGCGAGCATGTACTCCAAGAACATCGACCATCTCGATGAGATGGCCCGCGCCGTGAACTGCTCGATCTTCATCAAGAACGGGCCGAACTTCAACGGCCTCGGCTTCGAAGGGCCCGGATCCACGTCCTTCACCATCGCCTCGCCAACGGGCGAAGGGATGACCAACGCCATCCATTTCACCCGGCGCCGGCGTTGCGTCCTCAAGGACCATTTCCGAATCGTTTGACATTCCGCGACTGGATTCTTCCATGGCCAAACCGAAACCGAACCCGGTCCCGACCCTCGGCATCATCGAGCTGTCGAGCATCGCCAAAGGACTGATGGTCTGCGACCTGATGTTGAAGAAGGCGGAAGTGCGCCTGCTCCGGGCGGGTCCCGTGGGCAGCGGCAAGTTCATGATCCATGTCACCGGCGACGAGGCGGATCTCCTGGAGGCGGTGGAGGAGGGACGGGACAAGGCGGAACCCTATCTCGTGCACTGGACCTTCATCCCGAACCTCCACGCCCAGGTACTGGCGGCCCTTCAGGGCCAGCGGAGCAGCAAGGTGCCCACGGACGCGCTTGGCATCATTGAGGCCCAGGCCCTCGCCGCCCTGGTCCAGGCCGCGGACCGGGCGGTCAAGACCACCTCCGTGCGGCTCCTGGAACTCACCTTCGACCTGGACATGGGCGGAAAGGGCTACTTCACCCTCACCGGGGACCTGGCGGAGGTGGAAGCCGCCCTCGCCAGCGCGGAGGCCCTGCTCCGGAAAGAGGGCGCCTTCATCCAAAGCGAGATCCTGGCCCGGCCCCATGAGCGGATCCAGACCCTCGCGCACGAAGGATTGGAGAGCCTATGCTTCTCGCGCGAGTGAAGGGCATGGTGGTGGCCACCCAGAAACTCGAGTCCTTGAACGGCCTCAATCTCCGGGTGATCCAGCCCGTGGACGGCTCCGACCGAGTGCTGGGAGATCCATTGGCTGCTGTGGACCTGGTGGCTTCCCGCGATGGCGACCTGGTGATGTACATCGACGCCCGGGAAGCCCCCAAGGCCCTCCCTAATGCCTACGGACCCATCGACGCCTGCATCGTGGGGCTCGTGGATTCGGCCAGCTAAGCCCAATTTTTAGAAAGGTTTGAAACCGCGAAAAAACGCTAAAGGACGCGAAAAATAGGTTTTTTATTTCGCGTCCTTTCGCGCCTTTCGCGGTTAACTGAGCGTTATTTCTAAGCCGTTTATGGGAGAGGCGCCATGTTCATAGCAGAAGTGCTCGCCCCGGTGGTCGCCACGGAAAAACATGCTTTTTTCGCGGGACGCAAGCTACTGCTGGTGCGCGAAATCCTGGAGGATGGCCGGCCCGGCGACCGCACCATGGTGGCCTTGGATGGCGTCCAGGCGGGCCCCGGCGACCGGGTGCTCGTAGCGCGGAACGGCGGCGCGGTGGACGACGTGATCGGCCAAAAGGACTGTCCCGCCAACGTCATCATCATCGCCCACGTGGATGCCGTCCAACGCTGCGGGTGAAGCCTCCTTCAACATAATGTCCATGCCTGTTTGAGTACCCGGTTCCATCGGCAGCTCATGCACCGAAAAAAAACCGCCCGCAGGGTTCTGCGGGCGATTGCGGTGCGCGGGCGCGGATCAGGCGCCGCGAATCAGAAAATCGGGATCCAGAGCACGGCGTGGCGCTCGCCGTTTGCGGTGCTCATGACGCCGGCGATGTTGCCCTGCGCATCGACGGAGAAGGCCTGGGAGCCCACGAATCCGGTGGGCAGGAAGGCATTGAGGTCGATGGAATTCAGTGAAGCGTCCCAGACGATGGCGTGGTTATAGGCAGGTGTGCCGACGGCCGTCTGGTCCCCCGCGTAGCCCACGATGGTCTGGCCGTTCACGGCCGTGGCGTAGCTGTGGGAGAAGGAGTTCGTGGGGTTGTTGATGGGATAGGGATGGATGGTCGTCGCGCTTTCGACGGTGCCGGTCCACATGGTGGCGTAGTTGAACCGGGCGTCATGGTTGCCCTTGGCGGCCTCGGACCGGACGCGCACGTCATAGCCGGCCCAGCCCACCTGTCGGACTCCGTCGGTGGCGTTGGCCTGTGAAGCCGCGGCATTCTTGGGATGGATGACCAGCAGGGACCTGTCGCTGCCCGTCCAGAGGGCGGCGTTGAAGGTGCCTCTGATCACGTAGCCCACCTGCTGGCCGCCGCCGACTCCCAGAGCCTGGGCGCCGTTGCCACCGTCGCCCAGATCAACAGCCGCTCCGGTGATGGCGTCCCATACGATGGCGTGGGGGGGGCCGAAGGTGGTGCCGTCCTTGATGAAGGGATTGGCCGAGCCGACGATCTGGAAGCCGTCGGTCTTGAGAGCCTGGGAGGCGTAGGCGGCAAAGGGGAGGCCCAAGACGGCAGCGCTCGCGGCGGAATCATGCCAGGCCATGGCGGCGGCGCGGTTGCCCGTCGCCTTGCCCGTTCCCCAGCCCACCTGCAGGCCGCCGGCCAGGCCGTTGATGACCGACCGGCCGAAGAGGCCGGCAGCGGGATCATCCAGCAGCAGGTCAGGGTGGAGATCTACGAGGCCGCCCGGAGCCCACATGGCCGCGTGGCCCGTGTAGGCGCCGGGCGTGGTGGAAACCAGCCCGGCGGCGGACCCGCCGCTGGCGGCGTTGGCTACGCCATACCCGGATGGGGTGAGGTCGACGACCCTATAGCCGCTCTGCGCGGTCGCCGGGAGGGCAGCCAGCAGGGCCAAGCCGAGGCCCGTGAGGATGGACCCGGTCCTGGTGGCGAACCGCTTTGAACGGGTGGATGGAAGCGATTTCAGGTTCTTCGTGGTTGGGTGCATGGAATTGACTCCTTGAAGAGGTGGATTGATGAGCTGGATCCGGACGAATCGCGAAATCAAGCGCACTAGGAGGTGTCGTTCATCATTTCCTCTGCTGGAATTGGCCGCCTTACGGGTTGATGGATCGGGAACCGCTGCAATGGAGGGCAGGACCGCCCGGCCCTCCATGTCGAATCAATAAAAAAAGGGTGGGAAGGGCTGTGGAAAGTGGGATCTCGTTCGGGACATGGGATTCCTGGAAGGATCAAGGGCGGATGGGTCCGGTGTGGTAAGACACTGGGAATGAAATGAATGTTTAAACACACAATGCGTTGTACACACAGACCCCGTCGAGATCCGGTGAAAAAATATCGACCCATCCGGTCTACCCATCCGGATGGGTTGACGGCTCCCCGCACGGTTGAGCAGGCGTTACCGGTGCAGCCGAAGGCATCCGGACACCGATGCACGGGCATCGCTGGAGCCGATGAATGCCCGGGGCTTCACGCCTCGCGGAAAGACCGGTCTGGGATCTTCGGTTTCGTCAATGCCCCTGCGTGCCCGCCGCGTGGACCTCTTCGTCCCCCGGCACGGGATCGTACCCGCCCTTGGTGAGCGGCGAGCAGCGAAGCAGGCGCCAGGTGGTGAGGATGCCGCCGCGCAAGGTCCCGTAGCGGCGGACGCAGCCCAGGCCGTAGTGGCTGCAGGTGGGCGTGAACAGGCATTGAGTCGGCACATGGGCGCTGAGCGTGATCTGGTAGGCCCGGATCAGGCCCCGGCAGACCCAGGCGCTGGGCTGGAATCGCACCGGCAGCAGCGCCTCAAGGCAGAGAAAAAAGAACAGTGTGAGGAAGGGATGGTTCATCGCCCAGGAAGTCATCCCCTTAGATTCCGGCAAGTTCTTTCTCCGCCTTGAATTTTTTCGCCTCTTCCAGGAAGGCGGGAACGAGATCTTCCTCCTTCACTTTCCGGATCAGCTCGCCGCGGCGATAGATGAGGCCTTCCCCCGCGCCGCCCGCCACGCCCAGATCCGCATCGCGCGCTTCGCCGGGACCGTTCACCACGCAGCCCATGACCGCGTAGGTGATGCCCTCGTGGTTGATGGCTTTCAAGCCAGCTTCGATCTCGTTGGCCACGCGGTTGAGGTCGATCTGCACACGGCCGCAGGAGGGGCAGCTCACCATGCGGATGCCGCCTTCGCGGAGGCTGAGGGCGCGGAGCATTTCGTGGCCGACCCGGCACTCCTCTTCGCCGTCCCCGGTGAGAGAAACCCGGACTGTGTCGCCGATGCCCTCCGCCAGCAGGATCCCCATGCCGATGCTGGAGCGGATGGTGCCTCCAAAAGGTGTGCCCGCTTCGGTGATGCCCAGGTGGAAGGGATAGTCGACCTGCTTGGCCAGCAATCGGTAGGCCTGGACGGTGCGAACCACATCGCTGGCCTTCAAGCTGATCTTGGTGTTGTGGAAGCCTTCTTTTTCGAGCATCTCCAAGTGCCGCAGGGCCGACTCCACCATGGCTTCGGGGGTGGCGGTGCCGAACTTCTCGAGCAGGTCTTTTTCAAGCGAACCGCCATTCACGCCGATGCGGATCGAGATGCCCTTTTCACCCGCCTTGTCCACCACGGCGCGCACGCGATCCTGGCCGCCGATGTTGCCGGGGTTGATGCGCAGGCAGGCGGCGCCGCCATCCGCGGCCACCAGGGCCAGGCGGTAGTCGAAATGGATGTCGGCGATGATGGGGATGGGCGACCGGGCCACGATCTCGTGGAAGACCTCCCCGGCCTTTTTCGTGGGCACGCTCACGCGGACGATCTCGCAACCGGCGCCGGCGTAGCTGTAGATCTGGCCGACGGTGGCTTCCACATCCCGGCTGTCGGTCTTGGTCATGCTCTGGACCGGTATGGGGGCGTCGCCTCCCACCGGCACTTTGCCCACCATGATCTGGCGGGTCTTCCGGCGGGGGCTCAAGGGCGAAAGCAGATCGGACATCCAGGACCTCGTCCCAGCTCGGGCTGGGTATCAACCACTTTAACGGCTACCTCTCCGAATTCATCGGCGGGATTGCGGAATTGCCGCCAAGGGGATTCGCGCAGGTGATATGGTGCACATCTCCCCGGATGAATTCAGCGGCGCTTTCAACCGTCGAATCTCTTGCTACACTGGCCCCACCTTCTTCAACCCACCCAGGAGGAACACCTCATGAAGATGACGACCCGCCAACATAACGACGTGACGATCCTCTATCCCGAGGGGAAGATCACCCTCGGCGACGGGGACCAGGAGTTGGGCGAGGCCGTCCGCACCTCGCTGGAGCAGGGCGCCCGCAAAGTTCTCATCAATTTTTCGAAAGTGAGCTATCTGGATTCCTCCGGCGTCGGTGAGCTGGTGGGCTGCTACACCTCCGTGAAGGGCAAGGGCGGCGAGCTGCGCATCTGCGGCATGAACTCGCGCATTTTCAGCCTGATCACCATGACCAGCCTGCACTCGGTGTTCGAAGTGAAGGACACCGAAGAAGAATCCCTCAGCGGCTTCTGAGGCCGCTGACAGAATGCTCGCCGCTCGCGCATCGGCGCTGATCGCGAGTGCCGCCGCCGTTGGCGTGTGCGGCGCCGCGGCCCAGGTCGCCGTTCCGCCGGAGCGGGAGCCCGTCTTCCAGGGCTTCGTTTGGGAGGGCGGAACCGCGGACGACCGCAGCTTCGCGGAAATGGCTTCGGGACTGGTGAAAGGAGCGCTCCGCAAGGAACTCCAATTCGACCGGGCCCTTGAAGCGATCCGCGCCACGGACCGCTTCAAGTCGGTGGAGGGGAGCCTCGGCGCCGATGGCACCGCCCGCATCAGGCTGCAACCTTGGGCTCCCCTGCAATCCTGGAACTGGCAGGGTGACGCCCTGCCGAAAAAAACCAAATCCCTGCTGCTTCCCGATCTGAAAAAAGGCATGCGCCTGGGCGACCTCAGGTTGGAGGAATGGCGCCGCCTATCGGAATCACGGCTGCGGGACGAAGGCTATCCCCAGGCCAGGCTGGCGGCCGGGCGCGACGCATCCGGCGAGCGGCTCGTCCTGAAACTGGAACTGGGCCCCCCGAGTCTCGTGAAAAGCGTCTCCGTGGATGGGGACCTGGGCCCCTACCGTCTGGAAACCCTGCTCGACGTGGCCAGAATCCAGGTGGGACGCACGCTTTGGACCCAGGATCTGCGGCGTCAGGCCGCCCGGCGGATCCGCCGCCGGTTCGTCAAGGACAAGCGGCTTGAGGGCCAGGCCGGACTGTCCTTTTCAAGCGATGGCGCCCTCGCCCTCTCGGTGGCTCCGGGACCGGTGGTGCGCCTTTCGAGCGAAGGCAAATGGCTGAGCCAGAGAACCCTGAGGGAGCTGCTTCCCCTGGCCCGGACGGACCGCTATGGACCGGAGCTTCTGGACGAAGGGGACCGGCGCCTCATCCGCCATTTCCGCGACAAGGGATTTCTGGACGTGCAATGCACCCATGTGCGTGAAGTGGTGTCCGGCACCGCCGCCCAGCCCCAGGAAGTCCGGATCGCCTACCGCATCCAGACCTCCGACCGCCGTTACATCCAAAGCATCCTGTTCGAGGGAAACCAGGAACTGAATGACAAGGATCTGCGCCGGGTCGCCAAGCTGCCCATGGGCCTGCTGTATTTCAATGCCCCCAGGGCCACCCCCGATCTGCTCAGCGAAATAGAAACACGCATCACCAACCGGTATCTCCTGTTGGGCTACTCGGATGTCAAACTCCGGCGGCGCATGGAGATCCGGAACGGTGAACAGATCCTCATCCTCACGATCCGTGAAGGCCCCAGGCGCACCGTCAGGTCCATCATCCTCGAACTGCCCGAGGGGCCGTCTTGGGACCCCTGGACGTTTGGCGAAACCATGTTGCGCGCGGTCGCGGACAAACCCGCCTTGCTGTCTCCGGCCTTTTCGCAGCGGCGCAGGTACCGCTCGGACCGGCGGGAGCTGGGCGGCCTCGTCGCGATCCTGGAAATCCTGCCCAGCGAGCTGGGCAAACCCAGGAAAGCCGTGCGGCTCCTCACGGAACGGCCGGTGCCCTACGTCCGTGCGGACCTGGGCGCGGTCCTGGGGGAACTCAACCAAAGCGTGGCGGCCCTCGGGTCTCCTAAACCCATCGTGCGGTTCCATTCCGATGAGGATGATGCGGGCGCGACCATCCATATCGAAATTCCAGCCCAGACGTTGACCTTCGTGGCCCGGCGGGTGGTCCAAGGCAGCCTGGAAACCAGTTCCAAGGCCATTGCGCGGGAAACCCAGGATCTGGAACCGGGTGATCCATTGAATCTCGAAAGGGTGGGCCGGGCTCAGGCGAACCTTGGCAATTTGGGAGCCTTCAAACGGGTGGATGTGGTGAGCATGAAGGAGGCCGCCGAAGCTTCCGCCGCCGCGGCTCCGGAAACCCCTTGGGGGGAAAGCGACCTGGTGCTGCGCCTGGAAGAGCGGTCCCACTGGGTTTTCAGCGAATCCTTCGGCTACGACAAAAGCACCGGCTACAACTTCGGGTACGGCGTGCAGCGCCTCAATTTCCAGGGCATGGGGCGCACGCTGGACTTCGGCCTGAGGGCGGGCGACGGCACCATCAACAATGCCGCCCTGCGGCGCCTGTTCCCCACGGGGGATTTTTCACGCTCGGTGGACAGCTATACCCTCGGCTACACGGATCCCTGGTTCCTGCCGGGGATCCTCGCAGGCATCCTTCCGGAACGGGTCCAGTACCGCGCCGAGGCCTCCTACATCCAGGAACAGCAGACCGCCTACCTGATCCGCCGCCGCCGCGTGCTCAATGGCCTGGAATGGCGCCCGGACGCCACCCATGTGCTGCGCGCCGGCCACCGCTTCGAGCGCTCGGACGTGCGCCTGGTGGACCTGGTCGACCTGAACACGCCCCAATATCAATTGTTCAAACCCATCCTGGAAGATCCCCAACTGCTGAACAAGGCCACCCGGAGCCCCTCGAGTTCCACCATCTCCGCGCCTTATTTCCAGTGGATCCACGACACCCGCGACAGCCCCTACGACCCCACCGCCGGGGCGATCACCTCGCTGCGCCTCGATCTGGCCAACCAGTTGTTCGGCACCAGCCGCAATTCCAGTTTCGTGAAATTGGATGCCCGGCAACAGTGGACCTGGCCCGTGGGCTATCGGGCCAGCGCAGGCGTTGTGAGTCTTGGACTGCGCATCGGCGCCGCCCGGCCCACCGCGAGCACCAGCCAGGAACTGCCCCTGGCGGAACGGTTCTTCGCGGGCGGTCCTGGCACGTTCCGGGGGGCGGAGCCGGACCGCCTGGGACCCACGGGAGGCATCCCCTACCTGCGGCAGACCTCCGATGGGAAATATGCGCCCCAGTTGACTTCAGACGGGAAATCCATCCTCTACCAGCTCATCCCGATCGGCGGGCAGGGACTGGCCCTGGTGAACCTCGAATATCGCTTCCCCGTCATCGGCAACACGATCTGGGGCGAGGTCTTCATGGATGCCGGCCAGGTGTACCAGAGCCTGCGCCATGATCCTGATTCCCTGAACCCATCCTTCCCCCCGTTGCGGGTGGCCTTCGGCCTGGGCCTCATCATCAAACTTGGACTTCCCATCAAGATCGAATATGGCTCCGACGTAAACCGGATCCTAGGCCGTCCGCGCAGCCAGTTGGATAAGGAAAGCCAGCTTCACAGCCTCCTGATTTCAGCGGGGTACCAGTTTTAGGCGCCGTTACACCTTGGCCAGCGCTTTTCTGGCCAAGGCGTTACGGCGCCCGGGCGGGGCCGGCGGGGGGGGGGGGGGGGGGGGGGGCGGAGGAAAGTCGAAGGTTTACGGCGCCTCCAGCTATCGCGCGCAGTGCGTGCCCCTGCTCGCTACGCTTGCAGAGCCGGAGCCTCTATGTCGGCCGCAGGCCGACGCGGTGGGTGGTGGACCGAGGAAAGTCGAAGGTTTACGGCGCCTCCGGCTATCGCGCGCAGTGCCCGTTCCCACTTGCCATGTTCTTGTACGCGGAGCCTCCCTGCTCGCTACGCTTGCAGAGCCGGAGCCTCTATGTCGGCCGCAGGCCGACGCGGTGGATGGTGGACCGAGGAAAGTCGAAGGGTTACGGCGCCTCCAGCTATCGCGCGCAGTGCGCGCTCCCACTCGCCATGCTCTTGGACGCTGAGCCTCCCTGCTCATTACGCTTGCAGAGCCGGAGCCTCTATGTCGGCCGCAGGCCGAGGCGGTGGGCTGTTACGGATGTCGCAGGACGCCTTCTGGACATCCACGCGAGTCTCGCTACACTTGAAGCTCCGCATTGGCGCGTAGCTCAGCGGTAGAGCACTACCTTGACACGGTAGGGGTCGGCGGTTCGAGACCGCCCGCGCCAACCAAATGGCCGCCCACAAGGCGGCCTTTTTGTTGCGGGCGCTCCCGAACCGCCTCGGCGGTTACTCGGTCGGTGTGGGGCCCCGCTGCGCGCGCAGTGCGCGCTTCGCGACCCACATCCTCACTCACCGCCATTCACTCCACGGTCACGCTCTTGGCGAGGTTGCGGGGCTGGTCCACATCGCAGCCGCGCAGCACGGCGATGTGGTAGGCGAGCAGTTGAAGCGGAACGACATAGAGGATCGGAGCGAGCCAGGGGCGCACGTCGGGGAGATGGATCACGTCCTCGGCGATGTGGTCCAGGCCTGTGTCGCCATCGGTGGCGAGGGCGAGGATGCGGCCGTCCCGGGCGGCGGCTTCCTGCAAGTTGGAGAGCGTCTTCTCGCGGTGGGCGTCCCTGGGCATGAGCGCCACGATGGGCAGGTGGCTATCGATCAGGGCGATGGGACCGTGCTTCATTTCGCCGGCCGGGTAGCCTTCCGCGTGGATGTAGGAAATCTCCTTGAGCTTCAGCGCGCCTTCCAGGGCGATGGGGTAGAGCGGCCCCCGGGCCAGATATAGGAAGTCCTTGGCCTCGCGCCAGTCCTGGGCCCACTTCGCGATCTGCGGCTCCAGGCTGTTGATGCGCTCCAGCAAGGCGGGCAATTCCCTGAGGCCCTGGATCAGTTCGGAACGCAGGCCGGGATCAAGCGTGCCCTTCGCTTCGCCGATGCGCATCGCCAGGAGCAGGAGCACGCTCAATTGGGTCGTGAAGGCCTTGGTGGAGGCCACGCCGATCTCCGGGCCCGCGTGGGTCAGCAGGATCGCTTCGGCCTGGCGCACGGCGGTGGAGCCCTGCGCGTTGCAGATGGCCAGGGTCCGCGCCCCGCGGGAGGCGGCCTCCTTCAGCGCCGCCAAGGTATCCGCGGTCTCGCCGCTTTGGGTGATGCCGATGGCCAGCGTATTGGGCGGCACGATGGGATCGCGGTAGCGGTATTCCGAAGCGTAGTCGATGTCCACGCCGATACGCGCCAGTTGCTCCAGATAGAATTTGCCCACGAGCCCTGCGTGCCAGCTGGTGCCGCAGGCCACGATGGAGATCCGGTCGAAGCCCCGGAGCTGCTCGGTGGTGAAGGGCAGGTCCAGTTGGATGGGTTCGGAGTCCTCGATGGGCAGGCGGTTCAGCAGCGTGTTCGAGAGGGCCTGGGGCTGCTCGAAGATCTCCTTCTGCATGAAGTGCTTGAAGCCGCCCTTCTCGGCCGCCACCGGATCGAAGGGGACCGAGTGCACGGCGCGCGGAACCTCGCTTCCATCCAGGCGGAAGATCCGGGCGCCGGAGCGCGTGATCTCCGCCAGATCGCCATCTTCGAGGTAGATGACCTGCCTCGTGTGGCGCAGCAGGGGCACCACATCCGAAGCCAGGAACGTCTCGCCTTCGCCCAGCCCGATGACCAAGGGCGGGCCGCTGCGGGCCACCAGGATCCGCCCGGGATCATCCGCGTGGAGGCAGGCCAGGGCGTAGATGCCGCGCATCTTCCCGACCGCGGCGCGGAAGGCGCCTGCGAATCCCAGGCCGCCCCTCATCAGGCAGGACACCATCATCGGAAAACATTCCGTATCGGTTTCGGTGATGAAGGAAAAGCCCGCGGTTTTCAACTCCGCCCGCAGTTCCAGGAAATTCTCGAAGATGCCGTTGTGCACCGCCACCACCTTGCCGTCATTGCTGCAATGGGGGTGGGCGTTCTCCTCGGTGGGCCGGCCATGGGTGGCCCACCGGGTGTGGCCGATGCCCAGGGGCGCCGCGTCCTTGAGGTCGATCTTGGCCTGGAGGTTGATGAGCTTGCCGCTGGCCCGCGTGATGCGGAAGGTCCCGTCGCCCGGGACCAGCGCCACGCCGGCGCTGTCATAGCCGCGGTATTCCAACGCGCGCAGTCCGTCCACCAGGATGGCCGCCGCGCCCTGCTGGCCGATGTATCCCACGATGCCGCACATGCCGCCTCCGATCCTTGGACTACCGAAAGCTAACGCATCGGAGCGGCGCCTCCAAGGTGGTGAAATCGCATCAGGGTGTGTCTTTCCGCTGGACCACACCTGTGGCGGGCTGCCCAGGCCGCGCCGTGGATGCCCGTTTCCCCGCTTCCGGATTGGGGATAGGCGCCTGGGTAGGAATGCGGAAGAATACGGGGCGGTGATCACCTCCATGGGAGTCCGGCCATGTACGAACTGGAACCTCGCAAATCCGCTTCGCCCTGGAAATGGGTCCTGCTGGGCTGCGGCCTGGCTCTCGTTCTGGGCATCGGCATCGTCGCGGCCCTGGGGTACGGCACCTACCGCTGGGGCAAATCCGTGGAAGCCAGCATGAAGGATCCGGCCACCCGCGAAGCGGAGGTCCGCCGGGTACTGGGCTGCGCTGAACTCCCCAAGGGCTACTATGCGGTGGCGGCCATCTCCATCCCCTTCATCATGGACATGGCGGTGCTGTCCGACCAGCCGCCGAAACCCGGCGGCCACCCGGGCACCATGGGCGAGCGCGGGCTGATCTTCATGCGGATCCTCACCCTGGGCAAGCAGAAGCAGGACGTGGAGGACTACTTCGAAGGCCGCAGCCAGGACGCCGAGCCCCTGCGCCGGAGCGGCATCCACATCGACTCCTCGGAAGTGCTCAAGCGCGGGGTGCTGGAAGCCAAGGGCGCCAACCCGCGGCTGCGCTTCCTGGTGCAGCGGGGCAGCCTGAGCCAAAGCGGCAGGCGCTCCCAGGGCCTCATCACGATTGTCCTGCCCGCCTGCCCATCCAAGGACAAGCAGACCATGGTCATCTGGGCCGGGCCCGATCCCAGCTCCGGGGGGGCCTTGGATCCGGCCCAACTATCCGGCACCGTGGCCGACGAAGGCGCCATCGCCGAGATGATGGGCCTGTTCAAGCTCTGTGAATAGTGATGAGGATCAAGGTTCCCGGATCGCAGCCCGAAGGGCCGCCTCGATCTTGCGGGAGCTGCGCAGGGCAATCTCCTCCCTGAGCCTGCCCTGCCGATCGATCACGTAGGTTCTGGGAAGCTGGATGAATCCGCCCAGCGGTTCGGAAAAGGAACTCAACCGGGCGGGAAGGCTCCACCGCAGCGCCAGATCCGGATGGTCCTTCATGAAGGCGAGGACATCCCGCGACCCTCCGGCATCCAAGGCCACTGCCAGAACGGTGAAGGTGGAATCCTCCCTGCGTTGAAGTCTGGCTAATTCCTCCAGCGTGCCCATGCGATATCCGCGCTGGGTGTTCCAGGCGTGGAGCAGCACGATCTTCCCCTTCGATTTAAACACCCCCACGAGGCGCGCGGTGCCGGCGAGACTGGGCCTGGGAGCGGTGTTTCGGTTCCTCAAGGGCGGCTTCTGGCCGTTGGGATTCCGGTAGCCGCCCACCCCCGGCTCATACCCCCACCCGCTCCGCCAGGCTCTCCGCCATGTGGCGGAGCGCGGTGCCGGCGGGGCTGCTGGGATAGAGGTCCACGACGCTGCGCTGCTCGCGGACGGCCTGGAGCAGGTGGCGGTCCGAGGGAACGAGGCCCAGGATTTCCAGGTCCTTCCCGAGGAAATGCTGCGCGGCGGCCCGGAGCTGGTCCGCGGCCTCGGTGGCCTCCTCCAGGCTCTGGGCGTTGTTGATCACCATGTGGACGGCCTTGCCGGGTTCGCGGAGGTGGAGCACCTTCAGCATCGCGTAGGCATCGAGCAGGCTGGTGGGTTCCGGCGTGGAGACGATGACGACTTCCTGGGCCGCGGCCAGCATCTTCAGCACGGCATCATGGATGCCCGCGGCGGTGTCGATGAACAGCCAGTCGGCATCCTCGCAAACCCGTTGCAGGCTTTGCGTGAGCCTCAGCTCCGAGGCCGGGTCCAGGTGGGACAGCTCGTGGATGCCGCTGCTGGTGGGGATGACGCGGATGCTTTCGCCACCGGCCACCGGTGAATCCAGCATCACCTCTTCCATCATTTTTTCGCCCTTCAGCACATGCTCCAGGGTGTGTTTGGGCGTGAGCCCCAACAGCACATCCAGGTTGGCCAGTCCGAAATTGGCATCCAGCACGACGACTTTTTGGCCGGCCTTCGCGAAGGCCGTCGCCAGGCCTGCCACGACATTGGTCTTGCCCACGCCGCCCTTGCCGCTGGTCACCGCGACCACCCGGGCGCGAAATGGAGAAAACGTCACGGTCATATCAAGGCCGGCAGCCAAGCGCGCCCGGAGCCGCCGCCCAGCTACCCCGTGCGGGATCCATCGTCAGGTTCGGAAAGGCCAAGGTCGGCATGTTGACACCAAGCCCGTGGTAGGGCGAGGAGGATGCCAAATGGGTGATGGGTTGTGGGCGGTGGGTCGGGGTCGGAAAAGCGAGGCCCAATCACCACGTCGAAGGTCGAGAGTCGGGGGTCGAGAGTCGAGAGTCGAGAGTCGAGAGTCGAGGGTCGAGAGTCAACCGTGGAATAATGGCCACGCTCGGCTCACCGCTTACCGCCTCCCGAGTGCTTCCCACCGCTCGGGCGGGTGGAAACGGCAGCGCCATCCGGCCCAACTGACCCGTTGGAAGGAAATGGCTCCGGGCCAGGGCACCCGGTCGAGGAAGCGGCTCAGCGCCATTTGCAGGCGCAGGCGCTGTTCATGGGTCAAGGCCATGTCACCACCCACCCAGGCGCCGGGTTTCCGGGCTTTCACCTCCAGCAGCCGGAGCTCATCCCCCCGGCCCACGAGCAGATCCAGTTCGAAACGCCCGGATTTCAGCTCCCAGGCCACCAGATCCCATCCGCGCAGCCAGAGCAGCCAGAGCGTCAGCCGCTCGCAACGGCGCCCCCAAGTGCGGGCGGTCCTGCCTTTTTCGGTCACTGAACCCATGGCTCGCCTTGAAGGATGTGGGGATTGGATGAGCCAACCATAGCGCACTTCAGGGCCGGTTTTTTGGTGCCGTTCGCCTGGATCCACAAGGAAATCGCGGGCTGTGATGCATGGCACAAGAATCCGCCGATTCGACGCGGACCGCCCATTCCAACTATCCTTCGAAGAGCGGTTATAGCCATTTTGAAGTCCGTTCACTACCCTGGATGGAAAATCGACGACAACAATCCAGAAACTTCTAGGTGAAAAGATGGACCCACTGCCCTTGGTCGCCTGCGATATTCCGGTTCCCGCCAAGAGCGGGCGGCAGGCGAACCTGTTCGACAAGTGCCTGCAATTCACCCGCGCCGACGAATTGAAGGCCCTGGGCAGCTATCCCTACCACCGGGTCATCGAGAACGGGCAGAACACCGAAGTCCAGGTCAACGGCCGGAAAATGTTGATGCTCGGCTCCAATTCCTACCTGGAGCTGACCACCCACCCGCGGATCAAGGCCAGATCGATGGAGGCCATCCAGCAGTACGGCAGCGGCTGCGCGGGGTCGCGCTTCCTGAACGGCACCCTGCCCATCCACCTGGAACTGGAACGGCGGCTCGCGGATCTCGTGGGCAAGGAAGCCGCATTGGTCTACCCGACGGGCTTCCAGACCAACACGGGGGTCATCTCCACCCTGGTCCAGAGCGGCGAATACATCATCTCCGACAAGCTCAACCATGCCTGCATCGTGGATGGCTGCGTGCTTTCCCCCGGAAAGATGGTCAGGTACAGCCACAACGATATGGTGGACTTGGAAGACAAGCTCTCCAAGCTTCCGAGGGATGCCGGAAAGCTCATCGTCACGGACGGCGTCTTCTCTATGGAGGGGGACATCTGCAACCTGCCGGAAATCGTGCGGTTGGCGAAGAAATACGGGGCCCAGGTGATGGTGGATGACGCCCATGGCCTGGGCGTCCTGGGACCGGGCGGGGCAGGCACGGCGGCCCATTTCGAGCTCACGGACGGAGTGGACCTGATCATGGGGACCTTTTCCAAGTCCCTCGCGGCCATCGGAGGCTTCATCGCCAGCAGCGAGCGGGTCATCAACTACCTGATGCACACCTCCCGCCCCTTCATTTTTTCGGCTTCGGCGGCTCCCGCCAGCGTCGCGGCGGTGCTCGCGGCCCTGGATGTCATGCAGGAAGAACCCGACCGGTTGGAACGGCTGTGGCGGAACACGGCCTTCATGAAACAGGGACTGGACGACCTCGGTTTCGACACCGGCGATTCCGCAACGCCGATCATTCCCGTTCTCATGGGCGACTTCGACCGCTGCTTCCAGGTCTGGCAGTTCATGCAGGCAGAGGGAATCTTCGTCAACCCCATCGTCCCTCCCGGGGTTCCGCCCAACCGCTGCATGATCCGGGTCTCGGTCACGGCCGGCCACTCCCTGGAACAATTGACCTGGGCGCTGGAGAAGTTCTCGGAAGCGGGCCGCCGCTTTGGCCTGACCCAGTAGCCGGGCATGGAAAATAGTCTGAGCATCCATCCGGTCACCGGGGCTTCGGATGTGGAAGCATTTATCCGTTTTCCCTTCGGTCTATACCGAGACTACCCGCACTGGGTTCCGCCACTGCTCCTGGAGCGGCGCGAATTCCTGGACCCGGCCAAGAATCCGGTGTTCGAGTATGCCAAGATCCAGCTTTTCATGGCTTTCCGTGGATCCGAGGTGGCGGGGACCATCGCCGCGATCTGCAACAACCGCTACGGCGAATTCCATCCAGAGGACCGGAATGTCGGATTTTTCGGTCTTTTTGAATCCATCCAGGACCAGGAAGTCGCCCAGGCGCTGCTCCAGGCCGCGGCGGATTGGCTCCGGAAGGAAGGGAAGACGGTCCTGAGGGGGCCCGTGAATTTCACGACCAATGACATCGTGGGCCTCCTGGTGGATGGCTTCGAGGACGACCCGGCGATCCTCATGCCTTACAACCCTGCCTATTACGGCAGCCTCATGGAAGGCGCGGGATTAACCAAGGTCAAAGACCTGTTTGCCTTCACCCTGGCGGAGCGGGACTACAAAGGCCAGCTGGACGGAGTGGCCGCCAGGCTGGAGAAACGCGGGCATGTGAAGATCCGCCCCGTGGAGCTGGGGCGCTGGACCGAGGAACTGGAATTCGTCCGCAGCTGCTACAACGTGGCCTGGGCGAAGAACTGGGGTTTCGTTCCGTGGACCGACCGGGAATTGGCTTTCATCGCCAAGGAATTGAAACCCCTCATCGATCCGCGCCTCGCCTTCGTCGCCGAGGTGGATGGAAAGTCCGCCGGATTCTGCATTTCCGTCCCGGACGCCAACCAGGCCATCAAACTGGCTCGGGGCCGCCTGCTGCCCTTCGGGCTCCTCAAGCTCCTCTGGAAGCTGAAAGTGAGCAAATGCACTCGGCTGCGCACCATCGCCATGGGCGTGCTGCCGGAGCATCGGAGGCGGGGCATCGATGCGATCCTGGTGCACCACCTCGTCCGCCAATCCGTGGCCTACGGCTGCCCCGTGTCGGAGATGGGCTGGATCCTGGAGGACAATGAGCCGATGCTCAGCGCCCTGCGCCAGATCGGCGCGCAGAAAACGAAGACCTACCGCGTCTACGATCGCGCACTATAACCCATGCTCGCGCTCGTCACCGGAGGCCAGGGATTCATCGGATCGCACCTCTGCGAGAGGCTGGTCCAGGCAGGCCACCGGGTCCGCGTGCTCGCCCGCCCATCCAGCGATCTCACCCACCTGCAAGGGCTTCCGGTGGAGGTGGTCCGTGGCGATCTGGCCGGTGAAGAGCCCCTCGCCCCGGCCGTCGAGGGCGTGGACTGGGTCTTCCATCTCGCCGGCGCGCTCAAGGGATTCCGCCAGGAGGATCTGCTCCGAGTGAACCGGGGCGGGACGGAGCGTCTACTCGATGCCTGCCAGCTCCATGCGCCCGGCCTCTCCCGCTTTGTCCTGGTGTCCAGCCTGGCGGCCGCAGGGCCTAGCCCGGGAGGATTGGCCGCTGCGGCCGAGGAGGCCAGTCCCCGGCCTTTGACCTGGTACGGCCAAAGCAAGCTGGAGGCGGAAACGGTGGTCCAAACTTCCGGCCTTCCCTTCACCATCCTCCGGCCCCCGATCGTCTTCGGGCCCCGGGACCGGGATGTCCTCAGCTATTTCCAGATCGCCCAGAGGGGTCTGCTCCCGGTGCCGGGCCGCCGGGACCGGTACTATTCCCTGGTGTTCGCGCCGGACCTGGCTGGAGGGATTCTGCGCGCTGCCGAATCACCAGCGGCCGCCTCGGAGATCTTCAACCTCACGGGCGCCGAAGTGGTGGCCTGGTCGGAGCTTGGCCATAGGATTTCCACCGCGCTCGGTGTCCGGGGCCGGGTCCTCCGCCTTCCGGAATTCGCCATCCAAGCTTCCGGGAGGATGGCGGATCTCGCGGCGCGCCTGCGGGGGGCTCCCCAGATCTTCAGCTCCCAGAAGGTGATCGAGATGCTCGCCCCGGCCTGGGTCGCGGATCCCGGGAAGGCGCAGCGGATGCTCGGATGGAGCGCGCCGACCCCGCTCGACGAAGGCCTGGCCCTGACCGTGCGTTGGTACCGCTCCCATGGCTGGCTCTGACATGCGGCCACGGCCATTTGGGCTGTCCGGTCCGCTGGGCTCCTGGCGTCCCCTCGACCTGGCGCTGGCCGCCTACCTGGTTCCCGCATCCCTGGTCCTGCTCGCGGGACTTGCCCGGGGAGTTCCTGGCTGTGGGAAACAACTCATCGCCAATGCCGCGGTGGCGCTGGTTGCATGGGTGGCCGTTCGCTGGAGCCGGGACACCAGGGCCGTGCTCCCGACCCTGCTCCGTTTCTGCTACGTGCCGCTCCTGTACCTGGTCTTCTACCGGCAGATCGAAATCATCTGGCCGGTGCTCCGGGCGGCCCCGATGGACGCTGGACTGGCGCGCCTGGAAGGGGCGCTGTTCAACGCCCAGCCTTCGCTCGCCTTCCGGGCCGCCCTCCCTTCCAGGTGGCTTTCGGAGCTCTTCTGCTTCGCCTACTTCGCCTACTACTTTTTCACGCCGGTGGTATTCCTCTCCGTCTTGTTCCGGCGGGGCTACCTTGCGGCTGAACGCATCGCGCTGGCTGCTTCCGCATGCTTCTTCACCTGCTATGCGATCTTCTGGCTCTTTCCGACCGTCGGGCCCCATTTCTGGTTTCCGCCTCACCAGGGGCCGCAGCTCTACGATGGCTACGTCTTCAACCATCTGTTGTTCTATCTGACCTCCAACGGTGAAATCCGGGCCGGCGCCTTTCCTTCTTCGCACATCGCCGTGGCCCTGCTCCTGACCCTATCCGTCCGGCGGGAGCTGCCGGGGCTCTTCGTGCCTCTCGCCGCCGTTACCGCGCTGATGCTTCCGGCCGTAGTCTACCTGCGGGCCCACTACCTGGTGGACGTCCCCGCGGGCATCCTGATGGGACTCCTCGCCTTCGCTATTTCCAACCGGTTTATTCGTCCTGCCGCGGCGCAATGAGGCTTCGCTGCACGCGCTCAAGATTGCCCTGCAACTGCACGAGATTCCAGGCGATCCACATGGCGTAGCCGAGCCATACCCACAGCAGGCGTGGATCGCAGGGCGTGCGCTTGAGCACTTCCGTGCCGATGTCGAGCCTCAACCCTTGAAGGAACCAGACCACGCCGCCGAACACGATAAGCAGGTGGCCCCAGCGGACCCAATAGGGGCGCAGGCCTTCCTTGGCCTTCCAGCGCAGCAGCAGCCAGCGCAGGAAGAGTTCCGATTTGGCCTCGGCGAAATGGAGGGCGATGAGCTGGTCCACCAGGGGCGCGTAGCGATGGACCTTCAGTTCGGCGATCTCGTCCTCGCCGTTCAATTTACGGAGAAAGGCCGAGCGGATCTTGCCCACGCATTCCTCCCATGGGGCCTCTTCGCGGCGCACCGCCAAGTGCAGCCGCACCAGCCCGACCCACAGCAGGGCCTGGGCCAGCAGCACCCCCCAAAGCGCCATGCCCTGCCAGCCGCTGTTCCGCACCACATCCAAGAAACGCGAGAGATCCATGGGAAGAGTCTGACCGGAATCAACGCTAAATACTGCCCGCGAATGGGTCATTTTGAAGGTTCGAGGCGGTGCTGTTCCTCTCCTTCCGGCATCATGGAATCACCATGGCCTACCGTCGCGCTTCGATCCTGGTTCTCGTTTCTTCGGGCTTGCTGTCCCAGGCTCCGGATGCCTGGGAAGCGCTGCTTTCGCGCCAGCGGGTCCGGCCGGACCGCCAGGGGGCCTACCAGTTCATTTCCCGCGGCCAGGAATTTGAAGGGCCCTGGGCCAATGAACTGCCAGTGGCCAGGCTGAGGGCTTCGGGCGAGCTCAGTTTCCTCCAATTGGACGAAGGCCAATCCAAGGGGCTGTGGTTGCGGCAGCGCTGGCCGGCTGGGGAAAGCCACTGGGCGGTCCTGGGTCCCGCCTTTGAGATCGTGGCCTCGGGGACCTCGCAGCCCACGGCCGAATCCCTGCTCCAGGTCCTGCGGGACTCAGGCTGGAAACCCCAGTCGGAGCGGCGGGAGGCTTTCCTTCGGGAACATCCCGACAACGGGGACGCGTGGCAGGATCTGTTCACGGAAGCCCTGCACGTGGCCGCGGGTCCCGGGGATCAGGAACCCGAGCCTGCCGATAAGGAAGCGGAGCCCAAGGCTCCGGATGCCGACCAGGACCAGGCCCGGTTTGGCGAGGTGGACCGGGCCCTCCGGGGCCTGCTGGAAGTCGATGGCTGGGAGGAGAATTTCGAGTTCCGGGTGGGTCTGGATGAAGAAGCCAAGGGCTTTCCCCAGTCCTCCCTGCTGCAGCCGATCCTCACCCGGCTGCGCCGCGGAGTGGAAGATGCCCTGAAAGCCCGGCCCGGCGATGGGCGGCTCTGGAGCGCCTGGGCCGAGTTGGCGGGCTCCGGCGATTCACCGGAAGCCCTGTTGGCCTCGCTGGAACCCGCCCCCCGCCAGCCCTGGCCCCCGCTTGTGGCCGCGGAACCGTTGGCGCTGGCCCACCGGCGCAGCAAGGATTGGGTGGGGCTGGCCCGCCTGGCGGAAGCCGCCATGGCCCAGGCGCTGCAGCCTTCCGTGGTCCAGGCCAGCGGTGGCGGTTCCGGCGCATCCCACAGCGTGCACCGGGCCGCGGCGGCCGGAGCCTGGGGCCCGCATCGCATAGAAGCGCTGCTCCACCTTGGCCGCCGTCAGGATGCCCTGGCCGTGCTGGAGGAAAGCCGCGCCCTGAGCGGCCGGATGTGGCGCTGGGCGCAACTGCCTTTCAGCAAGATCAACCTGCTTGGGGGCGACCTGGCGAAGCTTTACCAGGAAAGCGATCAGCGGGCCTTCATGGATGTGATCAAGCAACCGCCTCTGAAGGAGCTGCCGATCCCCGCGGCGCCGCCGCCCTTGCGATTGGCCACCCAAGGCAAACCGGAATGGAAAGAGGAGTTCAAAGCCCTCCAGGGGAATCCCGCCTTCGATGCCTGGAAACCCGGCCGCGATCTCGTGTGGGATCAGTTGAATGAAACCGAAGCCAGGCTGTTCAACGACCGGGGGGAAGGGGGCGCGGCCAGGTGGGTGCTGCTGCGGGGCCAGGAGCTGCTCTCCAGCGGCGGTGGACTGCCCACGCCTGAAGCCCTGTCCGACTTGTTGCGCGCCCAGGGCGGATTGCCTTATCTGGCGGAACTGGATGCCTTCATCAAGGCGCATCCCTACCACGCGGAGGCCCGAGAGCTGCGCATTGCCGAGGTGACCGCCCGGCCCCAGACCCCGGGCCTGGAGAAGCGGTTGTTGGCGGACCTCGCCCGGACCAAGGGACCCGCGCTCCTTCCCAAGGATTGGAAGCTTGACGCGGAACGCTGGGCCGAAGCCGCGGGGAAATTGCTCCCGCAGCTTGAAGCCGATACCCGGCGATGGCCCGCCACGAGAGGCCCGCTCCATGCCTGGGTCACGTGGGCCGCCCTATCGCCCTCCCGTCCGAAACCGGGTTCGTTTTTGCGGACCCTGTCCATCTGGAAAAACAACGTGGAGGAACGGGATCCGTTCCGCACGGGGCCGGTGGATGTGGACACGACCAGCCTGGTTTCTGAATTCCTGTCCTCGCGCAAGGACTGGGAGGGCCTTGCGGATTGGTGCCAGGCTTTGTGGGACCTGGGGTGGCGCGAGGCGCTTCCGCGCCATTTGAAACCTCCGCCAGGCATGAAGGAAACCTCGCAGCGGATGATGCGCTGGTTCATGGACGCGCCGTTCCGCCGCATTCTCCAGCCCTGGGCCGCCGCTCTGCGCAACCTGGGCCGCACAGAAGAATTGCGGCAGCTCGGGCTGGAACTTGATCTGCTTCAGCCGGGCCTGGCCAAGCGGTTGGAGCAGCCGGCCCAGGAGGCGCGGCCAGGCCGGCGCTAGGTCTGGCCTGCGGCCGACATAGGCTCCGGCTCTGCAAGCGTAGCGAGCAGGGAGGCTCCGCGTCCAAGAGCACAGCGAGTGGGAGCACGCACTGCGTGCGATACGGGGAGCGGGCACTGCGCGCGATAGCCGGAGGCGCCGTAACGCACCTTCGATTTAGTGTGGAGCATCATCCATCGCGTCGGCCTGCGGCCGACATAAGGCTCCGGCTCTGCAAGCGTAGCGAGCAGGGAGGCCCGCGCCACGATAGCGAGTGGGAGCACCATGCGCCACGGGGAGCGGGCACTGCGCGCGATAGCCGGAGGCGCCGTAACGCACCTTCGATTTAATGTGGAGCATCATCCATCGCGTCGGCCTGGGGCCGACATAAGGCGCCGGCTCTGCAAGCGTAACGGCAGGAGCCTTCCAAGAGCACAGCTAGTGGAGCACGCATGGTCCATCGCGTCGGCCTGCCGGAGGCCGTAACGCACCTTCGATTTAGTGTGGAGCATCATCCACCGCGTCGGCCTGCGGCCGACATAAGGCGCCGTAACGCACTGGCCAGAAAAGCGCTGGCCAGTGTGTAACGGCGCCTAAACCTTCCCCCAGGGCACTTCGGCTAGGGCGAGGAAGGCGTTGGCGTCGAGGTCGCGATCCTCGGCCCTGGCGAGCAGGTGCTGCATCAATTCTGCGGTGGCCTCGGCGTCGGGCAGGGCGCGGTGGGCGCGGCGGTTGTGGATGTTCAACAGGAGGCAGAGCTGGTGCAGCGCCCGGCTTTTGGCCTCTGGAACGAGCGCCTTGGCCAGCATCCGGGTGCAGACGAGCCGGTGGCGATGCCAAAGCCCCTGAGGCAGCCAGGCTTTCAGGAAGGAACCATCGAAAGGAGCGTGGTGGGCCACCCAGACACGGCCTTCCAGTTCACTGGCAAGGCGAAGCGCCACCTGTTCCCAAGGCTTGGCTTCGGCGAGCATCGCCGGCGTGATGCCCGTGAGCCGCTGGATGAGCGGAGGGTAGTCGCCTTCGATGGCCGAAAGCATTTCGAAACCGCCTTCGATGACGGGCCCGCACATTTTCACGACACCCACATCCGTGATTTCCGAGGCCGGATGGAATCGTTCCTTCTTGTCCCAGAAAGCCTTGGGGCTGCCGCCGGTGGTTTCCAGATCGATGATGGCGAAGCGCAGCGTCCTCAGGGGCTGGGCCTCTTCGGCGAGCAGCGGAATTCCTTCGGATGCGGACATAGACGGAGTCAGGCGCTGATGAGCGTCTTCAATCCATCCCGGAAGAGCACATCCACTTTCTTGGCCAGGCGCTTCTGGACCTTCCCCAGCCCGAAACTCGGATGGTCCATCCAGTCGCCCTCATCCCAGCGGGACTGGATGCTGTAGGGCTTCGCGATGCTGCCCGCCTGTTCCTGGGTCATGAGCTCCTGGAAACGGGAAGGCGAGGCGGAAGGCCTGGGCTTCAGGCTGGTGCCGCCTCGCGCAATTCGGGGGGCCGCCTCGGCTTTGGTCCGGTCCGGCCTGAATTTATGCACCGATTTGCAATTGGCGCAGATGAGGTTGTCGGGCACACCATTGGTGAGCGTCAGCACCCGGTGCCGCGTCTCGCCCTTGCAGCGTCCGCAAGGGGCGTCGATGTCCATGCCTGCATAGTAGGTTTTCGTCATGGCTCAAGGGTAACGTGGGCGGGCGTCATCCGGGGCCGGAGAGAAAACACGCGCGGAGGGGCGGAGATTCTCAGGGGAAGTCCCCTGCGGACCTTCGATTTTTCAACGCTCCCTTCGAGCGTATTTCTTCCTACCCTAGCAACGAGACGACCTGCTTCAGCCGGGCTTCTTTTTCTTCGGCCTGGCCGCGCAACTTGGCTACGGCCGCCTCGGGAGCCTTGGTGACGAAGCTTTCATCGGCCAGGCGGGACCGCAGGGGCTCCAGTTCTTTCAAGAGCTTGGCGCGCTCGGTTTCAAGCTTCGTCTTTTCCGCCACGGGATCCTTGAGGCCTGCGAGTTCAAGGGCGATGGTGCCTCCGCTCACCACGCCGACGGCGCGGGTCGTGGAGGCCAGATCGCCGCTCATAAATTCGATGCTTTCCAATCTGGCGATGGTTTTGAGCGCCTCGCTGAAGGGCCGCAATTCCATGATCGTGCAGGCCGCCGCCACGCGCTTGGCCGGATCCACGCCGTTCTCCGCCTTCAGGCGCAGGAACGCGCTCAGGATGTCCTGGAAACGCGGTATCAAGGCTGCGTTTCCACCTTGCCTGGAAAGCAGGGGATGATCCTTGGGCCACGACCGCTCTGCCAGCAGTCTGGATTCGCCGGGAAGCAAGCGATCCGCCAGGACGGCCTCATGGATTTCCTCCGTGACGAAGGGCACCATGGGGTGCAGCGCCCGGAGCAGGATGTCGAGGAAGTGCAGGATGGCGGCCTTCTGGCCGGCCGTGCCGTTCATCAGATTGACCTTGGCCAGCTCGATGTAGGTGGCGCAGAAATCATCCCAGACCAGGTGGTAGAGAAGGTCCGCGGCTTCGTGGAAACGGAATTCCTCCAGGGCCGCCGTGACTTTGTGCAGATCCTCGCGCAGGCGTCCGATCATCCAATATTCTGCCTCGCCCAGCTCCGGTTCCACTTCAAGCGTCACATCATCCGTCAGGTTGATCTGCACGAAGCGGGCGGCGTTCCAGAGCTTGTTGCAGAAATTGCGGCTCGACTCCAGGCGGTTGCGGGATAGGGCGATGTCCGTGCCCGGCGCCGACATCGAGATGAGCGTGAACCGCAGCGCGTCTGTGCCGAACTCGTCCATGACCTCGAGCGGATCGATCACATTGCCCTTGGACTTCGACATCTTCGCGCCGGACGCATCGCGAACCAGGCTATTGAAGTAGACCTTTCTTGAAAGGGACTTGGTCAGTCCAAGTGAGGCCGCTCATCACCATGCGCGCCACCCAGAAGAAGATGATGTCGTAGCTGGTGCACATTAGGTCGTTGGGATAGTAACGCTTGAGATCTTCGGTCTCGTCGGGCCAGCCCAGGATGCTGAAGGGCCAGAGCGCCGAGGAAAACCAGGTGTCCAGCGTGTCGGGATCCTGCTCCAGGTTCGTGGAACCGCAGTTGGAGCATGAAGCGGGCGCTTCCAGTTCCACGTGCAGATGGCCGCAGGCCGCGCAGGTCCACGCGGGAATTCGATGCCCCCACACGAGCTGGCGCGAAATGCACCAGTCCGTGATATTGCTGAGCCAGTGTTCCCAGACCGCCACGTGATGTTCGGGCGTGAAGGTGATCTTGCCCTCGCGGACCACCTGCAGCGCCTGCTGCGCGGCCTCCTTCACGTCCATGAACCACTGTTCGGATACGAGGGGCTCGAGCACGGCGCCGGTGCGGTCGGACACCGCCACTTGCGAAATGTGGGTCTGGATTTTGGCCAGGAGGCCCTGGGCCTCCAGTTCCGCCACCACTTTCTTGCGGCACTCAAAACGGTCCAGGCCCGCGTAGGCGGCGCCTGCGGCCGGGGTCATCTTGGCGTCGAAGCCGATGACTGCGATGGAAGGCAGTTGCAGCCGTAGTCCCGCTGCATGGTCGTTGGGGTCGTGGGCCGGTGTCAGTTTCACGCACCCGGTGCCGAAATCACGTTCCACGAAGGCGTCGGCGACCACCGGAATCTCTCGGGTAGTGAGGGGCAGTCGCACCATCTTTCCGACGATGTGCGTGTACCGCTCGTCATCGGGATGCACCGCCACGGCGGTGTCGCCGAGCATGGTTTCGGGCCGGGTCGTGGCGACGGTCAGGTGGCCGCTGCCGTCGGCGAAAGGGTAGTTGATGTGCCAGAGATGTCCGTTGCGTTCGACATGCTTCACTTCGAGATCGCTGAGGGCCGTCTGCGAAACCGGATCCCACTGGATCATGCGCGGGCCGCGGTAGATGCGGCCCTGGCGGAAGGCTTCCACGAACACCTTGCGCACGGCGCGGTTCAGGTCCGGGTCCATGGTGAAGCGCTTGCGGGTCCAGTCCAGACTGGCGCCAAGGCGCCGCAGCTGGTTCTCGATATCGGCCTGGTTCTGTTCCTTCCAGGACCAGATGCGCTCCAGGAACTTTTCGCGGCCCAGGGCGTGGCGGTCGGTGCCCTCGGCCTTCAATTGGCGTTCCACGATGATCTGCGTGGCGATGCCCGCGTGGTCCACGCCGGGAATCCAGGCCACATCGAAGCCTTGGGCCCGCTTGAGGCGCGCCATGACGTCCGGCAGCGAGTAGGCCAGCGCGTGGCCCATGTGCAGGTTGCCGGTGATGTTGGGCGGCGGCAGGGACATGGAGAAGGGCGTCCTGCCGCTGGCGGGCTTGGCCTCGAAGGTCCTCGCGGCCTCCCAGGTCGCGTACCAGCGCTCCTGCGCTGTCTTGAAATCGAAGGCCTTGTCCATTTCACGCATCGAGTGTTCCTAACAATAAAAAAATGCGACTACGCGGAGGGAAGCGGAGGAGGGGAGGGCAGCGGAGGAACAAAAGTGTTTTTCTCAGCTTCCCTCCGCTGCTCAGCTACCCTCCGTGTGGTGTTTTTTCAAACCGCCGCGCCTTCGATCCGCATACCAAGAGCTTCCAGCAGACGGTGGTCGTGGGATTCGCCGGGATTGGGCGTGGTGAGCAGCTTGTCGCCGGTGAAAAGGCTGTTGGCGCCCGCGAAAAACGCCAGGGCCTGCATCTCGTCGCTCATGGCCGTGCGCCCGGCGCTGAGGCGGATGCGGCTCTTGGGAAACAGGATCCGCGCTGTGGCGATCATGCGGATGAATTCCAGGGGCGGCACCGGCGGGAGATCCGCCAGGGGCGTGCCTGCCACGGGCACGAGATGGTTGATGGGGATGCTCTCTGGGACGGGATCCATCTCGGTGAGCTCGTGCAGGAAATGAATGCGATGGTCCACGGTCTCGCCCATGCCGACAATGCCACCGCAGCAGACTTCAAGTCCGGCTTCGCGCACAGCGGCGATGGTCGCCAGCCGCTCATCGAACTTCCGAGTCGAGATGATGGTTTCGTAGAAATCCTTGGAACTGTCGATGTTGTGGTTGTAGACCTTGCAGCCGGCCTCTTTGAGCCGCTTGGCCTGGGGCGCGTTGAGCATGCCGAGGGTCACGCAGACTTCCATGCCCATGCCGGATACCCCGCGGACCATCTCCAGCACAGCGTCGAAATTGCGGTCGTCCTTCACTTCGCGCCAGGCCGCGCCCATGCAGTAGCGGGTGGAGCCATTGGCCTTGGCCAACGCAGCTCCATCCAAAACTGACTTCACATCCTTCAGGGGTTCGACCTTCAGGCCTGTGTTGTACCGGGCGCTCTGGGGGCAGTAGGCGCAATCTTCAGGACATGCCCCGGTCTTGATGGAGTCCAAGGTGCAGAACTGGATGTCATTGGGATCCCAATTCTGGCGGTGCGCCGTCGCTGCCCGGTACAGGAGCTCGGGGAAGGGCAGATCGTGGATGGCTCGGATCTCTTGGATGGTTTTCATCGGGCACCAGGCGAATCCATAAACTTACCATGTCAGGCGGGGTTTTCTGCCTCGGAAAACCGCGCCATACATGATAGTTTGGGGATTCTCCATATCCTGCTGACGCCCCAATCGGAGGTCCCTTGACCCGACCTGCCAGCCCCATCAGCACCCAGCCGGCCATGGCTGGCAAACCTGTCGGCCAGCCTTCGGACGCCCTCACCCGGGAGCAGCGCATCGCGCTCTTCCGCACGATCTACGCAGCCCGCCGCATCGACGACAAGGAGATCATCGGCAAGCGGCAGAACAAGGTCTTCTTCCAGATCAACGGCGTGGGCCACGAGGCGGTCCAGGCCGCGGCGGCCATGCTGATGAGGCCTGGCTACGACTGGTTCTTCTTCTACTATCGGGACCGCGCGCTGAGCTATGGCCTGGGCTACACGGCAGAACAGATGTTCCTGGGCAGCGTGGGCAGCGCCGATGATCCCTCCAGCGGCGGCAGGCAGATGCCCAGCCATTGGGGCGAGAAAAACCTCAACATCTTCACCACATCGAGCCCCACTGGATCCCAGTTCCTGCAGGCCGTGGGCGCCGCCGAGGCCATCATCCGGGCCGAGGCCTGCAACCTGCTGCAGGAAATGGGCATCCACTCGGATGAAGTGGTGCTCACCACCACCGGGGATGGAACTTGTTCCCAGGGTGAATTCTGGGAAGCCATCAGCAATGCAGTGAACCTGAAATTGCCGGTGGTTTTCCTGGTGGAAGACAACGGCTACGCCATTTCGGTTCCCAGCGAAGTCCAGTATCCCGGCGGCAATGTCGCGGCCCTGCTCAAGGGCTATGAGCCGCACGGCCTGCTCATCGTGGATGATGTGGATGGCTGCGATCCGCTGGCAAGCTACGATGCGATGAAGCGGGCCATCGACCATGCCCGGGCGCGCAAAGGCCCGGCGCTGGTGCGCGCCCAGGTGATCCGCCCCTACAGCCACTCGCTGTCCGATGACGAAGGTCTCTACAAGTCCTCCAGCCAGCGCCACGAGGAAGCCCTGCGCGACCCTGTGCTCACCTATGCGAACAAGCTCGTGGAATCAGGCGATGTCAGCGAAGCGGATCTGGAGCAGATCAAGGCCGAAATCCAGATGGAAGTCGACCTTGCCTGGGAGGCCGCCGAGAAGGCTCCAGTGCCTGCCAGCGGAAGCTATCTCCAGCACCTTTACAGCGAGGATGTGGACCCGTGTTCAGCGGCTTTCGATACCGAAGCCAGCATCGAGGAGAAGAGCGGACCCAAGACGCTCATTGATTCCGTGAACCATGTGATGAAGCAGGAGATGGCCCGGAACGGGCGCATCCTGGTGTTCGGCGAGGACGTGGCCGATGCCACCCGCGCTGAGGTTCTCGAAGAAGTGAAAGGGAAGGGCGGCGTGTTCAAGGCCACCCACGGATTGCAGAAGGCCTTCGGCGCCAATCGTGTCTACAACTCGCCCCTGGCCGAAGCCACCATCGTGGGCCGCGCCATCGGATTGGCGGCGCGAGGTTTCAAACCCGTGGTGGAGATCCAGTTCTTCGACTACATCTGGCCCGCCATGCAGCAGCTCCGCGATGAGCTGCCCAACATCCGCTGGCGGAGCAACGGCGCCTTCAAATGCCCCATGGTCATCCGTGTCCCCATCGCGGGCTACCTGATGGGTGGCGCCACCTACCATTCCCAGTGCGGCGAAAGCACCTTCACCCACATCCCGGGCCTGCGCGTCATCTACCCCAGCACGGCGCTGGACGCCGCGGGCCTGCTGCGCACCGCCATCCGCTGCGATGATCCCGTGCTCTTCCTGGAACCCAAACACCTCTACCGCCAGACCCACAACAAGGGGCCCGAGGCCCACGGGGACTTCATGATCCCTTTCGGCAAAGCCCGCACCGTGCGCGAGGGAAAAGATCTATCCGTGATCACCTATGGCTGCACCGTGTACCGCGCTGTCCAGGCCGCCCGCGAAGCCGAGAAAGAAGGCCTCCACGTCGAGATCATCGACCTGCGGTCACTGAATCCCTACGACTGGAATGCCATCGTGGAGACCGTGAAGAAAACCCACCGCGTCATCGTCGCCCACGAAGATACGCTCTCTTGGGGCTACGGCGCCGAGATCGCCGCGCGCATCGCTGACGAACTGTTCTTCGATCTCGATGCGCCTGTGCGCAGATTGGGCGCGAAGGATACCTGGGTCCCGTACAATCCACACCTCGAAGATGAAGTGCTGCCCCAGGCCAGCGATTTCCTGGAGGCATTCCAGGCCTTGGCAAGGGTTTAGGCCGGGCGTGGCTTCATAGCTGCAAAAGGACGGTATCGAGGTTGGACAGGCACCGCTGTTCGTTCTCAGCAGGGCAGCATGATCGTGAACGAGCTCCCCAGGTTGAGCTGGCTCTGGGCGAGTACGCGGCCTTTGTGGGTGGCCACGATGTTCTGCACGATGGCCAGGCCGAGGCCGACGCCCTCTCCGGCGCTCCGCCGCCGGGCATGGCGGTAGGCATCGAAGATGTAGGGCAGTTCCTCGGGCGGGATGCCAGGACCCGAATCCACCACTTTGAATGTGGTCCATTGCAGGCCGGCGTCCACGCCGGCGCCGGTCTCGGTCGCGGCTTCCACCGTGACGCGGCCCCCCTTGGGCGTGAACTTGATGGCGTTGCCGAGCAGGTTGGCGAGAGCCCTTTCAAGTTTGACCGGGTCGCCCTGGATGGGCCGGGGCTCGCCGTGGGCGGTCCATTCCACCCGCACGCCTTTTTGCGCCGCCAGGTAGGTGTGTGCTTCGACAACCCGCCGCACCAGGTCCGCGGGAACGATGGGAACCGATTCAAAGAGCACATCCCCGCTCTCGAAGTGGAAGACTTCGAGCATCTCCGAAAGCAGGGTGTTCACCTTCTCGATGGATTGGATGGAGGCTTTCACGATTTCGCCGGGCACGGGCTGCGCTTCGCTCAGGCAATCCAGCAGGGTCTGCCAGAATTTCAACGGGGACTTGAGGTCGTGCACCAGCATGGCGTTCATGTCGGCCTTGATGTCGTTGATCTCCTTGAGCTTCAGATTCGCATCCAGGAGCTTCGCATTCTGGGCTTCGATCTCCCGTTGGAGCCGGCTGAAGCGGATGTGGTGCTCCACCCGCGCGACGACTTCTTCGATCTGGAATGGCTTCGGGATGTAGTCGCTCCCTCCCGCCTGGAAGGCCCGCACCTTGTCCAGGGGTTCGTCGAGGGCACTCAAGAAGATCACGGGGATCTTCGACAGGGCTGGGTGGGCCTTCAGGGCTGCGCAGGCTTCGTAGCCATCCATTTCCGGCATGGAGATGTCCATGAGCACCAGTTCCGGGGGAGACGTTTCCGCGGCTTTGATGGCCATCCTTCCCGAGGGCGCCGCGCGGACCCGGCAGCCTTGCTCTTTCAGCAGTCCGGCCAGGAGATCCAGATTATTGGGATTGTCATCCACGATCAGGATGTCGGGGGTTGGGGTCAGCATGGGCGCTCCTGGGACAGCAGATCCTTCAAGGATTCGAACCGGTACTTTTTCGCCAGATCCCGGAGCGGCCTGGCGGCGTCCTGGTCCTCGACCGCATCCAGGATCCTCAAGGCCTCATCCAAATCTCCGATCTCGATGGCGGCCAGCAGGTCTTTCCGGGTGGACTCTGACAGGGACCGCGCAGGAAGGGCGGACTCGATGGAGGGCTGCTCCGCCGCGCGAGGGATGAAGCGGAGGCCCAGGAATTGGCTGATGCAGTCCGTGATTTCCCACACCTGGAATGGTTTCCGGATGTATTCATCGAAGCCCCTGGCCATGACCGCATCCCGTTCGTGGTCGAGGACGCTGGCCGTCAGAGCCACCACGGGAAGCCGCTGCGGCGGCTCTCCGGAGGGTCCGGATTCCTGCTTCCGGATCCGCTGGAGGACCTCGAAACCATCCATCCCCGGCATCCGGATATCGAGGAAGACCAGGTCCGGGCGGAATTCCTGGATGGCGTCGAGGGCCGAAGATCCGTCCGCCGCGAGGATCGGAACCGCCCCGGCTTCTTCAAGGATCCGCCTCAGCAAGTCACGGTTCTCTTCTCGGTCATCCACCACCAGAATGCGCGGAGGTTCCTGCCCGGGCGCAAGGACGCCCGCCACCTTGGCGGTCGATGGTTTAGGATCGGTTGCGGGAAGGCTTTCTGGAGGCAGGGGAATCTCGAATCCGAAGCGCGTGCCTTGGCCCACTTCGCTTTCAACCTGGATCTCCCCGCCCAGCGCCCGGGCGATGGCCTGGCTGATATTCAGGCCCAATCCTGTGCCTTCGCTGGCCTTCCGTCCGGCATCGGTCTGGGAGAAACGATGGAAGAGCATGGCTTCGATTTCCTCGCTGGATAGGCCAGGGCCCGTGTCCTCCACCAGGAAATGCGCCCGGCCGTCCGCGTAGGTGGCCGCCAGGCGCACATGGCCCTGCTTCGTGAATTTGACCGCATTGCCGAGCAGGTTGATCAGCACCTGGCGGAGCTTGTTCTCGTCGCCGAGCACCCATTCCGGGAATGCCGTCCGCAGCTCCATCAAGAAGGCGATCCCCTTGTCCTGGGCCCGGATGCGGATCATGTCCTCCAGGCTGCGGAACAGGTCCGCCGGGCTGAAGGGCGCGGGCGTGGCCGTGATCCCGACGGCCTCGATCTTGGAGATGGTCAGCACGTCGTTGATGAGGCCGAGGAGGTGCTCTCCGGAACGCTGGATCCGGCCGAGCTGTTCCTCCATGTCCGGTTCCAGGTTGCGCCGCCTCAAAAGCTGGGAGTAGCCGAGGATCGCGTTCAGCGGAGTCCGCAGTTCATGGCTCATGTTGGAGAGGAATACGCTTTTCGACAGGGAGGCCTGTTCGGCCTTGACCTTGGACTCGGCCAACTCGGCGCCCCGGTCCTCGAGCTGCTGGATGAGGTCCCTGGAGATGTCGAGGGCTTCGTTGAGCCTGGCCCGCCAGCTGTGGACCACCAGCGACGTGAGGGTGAGGAAGATATCGGAAAACAGCAGGATGAAAGCCTTCGTGATCTCGGCCCCCCAGGTGTAGGAGTGGCCGAAAAGCCCCATGTAGGCCAAGTACAGGATGGGAAGGACCACCGAGGCGATGAGGGCGATCCGGAAGGAGGTCAGGGCGAGGAAGGAGATGGGGATCAGCATCACCGGCAGCAGCAGGCTCTTGCCGCTGCCGGTCACATGGATGGCGAGCAGCACCGCCAGGACATCCAGGCCGGCCACGACCCTTCCCAGATCCAGGAAGCCGACCCTCCGGTAGAACTTGCGGACCAGGGCGAAACTGAGGGCCCAGTAGGTGAAGGCTGGAAGAAAAAAACGGAGCCCCCGATGCAGACCCGATCCTCCGCCTGTGTCGGTATGCAGGATCACCATCAGCGTCAGGAACACGAGGGCCAGGGCCCGGAGGATCGGCACCTGGAACCCGTGGTACTGGAATCGCCGCTCCACGGCCTGGGCATTCCGTTCTTCCTCGGTCCGGGCCAGGGTGAGGCCTTGGGGCGTCAACCAGCTCGGCCAGAAATTCATCAGGCGCAGGATGGCTCGGTCAGAGTGCGGTTTGGAACCCATTGGAGGCCTTCGGGTGGGGAATGATCCACATCATAGGCTCAAGGGCCTTCGAACTCCCATGTCCGCTGGCGACGGGGATGCCGGTCAATCCAGCAGGCGGTTCGATCCAGAAAAAAGAGAGCGGGGAAGCATCGTTTCTTCGGCGGGGGCCGGCGCGAGGTCCAGACTTGTTGACTCTAATCCGTTGTTCGCACGCCCCGTAGGCCATCCATGCGCCTGGCCCTCCGGTTTTTTCTATCGCTCCTTCTACTCTGGGCGGGGCTCACGGTGGGCGCGGGATTCGCGCTGCCGGACCACCTGCTCAAGGGTCCCATGCCGCAACGCGCCGATGCCGAGCGGGAGCGCATCCGCGGAACGATCGCCGAGGACGGGAGCCGCTGGTCGAGGCATGAAATCCCTGGTGGCGAAGCGGCGCCATTGGAAGTCTGGTGGCTGCACCGCCTCCACTCCAAGGGCGTCGCCATCATCCTGCACGGCTTCGGGGATGACGCCTGGGGAAGCGCTTCGCGGGCGAGGGATCTGCCGGACTGGGATGCGGTGGTGTTCACCTTCCGCGGCCGGGACCGGCATCCCGAAATCCCTTCAACCCTCGGCGCCTGGGAACGGCAGGACGTGGTTCGCGTCGAGGGATTCCTGGAAAGCCAGGGCATCCCCCGCCGCCGGATCCTGATCGTGGGAACCAGCATGGGCGCAGGGGTCGGCCTGCTTGCCTTGGCGGACCTCGAAAAGTCAGGCGGACCGCTTGCCGGGGCCTTGCTGGAGTCTCCCTACAAGGATCTGAGGGATTCCGCGAGCAATCACCTGAAAGGCACACTTGGTTGGATTGAATCGTTGGCGAAGCCGGCGGAAGCAATTGCGATATTCCGCGCAGCCCGCACCGCGCGATTCGACCCTGATCGCGTGTCCCCCCTGATTGCCAGCGCCGGTCTGCGCACGCCCATCGCGCTGCTCGCGGGGGACACCGACCACATCACGCCGCTCGATGGCGTGCAAATGATCGCGCGCCATCATCCGGATCTAACGGTGGTGCGCGGTGCCGGGCATTGCGAAGCCGGGGGGCGGGTCCAGGGCGGCTGGAAAGCCTGGGCGGATGCGCGGTTATCGAGGTGGGGGCTTTAAATCGGTCCCAAGTCCCGAAGAAGCTCGCGCCATCCGATCGGCGATGAACCAGGACAAGGAAAATCAATAGGGATGCAGGCGATAAGAACCAAGCCCCTGCCTGCTTTCATCCCCTTCATCGCTGTTGACTCATTTTTATTTCCGATCCGACTGATCTTTGGCGATTGCATTCATGTCGAGTCCCGTGCTTCAGGAAGGCCCGCCTTTTCCTTGACGGGAGCAGATAGAGGGCGTATCAGGAACCAAGAATCCACCCATGCGAACCATCCGGAAGCCCAAGAATCAATTCCACACGGATGTTGAGAAAAGGAGAACCGCATGAATTTCTGGAAATTGGCGATATTTTCGGCCCTGGTTTCCACCTGCGGCCTTTTTTCCCATGCATCCGAATCCATCGTCGGCACGTGGACCTACCGCCAGGGGTCCTTCACCGACGTCCACGTCTACCATGCGAATGGCACAGTCACGGCGCCGAGTTCCGCTGCGGCACATGCCAAGTGGTGGATCGAAGGCGATGAGATCGTCTCCTTCTGGCACAACAAGTGGTACAACAGGCTCAAGCTCCCCATCGCCAACTCCGCCATCTCCGGCGTGAGCATTAGCCCGACCGGCGTGCGTGCGGCCGTCACGCTGACGCGCATCGGCAGCGAACCGAAGACGGCGCCACCGGCCGCCGAATCCATCGTCGGCACGTGGACCTACCGCCAGGGGTCCTTCACCGACGTCCACGTCTACCATGCGGATGGCACGGTCACGGCGCCGAGTTCCGCTGCGGCACATGCCAAGTGGTGGATCGAAGGCAATGAGATCGTCTCCTTCTGGCACAACAAGTGGTACAACCGGCTCAAACTCCCGATCGTCAACTCCGCCATCTCTGGAGTGAGCATCAGCCCCACCGGTGCGCGCGCCGCCGTCACGCTGACACGCGTGGGCGGCGTGCCGACGAAGGGACCGACGGATGCCTCGCCGACTGCCGGATCCATAGTCGGCACCTGGACCTATCACCACACGTCGGGGATGTTCACGGACATCCATGTGTACCACGGGGATGGCACGGTCACTGCGCCGAATAACGCTGAGGCCCATGCCACGTGGCGGGTCGAAGGCAATGAGATCGTCTCCTTCTGGCACAACAAGTGGTACAACCGGCTCAAACTCCCGATCACCGGCTCCACCATCTACGGCGTGAGCATCAGTCCGAACGGAGGGAGCGCGGAAATCACGCTGACGCGCGTGGGCACAGATGGGGGAAAGGATGTCCAGAATCCAGATGGGCCTTTCTCGAATCCGATCAACATCTCCGGGAAATGGAACGCGTCCTTCATCAACAGGCGCCTGAACTTCCGCCAGAGCGGCAGCCACGTGACAGCGGAATACGGCATCCAGGGCGATTTCACGGCCCCCAACGTGCTCACCGGAACCTGGCGGGATGCCGCTTCCGGCATCGTCAACAAGTTCCAGTTCGTTTTTTCGAAGGATGCGAACTACATCACTGGCGGATTCTGGGACCGCAACACCGGCAACTTCGCCTATTCGCGCAGCAACATCATCAATGGAGCGCATCGAGACGGAGTGACCCCGCCCCGCTGACCGAAGCACTCGGGGCGCAATGCGAACAAAATGCCGCAGGGTTCAAGACACGCAACCCCAAACCTGCCTACCGTTCCAGCTTGGGATGCCGAGCGGCCACGTCGTCCGGCGCATTGGGCTTGAGGCGCCGGGGATGGGCGGGCAGGCCGATGGCCACGTTGTAGTCGGGGACATCCTTGGTGGCGAGGCCGAAAGCGCCCACCATGGCCCAATCGCCGACCTGCGTTCCGCTCAGCACCGTGGCGTGGTAGGCCACCCGCGCGCCCACGCCGATCACCGTGTCGCCCAGGTTCACGATCTTCGGTTCCACCAGGTCATGCCAGTGGCTGTAGATGTTGGCATAGTCGCTGATGCTGGCCCCATCCTTGATCGTGATGGTGCCGCGGTCATCCAGGAGCACGAAACGGTGGATGAACACCCCGTCGCCGATGCTGATGTTGTATCCGAAACTCCACTCGACGCCTGTGAAGAACTTCACGCCTTGGCCACAGCTCTTGAAGATGTGCTGCGCGAGCATGGACCGGAATTTCAGGCCGAGCCAGACGTTCGCGTTGAGGGGCGAATTGTCGAACATCTGCCAAAGCCAGATCAGCGGCTTGATCGGATCCCATTTCGCCAGCACCAGCTCGCTGTAGTACTCCGCTTCCAAGGTGGCGTTCCGCGGATCGAAATTGAGCAGCATGATTTCTTCGGTGATGTTGCGCGGCGCGCCGGGCATGCCGTAGAACCCCCTGCATAGCTCGATGCAAAGCTCGTTGCGGTCGGTCCTGGGATCGCGGATGCGGGCGTCGATGTCCGCCACCCAGGTGTCGAACCGGGCCGAGGCGGCATCGTTGGGTAGTACGACGAGGCGATTGACCAAGGGGGTCTCCAAATCTGACTTAAACAGTCAACATTACCGTAAAAAGATAAGAATTGCAGTCCAGCATTTGTTGGATTTCCTTGGAAATTTGGATGCAGCTCCAGGCCCGGCCCGGGCTTGGCTGGAATCAGATAGCATCGCTTATCGGAGCGAGGGGAATTGCATGGATGCTCAATCTCGGATCTTCATCGCCGGAGCCGGCGGTCTGGTCGGTTCAGCGGTGGTCAACCGGCTGCGGACGGATGGATTCGCGAACCTGCTGACGCCCGGGCGGGCCGAGCTCGATCTGACCGACCAGGCGGCACTCAATGCTTTTTTCGAGCGGGAGCGGCCGGAATACGTGTTCCTGGTGGCGGGCAAGGTCGGCGGGATCCACGCCAATGGCACCTATCCTGCGGACTTCATACGCGACAACATCCTGATCCAGGCGCTGGTGATCGACGCGGCCCACCGGTTCGGCGCGCGCAAACTCCTCGATCTCGGCTCATCCTGCATCTACCCGAAACTCGCGCCGCAGCCCATGACCGAGGACTGCCTGCTGACCAGCGCGCTGGAACCCACGAACGAATGGTACGCGGTGGCTAAAATAACCGGCCTGAAGATGTGCCAGGCCTTCCACAGGCAGTACGGATTCAACGCCATCAGCCTGATGCCCACCAATCTCTATGGGCCCGGGGACAACTTCGATCTTGAGAATTCCCATGTGCTGCCGGCCATGCTGCGGAAATTCCACGATGCCAAGGAAACGGGCGCTCCCGAAGTGATGCTTTGGGGCACAGGCTCGCCGAGGCGGGAATTCCTGTTCGTGGATGACCTGGCGGATGCCTGCCTTTTCGTGATGCGCCACTACGACGGCGAACAGTTCCTGAATGTCGGCACGGGCGAGGATCTGAGCATCCGTGAGCTGGCGGAGCTGGTGGCGCAGGTGACGGGCTTCACCGGCCGCATCGCCTGGGATTCGAGCATGCCGGATGGCACGCCCCGGAAACTGCTGGATGTCTCCCGCCTGAACGCCCTCGGGTGGAAAGCCAGGACCACCCTTTCCGATGGAATCCGACTTTCCTACGACTGGTTCCTGAAGAACCGGGCCCTGGTCCGCGGCGGCGCTTGATCAGCGGTAGCCGCCACGGCCGGTTCCGCCATGCCCGGCGTTCTTCAGCAGGAGTTCCTTCTCCGCGATGCGCAGATCGGAATCCACCATCATACCGGCCAGCATCTTGACATCGGTCTTGGGTTCCCAGCCTAGGATCCGCCGGGCTTTCGAGGGGTCGCCCTCGAGATGGTCCACCTCCGCAGGACGGAAATAGCGCGGGTCCACTTCCACGTATTTCTGCCAGTCCAGATCCAGTTTTTCGAAGACGAGGTCCAGGAAGGCCCGGATGGAAATAGATGAGCCCGTGGCCACCGCGTAGTCATCGGCCTGGTCCTGCTGCAGCATGCGCCACATGGCCTCCACGTAGTCCCCGGCGAAGCCCCAGTCGCGCTTCGCGTCGAGGTTTCCGAGGAAGAGTTTTTCCTGCAATCCAAGCTTGATGCGCGTGGCGGCGCGGGTGATTTTTCGGGTGACGAAAGTCTCGCCGCGGCGCGGGCTTTCGTGGTTGAACAAGATGCCGTTGCACGCGAACAGCCCATAGCTCTCGCGGTGGTTGATGACCTGGTAGTGGGCGTAGACCTTGGCGCAGGCGTAGGGGCTGCGCGGTTCGAACCGAGTGCCCTCGTGCTGGCGCGGCTTGGCGGAGCCGAACATCTCGGAGCTGCTGGCCTGGTAGAAGCGGATCTGCTTCTGGTTGTGCTTCTGGTAGTTGCGGATGGATTCCAGCAGCCGGACCACGCCAACGGCCACCACATCGACGGTGTATTCGGGCTGGTCGAAGCTCACACGCACGTGGCTCTGGGCGCCCAGGTTGTAGATCTCGTCCGGCTGGACCTCGTCCAGCACATTGCGCAGCGCCCCGGCGTCCGAAAGGTCCCCGTAGTGGAGATGGAACTGCGACTGCTGGTGGGGATCCACATACAGATGGTCGATGCGGTCGGTGTTGATCGACGAGGCCCGCCGGACGATGCCATGCACCTGGTAGCCCTTTGATAGCAGCAGTTCTGCTAGGTAACTCCCATCTTGACCCGTGATCCCAGTGATGAGGGCGACCGGCATGGACATGCTCCTTTTCAATGAAAATGACTCTTGATGAGAATACGCGGCTCCGAGCCTGGGTGGGGCCTTCTCGATCCGCCGAAGGCCGTTTCAAAATAACCTTTTCCTTCCTGGATGTTCCATAACAGCGACTTTTGTTGATCTGGCGCTGCGGCTGAAAAGTTATTTTGGAACGACCATTCAAGATCCCGCCGGCTTGTGTGTATCATGATTGCAGATGCAGTGGTGAAGCGGGTCCCGTAGCTCAGTGGATAGAGCAATCGCCTCCTAAGCGATAGGTCGTGCGTTCAAGTCGCGCCGGGACCACCATTCATTGCGATCGTATTTTTCAGACCGGATATTTAGATGAAAGAGCCGGGATCGTCCGGCGGATTCCGCGATTTTTTCGTTTTCACCCTTTTTGGACGTCGAGAAATTCCTAGGGGGGCAGGTCGTGCTAAAGCGCAAGGTTTCCCCGGTGTCCATGGCAGCGAGAGGGTTTACAACAGGGCTATCGAGATGAAATGGTTGAACTTCGATCCCATCTTCAGGAATAAAGTTTTTTTCTGAAACTCTTGTTCCTATCCCAGCACGAGGCTATGCTCATGGGCACGAAGTCTAATTTATGGAGGATTGATATGGCATCACTCACGCGTTGGATTCTTCCCCTCGGTGCCTCGGTCGGGCTGTTTGCGGCCGGAGGCGATACCGGCACCCAGACTCCGTCTAAGGGTTGGCCCTGGGAAGTTCAGCTTCAGCTCGATCAAATGAGCTATGGCAGCGCCGATGTGAAAGGCCCCCTTGGCGGCTTCAAGGCCGGCGCTGATCCCAGCACGGGCTTCGGCATCCGCTTCGCGATCGATCCCATCTGCACATCCTGGGGTTCGGTGCTTTTTTCGGCCGGTTATCGCGCTTCTAGCGATGTAACCATCAAATACGGGCAGAAAGCGCCTTTCGACCTCAAGCACCGCTCCCAGGCGGAAATCGGCGTGATGGCCCGCTTCGGCAGCAACGAACCCCGCCGCCGCTGGGAGTGGGGTGTCGGCGTCGATGAGCGCTTCGATTCCATGCGCGCCACCGGCGATTGGGGCACTCCGACCGAAGACAAGGCCTGGCGCCCCTGGGTGCGCGGCATGGTCCGCTACGTCTGGGACGACGGCAAGAAAACCCAGCCCTTCCTGGGCCTGGAAGTCGCCGGCGCCCTGGGCAAGATCGAAGTCAACGACCAGAACTACTACCAGGATCTCGTCGTCCTGACCAACACCTTCCCGGCGGGACACCGCTCCCGCGTGCAGGGCCCCGAAAGCCTGACCCGCGGCCATTTCCCGACCTTCCAGGTGGCCCTGGTCGGCGGCATCCGTTTCGGCCGCGCCAATTGCGCCAAGCCTGCTGCCATGGCTCCGGTCCCGCCCAAGGAAGAAGCCGCCCCGGCTCCGGTGGCCGCGCCCGCGCCGACCCCGGCCGAAGCCGCGCCGGCTCCTGTCACCGAGACCACCCAGGCCAAGCCTGTTGAGCCGCCGCCAGCCCCCAAGGTCGACGTGCAGAGCCTGACAGTGCATTTCGGCACCAACAAGTTCGTGGCGAACAAGGCCGCCGTGGAAGCGGTCAAGGGCTGGGCCGAGAAATACAAGAGCGTCGTCGATCCCAGCGTCACCTCCGTCATCGGACACACCGACAGCCGCGGTTCCCGCAAGTGGAATGAAACGCTTTCCGTGAAGCGCGCCCAGAACGTCGCCCACATGCTCAAAGGAAACGGCCTGAACCTGGATGGCGCGAAGATCGAAGGCCGTGCCTTCGACGAGCCCATCGGCGACAACAACACCAAGGAAGGCCGCGCCTTGAACCGCCGCACCGACGTGACTTTCAAGGACGGTTCGAAGTTCCGCGTCACGGGCAAGACCGAGACCGCGCCTGACTACACCCGCACGGGCGGTCCGCGCCGCAAGAAGGCTGCTGCTGATGCCGCCGCTCCGGCCGCCGCAACCACGGCCGCCCCCAAGGCGAACAAATAATAAAACCATCGCCATCAATGAAAAGGGCCTCTCGCGAGGCCCTTTTCATTGCATTGAATAGTGGAAACCGAGGGAATCCTTGAGCTCATGCCTTCGTCAGGAATTCCTCGTAGGCGCCGTGGAAATCCGTGATCTTGTGTCCATCGAAGTGCCAGATCCGGGTGGCGACCTCGTCGATGAGATCTTCGTCGTGGGTCACCAACAGCAAGGTGCCTTCGTATTTCTGGAGGGCCATGTTGAGGGCCACCACGGCCTCCAGATCCAGGTGGTTGGTGGGCTCGTCCAGCACCAGCACGTTGGGTTTCTGGAGCATGAGCTTGCAGAACATCAACCGGCAGGCTTCGCCGCCTGAAAGCACTTCGGTTTTCTTGGTGCCTTCCTCGCCGCGGAAGAGCATCTGGCCCAGCACGCCGCGGATCTGCTCGATGGTGGCGTCCGGATCGAACTGCCGCAGCCAGTCCACCATGGTCCAGCCGGAGGGAATGCTTTCCCGGAAGTCCTGGGCGAAGTAGCCCACCTGCGCCTCATGCCCCCATCGCACCGTGCCGGCGTCCAGCTTCAGGTTGGGCTCCGTCACGCCCGTGGCCCCAGCCAGCAGGGCATTCAGCAGCGATGACTTGCCCACGCCGTTGCGGCCCATGATGGCGACTTTTTCGCCGCGCATGATGGTGCCTGAGAAGCCCGTGATGACCTCCAGGCCGTCATAGCCCTTCTTCACCTTCTCGAATTCAAGCAGGTGCTTCCCGCTGGGGCGCTTCTGCTCGAATTTGATGAAGGGCCGCTGGATGTTCGAACGCGACAGCTCGCTGGGCGCCAGGCGCTCCACTTCTTTGCGCCGGCTGTTCACCTGGGAGGAGCGCGTTCCGGCGGCGAACCGCGCGATGAATTCGTTCAGCTGCGCGATCTTCTTCTCCCGCTGCTCGTTGTCGGCCTCGATGCGGGAGCGCGTCTGGGTCTTGGCCATCACCATGTCGTCGTAGCCGCCGGTGTACTGGATGATGGTCTGGAAATCGATGTCTGCGATGTGGGTGCAGACCGCGTTCAGGAAATGCCGGTCGTGGGAGATGACGATGACGGTTCCGTCGTAGTGGCAGAGGAATTCCTTGAGCCAGTGGATGGATTCCAGGTCCAGGTGGTTGGTGGGCTCGTCCAGCAGCAGGGCCTGGGGATGGCCGAAGAGCGCCTGGGCCAGCAGCACGCGGACCTTCTGGCCGCCTTGCAGCTCGCTCATCTTGCGTTCGTGCATGGCCTCGGGGATGTCCAGCCCGTCCAGCAGGATCGCCGCGTCGGCTTCGGCGGTGTAGCCGTCCTCATCGCCCACGATGCCCTCCAGCTCGCCGAGGAGCATCCCGTCCTCATCGGTCATCTCTTCCTTGGCATAGATCGCGTCCCGCTCCTCCAGGGCCTTCCAGAGCGCCTTGTTGCCCATGATCACGGTGTCGATGACCCTGAACTGGTCGAAGGCGAACTGGTCCTGGCGGAGAATGCCCAGCTTGCGCGGCCGCTGCACGATGCCCGTCTGCTGCTCCAGTTCCCCGGCGAGGATCTTCATGAAGGTGGACTTGCCCGACCCGTTGGGGCCGGTGAGGCCGTAGCGGTTGCCGGGATTGAAGGTGGTGTTCACATTTTCGAACAGGATCTTCGCGCCATAGCGCATGGTGACATTTTGAACCGCAAGCATGGATACCCCAGAAACCGGCCGGCTATTTCGGCCCCAACCCTCAAGATTAACGTGAGCGGCGGCCTTTCCGGACCCTTTTTATCAGCGGTTCTCCAATGGTCCTGGATTTTTGCAATACTGGTGTACGGTCACCCGAATCCCACCGACGCAGCCCTTGAGGAATTTCCATCCCATGCCCCTGGACCCCGAAAAAATTGGCCGCTACGAGGTCCAATGCGTGTTGGGACGCGGAGCCATGGGCGTCGTGTACCTGGCTTTGGATCCGCTGCTGAAACGGTCCGTGGCGATCAAGACCATGCGGGACAACGGCGAGGATGTCTCGAACACCATGGAGCGGTTCAAGCGGGAAGCGGAGATCAGCGCGAAGCTGAACCATCCGAACATCATCACCGTCTATGACGTGGGCGTGGACAAGGAGATGGGGCCTTTCCTGGCCATGGAATACATCCAGGGCGCGAGCCTGGCCCACCTGATCAAGGAAAACCTGCCCATGGACGTGGGGCTGCGGCTACTGCTGCAGGGCATGGCGGCCCTGCAGGCGGCGGAGCAGGGCGGCATCATCCACAGGGACATCAAGCCCGAGAACATGCTGGTGAGCCTGGAAGGCCGGTTCAAGCTGATGGATTTCGGCATCGCCCGGGGCGACCAGTCGAGGCTGACGGCGGCCGGGATGGTCTTCGGAACACCGTCCTATACAGCTCCAGAACTGCTCGTGGGCGGCGATCCATCCCCTGCCACGGACCGCTACGCTTTCGCGGTGACCGCCTTCGAGGTCTTCACGGGGGCCTTGCCCTACCAGGGCACCAGCGTGGGCACAACGCTCTATCGGATCGTCCACGAAGCCCCGAAAATGCCCGCGACGCTGCATCCGAAACTGCAGGAGGTCTTCCTCCGGGCGCTGGCCAAGGATCCGAACCAGCGCTACCGCGATCTGGCCAGCTTCATGTGGGCCCTGATCAGCGCGGCGCCCATCGCCAGCGACCAGAAAGCAAAACTGCTGGACAACATTGAAAGCAACCGGCCGAACAGCGGCACCTTCGATTTTTCAGTGAACACCCAAGGAGGCCCGCCCTCCTCGCCTGGCCTCAGGGCGGCCCCCCCCTCGAAATCCCAGGAGCTCATTTCCACCAAGCTGACGGAATCCGGCCCGGTTGAATCCTTCAAGTACGAGCCCCTCCCTGAGTCCGGGGTGCAGTCCTCGGGGGACTTCGCCGACCAGGTGGAAGACCAGGAGGGCCCGGAAGACCTTGGGGAGCCGCTGCCGGAACCCGAGATTCCCACCGCGGCGGAAATCCTCGCCCAGATGGGCGGCCCGCCCCCGGCCCCCGGCAGCGAGAGCCCCACGATGCCCGCGGTGGACGCCCTGGCCGCAGGGCCGGTCCAGAAGCCCGCAGCCGCGGCGCCGCGGAAAGGCGGAAAAGGGCTGCTGGTGGCCTTTCTCGCGATCCTGGTGCTGGGTGGAATCGGCGTCGGCGGCTACTTCCTGAAGACTGCCAAGAAGCCGGCCCGGAGGGTGGACATCCTCAGCGAACCGCCGGGCGCCACGGTCTACTCGGAAGGGAAAAGCCTCGGTGAAACGCCCCTCAGCCAAGTGGAGCTGAAGGAAGGCGCTTCAGAATTGAAGCTGGAACTGGCCGGGTTCGAGCCCACAACCTATCGGATCAAAGCAGGCGAGGCTGCGGTAACGATCAAGCTGGAACTGCCGCCCTACACTGTTTCCGTCGTGACGGATCCCGAGGGTGCCGAGGTGTTTCTCAACGGAAAATCCATGGGGAAGACCCCCATCCAGAGTCTCGGCATCCCATCCGAGGGCGCGCGGAAAATCCGCATCACCCACGATGGCTGCGTGCCGTCGGAATTCGAAGTGGATCCAACCTTCCCCTTCCCGGAAACCATCCGGCTCACGCCGCTTCCCAAGAACCGCCGCTGAGCCATCTTCCGGGATTGGCTGCAATGCTTCGGAACCGGCTGGATTCACGTTCCGAGCACGACCTTTTTCCTTGAGCCCAAGGGTGCGCGCTCCATTCCCCGCAAAGCTTTCTGCCAGGCATTCGCATCCAGCCCGATGCCGATGACCACGGCCAGCCTCGCCGCGGGAGCGCCTGTGGATGGCTGGGGCAGCGGGGCCACCTCCAGCCGTCCATCGGCCATCTGGAAGGTCCAGAGATCGCTGCCATCGTTCCGGGCCGGCCAGCCGTCGAAGGCGCAGATGCCCTTGGCGCGCAGCAGTTCACCCCCGCGGGGCGGGCCTTGAAACAGCGCTTCCAGAGCCGCGGGATCGATGGGGTGGTCCCACAGGATGGAGAGCGAGCGGGCTTCTGCGAAGCTCGGACCTTCAGGCTTGAGCCAACCTTCAGGCAACGGCCGGACATCCCCGAGCCAGGGGTCCGGGGCGCCGGGTGGCGTCTCGCCCTGCCGGGATGGCGCCAGCTCGAGGTGGGGAAAAGCCTGCCGGATCTCGCTCTCCCAAGCCAGGGCCAAGGAAGGGTCCAGATCCGCTTTGCTGATGTGCACCAGGCTGGCGAGGGCGATCTGCCGGCGCAGCAGATCCCGATTCCGCAAGTGGTCCAAAGGGCCGAGGCAGGACACGATGGTGAGGCAGCCCGCCAACCGCAGCCGGCCCTGGAGCCCAGGCTCGTGTTCCAAATCCAGCAGCTCCGTGGGATCCGCCAGTCCCGTGGTTTCCATCACCACGCGCTCCGGCCTAGGCCCGGTCGGCCGGTCGCACCATGCGGCCAGGGCCGCCACCACGTCGGATCTGAGGCTGCAGCAGACGCAGCCATTGACGAGGTTGGCGATGTCCGCCAACTCCGGGCGCTCGGCGTCCACCAGGGCGCCATCCACGCCCACGGATCCGAACTCATTGATGAGCACCGCCACGCGGCGTCCCTGCGCGAGTTCGCGTTTGAGCAGCCGATTCACCGCTGTGGTCTTGCCAGAGCCCAAGGGACCCGTGACGATGAGAACTTCGATCATTCATCCACCCTGCCTCCATGATGCCTTCAACCGACGCCGCCTACATTGCACTCGTGAGCCTGGCCGCCGCGGGGGCGAGGGCTTTGCGGCGCGGACTGCCCCTGGGCTGGCGGTTGCGGCTGGAAGCCTCGCCCCCCGAAAACCTCCAGCCGGGGTGGGTCTGGCTCCACGCGGTGAGCGTGGGCGAATTGATCCTTGCGAAAGGCCTTGCGGAGAAATTGCTGGAGGCCCGGCACCGGGTCCACCTCACCACGGGGACCGCGGCCGGCCTGGCCCTGCTGGGCGAGCGCATCCCGGCCTGGGACCAGGGCAGGGGCTTGCTGAGCGGCGGCGCCTTTCCAGTGGACGATCCGGAGGGTTTGCGGCCTTTCCTGCGAACTCCGCCCGGCGCGTTCATCGCGCTGGAAACGGAACTCTGGCCGAATTTGCTGCGCCAACTGGAGGGTCTTGGAGTCCCCCGGATCATCGTGAATGGGCGGCTGACGGCACGCAGCAGCGGTCAAAGCGGCTTGGGCGGACTGGGAAGGCCCTGGCTCAAGAGGGCCGCGGAAAGGCTCAGCCTGGTGGCGGCCAGGGATGCCGAATCTGCGGACGCCTTCCGTTCCCTGGGCGCCCCCAAGGTCGCCCTCGGCGGCAACCTGAAAGCCGATCTGCCTTCACCGGCGCCCCTGGCAGCCCGTTGGGAGGGCCTTCGGAGCGCCTGGCAGGAAAGTCCGGTCCTCGTCGCCGGAAGCACTTTGGAGGGCGAAGAAGCCCTGGTGCTGGAAGCGTGGATGCGCTTGCGTTCAGATCACCCTTCCTTGCGCCTGATCCTCGCGCCGCGCCAACCCAAACGCTTTCAGCCGGTCGCTGAGTTGTTGAGGGAGCAGGGCCATGGCTTCCTCCGTGCCTCAGGGACCTGGCCCGAGGGCGTGGACCCGTGGCGATCGGTGGGAATTCTCTTGTTGGACACCCTCGGGGAGTTGCCGGCCGTTTATGGGGAGGGCACGGTCGCCCTGGTGGGGGGCGGCTGGCGGGGGAAGGGGGGGCACAACCCCCTTGAGCCGGTCCGATGGGGAATCCCCACTCTGATCGGTCCGGGGTTCCACAATTTCGAGGATTTGGTCGGACCCCTCCGGGCCGCTCACCGGCTGAATGTGGTCGAGGAACCGGGCTTGGAAGCCGCCATCCAGTCCGCCCTCGAAACAGCGCCTCTGAGGGGACCCGGCTGGGGTGGGACGGCCGACCTTCCGGAGGGCCTTGCGGGCGCTCTGGAGACTGTGTGGAATCTGCTGCGGCCCTATCTGCCCGCAGCGATGGGGCCAGGCATCCTTGAAAAATAACCCGTGATTTCCGGTTATTTTGTTACGGCCTAATAGCTGGTCCGCTATCGTAGGGACCAAGTTATTTTGTCGCAGCGGCTTAGTCGATTTGAACACGTGCGGAGATCCGGTCCGATGCAAGAACAACCCCCCCATGTTCTGCTCGTTGACGACGATCCAGCCGTGCTGGGGATGGTCTCGGACGCCCTGAGCCATTTCGGAATCAATGTCCATGCCTTTTCCGAGGGGGGGCCGGCCTTGGCCCTGCTGGAGGATCCGGACTCGCCGCCCATCGACATGGTCATCTCGGACATCAACATGGATGGCATGGATGGCTTCGATGTGATCCTCCGGGTGAAGGACATCCAGTCCAATATGCCCGTGGTGCTCATGACCGGGCAGGCCTCCCTGGAGTACGCCGTGCGGGCCATGCGCATGGGCGCGGCGAACCTGTTCCAGAAGCCGCTGGCCTTGAAGGAGCTGGTGAAGAACGTATTCCACCTGGTGGAGATGCACCGCGAATTCCGCTTGGCCCAGGATGGGCTGAAGGGCCTGCTCAAGGAAACGCGCCATTTTTCCTTCCGATGCGACGAACTCGACATCGGCAGCATCGTCCGCCATCTGACGGACCGGCTGGTGCCCATGGGATTTGCGTCGCCATCAAATGTGGACGTCATTTCCATGGCCTTCCACGAGGCCCTGGTGAACGCATTGGAGCACGGCAACCTGGAGCTGGATTCGGCCATGAAGAGCGATGTTTTCAGCGAGACGGATCCCTACACGGCCCTGCGGCTGGAGCGGCTTTCGGATGAGCATTTCGCGTCCCGGACGGTGGACGTGTTCATGGAATCCACGCCCGACCGTTTCGTCGTCACCATCAGCGACCAGGGCCCCGGATTCGACACCTCGCAGGTGGAATACGCGGCGGAGGATTCCCTCCACAAGCAGACGGGGCGGGGACTTGCCATGATCCAGATGGTCATGGATGAAGTCGGCTTCAACGAGAAGGGCAATCAGATCCAGCTGGTGCTCAAGAAGAAGCCCTGACAAACGAACGAAGGCCCCGCTGCGCGGGGCCTCTTCGCCTGATCCATGCACCGATTCCTAGAGCGCGCCTTCGATGAAGGCCTTGATCTGAGGTTTCGGCTGGCCGCCGACGATTTTGCCCTCGGGCTTGCCGTTCTTGAACAAAATCAGGGTGGGGATGGACATGATGCCGTACTGGCCGGCCACTTCAGGATTCTCATCCACGTTCATCTTGACGAATTTGGCCTTGCCGCTCATCTCTCCCGCCAACTCATCCAGGATGGGGGCGATCATCTTGCAGGGACCGCACCAGGGAGCCCAGAAATCCACGAGGGTGACACCATCCTTCACCGTTTCTGAGAATTGGGCGTCGGTGATGTGGGCGACGAGGTCTGACATGGGACTCCTTCTGGTGTTGGGTGTTGGGTCGAGCGGATCGCACAAGGGGACTCTTCGATCCAGGGCACGGGCCCCAGGATACCAAGGCTTTGGCGGGCGGGGGCAGGGAGGCGGCAGGAGGCATCCTGCCGCGTTCGGATTTTGTGACTCAGGGCACCGGGATCAATCCGTCGGGCGGATGGGAATTTCCCCACTGGGCAATAGTGAAAATGCTCATGTAGCGTTCATTGGTTTCCCGCAGACGCTGCGCCAGCACCTCGCAGAGGGCATAGAGCACTTTGAGGGCGAGGTGGTGGTGGGATTCGATGAGATTCCGCAGATCCTTGAGCGGAATGAAGAACAATTCGGTGCCTTCGTGGGCGATGGCATCCGCCGCCCGGGCGGAAAAATCGATCAAGGCCATTTCGCCGAAAAAGGCATGGGGCTCCAGGACCGTCAAAGCTTCTTCCCCTGTGGGGCTGCTTTTGGAAATGCGCACGGAGCCCTTCACGACGATGTAGAGGCCGTCACCGGGATCCCCTTCCCGGAATATGTAATCGTTGCCTTTGTATGATTTGACCTGGCCGATGATGAGAATCTGGGCGCGCTCGGTCTCATCCAAGTTTCGGAACAGGGGCGATTGGGTCAAAAAGGCGGTGTTGATCACGTCGATCACCGGGGCGCCGGGGCGCTGACGAGTGCCGGATTCAGGGGAAAAATGGCACGGTAGAGGCTACGTCGAGGCCGAAGCCTCGGAGCCCAATGTACTTGGTTTCGTGCCGGCTGAGGAGCCGCATTTCACGGATGCCCAACTGGCGCAGAATTTGGGCCCCCACTCCCACATCGCGATCGCTCGGTCCCACGGTCGCCTTGGCCGGCGATTCGCCCTGGACTCCCTGGGTCGATGCGTGGCGCCGGAGGTAGACGAGGACCCCGCGGCCCTCGGCCTGGATGGCCTTCATGGCGGCCTGGAAGGCGCAGGAGCCTTCCGCGGCGAATCCATGGAGGTCCTCCGGCAGCGATTCAAGGTGGACCCGCACCAGGGGTGGCGGGCCGGACAGGTCCCCCATGGAGAAAGCCAGGTGGCTGCCGCCGTCCAGAAGGCTGGCGAACTTGTGGATCCGCAAGGGGCCCCAGGCGGTGGTGGATTCACGGACTTCCAGCTCCTTGACGATCGGATCGATGCGCAGCCGGTAGGCCACCAGGTCTGCGACGGTCACCATGAGCAGGCCGTGCTTCCCGCAAAAGGGGATGAGATCCGGCACCCGGGCCATGGTGCCGTCGTCCTTCATGATTTCGCAGATGACGCCGCTCGGGTGGAGGCCCGCCATCCGCGCCAAATCCACAGAAGCCTCGGTCTGGCCTGTCCGGGTGAGCACGCCGCCAGGCCGCGCCCGGAGCGGAAACACATGGCCGGGTTTCACGAAATCCGAAGCCTTGGCTTCTGGCGCGATGAGCGCCTGGATGGTGAGGGCACGGTCCTGGGCGCTGATCCCGGTGCTGGTGCCGAGGCGGGCTTCGACCGAGACGCAGAAGGCCGTTTCGAAAGGGCTCGTGTTGTCCCGCACCATCAGCGGGATGTGCAGGCGGTCCAGGGTTTCGCCTTCGAGGGCCGCGCAGATCAGCCCCCGGCCGTGGGTGGCCATGAAGGCGATGGCTTCCGGGCTCACATGCTCCGCGGCGAGGGTCAGGTCGCCCTCGTTCTCCCGGTCCTCGTCATCCACGACGACCACCATCCGGCCCTGGCGGATTTCAGCGATGGCCTCCTCGATCGGGGCGAATGGACCGTTCATGGGTGCCTCGGTTCTGAAAGAATTTCGACGGTTGGGAGAGGTTGGGCTTGCTGTCAGGGCTCATGTTAGGATTCTAGGACACAGCGATCATCTGAATCTTGAGAGGAATACTCTAATGTCCCAGGGTCTCATCCAAGGGTCCATGCGCGAAGCACCATTGCCTGACATCATCCAGTTGGTGAGTCAGGGTTCGAAGACTGGTTGTTTCAACGTGGTGGACGATTCGCGCCGCGCCAAGATCTACCTCAAGGACGGCCGCATCATCCATGCGGTGAGCAGCACGACCGAAGGGCTCGACGCCTTCTACGAAGTGGCGCTCTGGTTGGATGGCAGCTACACCTTCGAAGAAGGCGACCAGAACATTTCGCCCACCATCACCAAGCCCAACGCATCGATCCTGATGGAAATGGGCCGCCGCATGGACGAATGGCGGGTCATCAGCCAGAAGATCACATCCCTGGATCTCTATCCCATCTCGATGCTCCTTCCGGGGGAGACGCCGACGGGCGTGAATCCTAGGGAAGCCAAGCTCCTGGGCATCGTCACGGGCTGGTATTCCGTGGCGGAGCTGGCCGAGGTGACCCAGAAACCCGTCCTCACCGTGGCCAAGGATCTCTACGGCCTGGCCATGGCAGGGCACATCACGCTGAAGGGCGTCCGGTCCGGTAAACGGCCCGTCATCGATGTGCCCAATGCCCCTGCCGCTCAACCGGAGCCCGCGGCCGAACCGGTCCAAGCTTCAAGCGAACCCCCGAAACAAGAAGCGCCCCAAGGTTTCCCGCTCGCCGAGGATTCAGGCGCTTTCCCAAGCGCCATCGCGTCGGGCCCGATTTCCACGCCCCCCCCCGTTTCCGCTGCTCCTACCCATCACATCACCGTGCCGGCTCCCCCCATGGACCCGGTCCGGATGGCCAAATACACGGCCTTCACGCAGCGCATATCGGTCACCGCCAAACAGGTATTGCCGGTAGAACACCATGAGATGGTGAACCGCCTCCAAGCCAAGGCCACCCAGTCCCTTCTCAGCGGCGGCGGCCCCGATGCCGTCAAGGAGATGGCCCTCGGCGTTTCACGCTCCGCGGTGGATGCTGGAGCGGACGCGGAACTTGTGAAGTCCTTGAATGCACAATTGAAGGCGCTCTTCTCGAGCAAATAAAAGGAACCCTTATGCGCCACCGTGGATTATTGGGCCTCGCCGGGGCTCTGCTGGCTATTGTATTCCTGGGACTGGCCTGCGTGGACGTGCCCGGCGGCGGAACCACCGGCGGTACGGTGCTCTACGCCTACGACAACAATGCGCACCAGCTCATCGCATGGGACGCCAGCGCTTTCTACGAGAGCGACAGTCCCACCACGCTGAAGGTCGTGGGCAGCAGCGTCTTCGAGAACAAGATCGGAAATCTGTCCTGGGGCGGCCTCTGCATCGATTCCAGCAAGAACCAGCTCTACCTCGTGAACGAGGCCACCGGAGATGTGGTGCGGGTGAGCAATATCCGCAACCTGAGCGGCACGATCTCTTCCTCCAACACCCAATACGTCGCCAGCTTCGCCCTGGGGTCCAGCAGCGACCGGCTGCCCTCGGGGAAATTCGGCCAGACGGCCGTGGACTCGGCCACGGGGACCTTATACGTCACAGAGAAGAACGAAAGCGACACGCGCATCTGGGTGGTGTCCGGCGCCGGCACAATCCCGGAAGGGGCCACGGTGCAGCCGAGCTCCATCGTGGTTTCCGGCGATCGTGAGTGCACGGGCATCGCCGCCGGAGGCGGCGGCCAGGTCTTCGCCTACTTCAATTCCGGCAACGCCATCGGCATCGTCGACCAGATCAATGGCCCGAGGCTGAGGAAAGGCACTGCCGGCGGGTTCACGAAGGACACTTCGGTGCTCGTGGGCACGAACACCACGCTGGGGAAATACGGAGCCCTGGCTCTGGACACAGGAAACAACCTGCTCTTCGTGGCCCGGCACAATGTGGATTCCGCGGCGAGCGGAATTCCGGTCCTGGCCTTCTCCATCGGCAAGTTCAATGGCGGCGGATACAACCAGGGGCCGGATTTCTCCCTGGGGACCGCCGCGGACCAGGGCAGCATCAGGGTTCTGGCGCACCCAGGCAACAAGGAATGGCTGGCCGCCCTGAATGCCACCGGCGAGGCGCCCGCCAACGTGATCCACATCTGGAAGCTTCCGCGCGATAGCGCCTCGACCGTGAAGATCAAGAACATCACCTCGGCGCTCTTCAAGGGCATCGCGTTCGACGGAAACAATTGATGCTGCAATTGCGGCTGCTGGCCCTGCTGTTCCGGGATGTGCTTCGCGACATCCTGCGGCACCGGGGACAGCACGCGCTGGCCGTGATCACACTGGCCTCGGGGTTGCTGCTGGCCGGCGGCGGATTGCTGCTGGTGGAGGGGCTGGATCGTTGGGTGGACCGCCTGGAATCCATGGCCAAGATCACCATGTACGCCGCTGAAGGCACGCATCTCGACGAAGCGGAAGCGCGCCTCAAACGCGACCCCAGGTTCGTCTCGGTCCGCAGGGTCTCCTCGGCCGAAAACACCCGGAGTTTCCTTGCCACCACCCGCGAAGCGGGGCTCATGCTCCAGAGCCTCGGACAGGAGGCGCTGCCCGAAAGCCTCGAATTGACCCTCCGTCCGGAGCTGCTGCCCGCGAAAAAAGCGATGGCCGTGGGTGAAAGCCTGAAGGAAGTCCCTGGCGCCGGGGATGTCGTGGTGGACCAGGAGCGGCTGGAAGCCATGCAGCGCAACGGCCGCGTGCTGCGGAACGCCCTTTCGAGCCTGGGCCTTCTGCTGCTGCTGGCGGCGGGATTCGCCACGGGAAATGTGATCCAGATGACAGTCCAAGCGCGCAATGATGAGATTTCCATCATGCGGCTGGTGGGTGCAACCGAAGCATTCATCCGCCGTCCCCTCATCCTCGAAGGAGCGGTGCTTGGCCTTGCAGGCAGTGGTCTCGCCCTCACGGGGCTCTTCGCGGCCTGGCTTCCTGTTTCCAGGGGCTGGGGCGGCATCTCCCCGTTTCTAGTGAATCTCGCCCGGGAAGGATTTTTTTCATGGCGCAGCATCCTGGTATTGACCGTCGTGGGGGCCGCCACTGGCGCGGCCGGCGCGGCCTGGGCCTTCCGTGCCACCCAGAAGGAAGAGCGCCAGATGCAAATCGCCATGGAGCGAACCAGCTAAGCAGCGCCCACAAGGCCGCCTGCTTTTTCTAAAGAGGGAGCACACATGATGCGCAAGCAGGAAGCCCTTGACTACCATTCCCAGGGCCGCCGAGGAAAGATCGAGGTGGTCCCTACCAAACCCACCAGCACCGCGCGGGACCTGGGGCTGGCCTACACGCCCGGCGTAGCCGAACCCTGCCTGGAGATCGAGAAGAATCCCGAGGACGCCTACAAGTACACGGCCAAGGGGAACCTGGTGGCGGTCATCTCCAACGGCACCGCGGTGCTGGGGCTGGGACACATCGGCGCGCTGGCCGGCAAGCCGGTCATGGAGGGGAAAGGCGTCCTGTTCAAGCGTTTCGCGGACATCGACGTGTTCGATATCGAAGTCAATGAACTGGACACCGAGAAGTTCATCCAGATCGTCAAGGCCCTGGAACCCACCTTCGGGGGCATCAACCTGGAGGACATCAAGGCGCCGGAGTGCTTTGAAATCGAGAAGCGGCTCAAGGCGGAGATGAACATCCCGGTCTTCCACGACGACCAGCACGGCACCGCGATCATCTGCACCGCGGCGCTGTTCAATGCCTGCGAGCTGGTGGGGAAGAACCTCGGCGAGCTGAAGGTCGTGTTCAGCGGGGCGGGAGCGGCGGCCATCGCGTGCGCCAACATGATGATCGCGGCCGGCGTGAAGCTGGAAAACCTCTGGCTCTGCGACACCAAAGGCCTCGTGTATGAAGGCCGGACGGAAGGGATGAACAAGTACAAGGAGAAGTTCAAGAAACCCACGGCCGCGCGCAGCCTCGGGGACATCATCCCGGGCGCCGATGTATTCGTGGGCTGCTCCGCCAAAGGCGTGCTGACGCCGGAAATGGTGCTTTCCATGGCGCCGAACCCCATCGTCTTCGCCATGGCCAACCCGGATCCGGAAATCGACTATCCGACCGCCAAGGCCGTCCGCAGCGACATCATCATGGCCACCGGCCGCAGCGACTACCCCAATCAGGTGAACAACGTCCTGGGCTTCCCGTTCATCTTCCGGGGCGCCCTGGATTGCCGGGCCACGGAAATTAACGAGGCCATGAAGCTGGCCGCTGCGAAAGCGCTGGCGGCCCTCGCGAAGGCGGACGTTCCTGAAAGCGTGTCGAAGGCTTACGCCGGGCAGAAGTTCACCTTCGGCCGCGAATACATCATTCCCAAGCCATTCGATCCCCGCGTGCTGCTCTGGGTCGCCCCGGCCGTGGCCAAGGCCGCCATGGACACCGGTGTGGCCAAGGCGCCCATTGCCGATTTCACCAAGTACGTCGAACACCTGGAGGGGCTGCAGGGCCGCAGCAAGGACGTGATCCGCACGGTGCTGCACCGCGCCAAGGAAGACCCCAAGCGCATCGTCTTCCCCGAAGGCGACCACCCGCAGATCCTGAAGGCCTGCCAGACCATGGTGGATGAAGGCATCTGCATTCCGATCCTGCTCGGCCACGTGGATAAGATCCGCAGCCTCATCGCGGAGCTGCATCTCGATCTTCGGGATGTGGAAATCCTGGATCCGGAATTGGTGGAGTGGCGGCCGGCCGCCGTCGAGCTCTATTACGAGCTGCGAAAGCGCAAGGGCGTCACGCGCTTCGAGGCGGACCGGCAGACCATGCGCCGCATCGTCTTCGGCGCCCTGATGTGCCGCATGGGCCGGGCGGACGGCCTGGTGTCGGGCCTGACCCAGCACTATCCCGAGACCATCCGACCCTGCCTTGAAATCATCGGTCCGAAAGAGGGTGTGCGGAAAGTCTGCGGTGTCTACACCCTGGTGCTCAAGAACCGCGTGGTCTTCTTCGCGGACACCACCATGAATGTCGAACCCACGGCCGAGGAACTGGCGGAGATCGCGATCCTCACCGCGGATCTGGCGCAGAACCGGTTCGGCATCGAACCGCGGGTCGCCATGCTCTCCTACAGCAATTTCGGCAGCGTCACCCATCCCATCGCCAAGAAGATGCAGGAGGCCGCCCACCTCGTGCAGATGCAGCGCCCGGACCTCCATTGCGATGGTGAAATGCAGGCCGACACGGCCCTCAGCGCTGACATCCTGGCGGAGAACTATCCCTGGGCCGATGTCCAGGGCGGCGCCAACGTGCTCATCTTCCCCGGCCTTTCGAGCGGGAACATCGCCTACAAGCTCATCCAGCGCCTTGCCGGGGCCGAAGTCATCGGCCCCATCACCTGCGGCATGAAACAGCCGACGAACATCCTGCAGCTGCACAGCGACTTGAATGACATCCTGCACCTGACCGCGTTGACCGTGGTGGAGGCGCAGCAGAAGGCTTGATCGATCGGGGGCGGTGGGGCGCGAGGGCGCTTCACCGCCTCATCCGCGTTCCAGCTTCTCCATCCATTTCACGAGCTCTGGATCGCTCCCATCGCTGCGGTCCATGGCCGCGCGGAAATCATCCAGGGCCTTCACCGCTTCGCCGCGCCTGAGGTGGACCAGGCCGCGTTCCTTGTAGGGCAGGCTATCGTCCGGGTCGAGGAGCTGGAGATGGGTGGAAGTCCACAGGGCTTCCTCCCAGGCTCCGGATTTCATGAAACGCAGATGCAGGTTGCGGACCAGGCGCGTGATGATGGCGCGGTGGGGCGTGGGTTTCAGCATGTCGGGTTTGAAGCTGACCCGGTTCGAAGTCGCCCGGGCGACCAGGTCCGCGGCCTCCTCTTCGCCGACGGCGCGGCCGCCGTGGAAAGGATCAATGCAGAGCAGTCCTCCGGTTGACCGCAGCCCCGCGAGAAAATGGCCAGGCAGCCCGATGCCGACGGCATCCAGGCCCAGGCGCCTGGCCACGTCGATCCAGACGATTGAAAGGGAAATCGGCAGGCCGCGCCGACGCGAGATCACCAGGGGCAGCACCGCGTTGCGGGGATCCTCATAGGACTCCCGGTCGCCACGGAGGCCCACGTGGCGGAAGAGATAGTCATTCACCGCGTCCAGGGCCTCCATCGTGTCCCAGGGCAGGGGCATGCGCCCCGCCAGCCGATCGGCCCAGTGTTCGAGCAGGCCCAGGCACGGGCTCGGATCGGGATCCTCCAGCAGCGGTGCGACGGCGTGCATGGCTCCTTCCGCCAGCTGTCCGCAGCCTGGATCGCGCAGCAGGAACTCATGGAGAGACATCCGGAACTACCTGCCGCCGGCGCGGGCGCGCCAGACCCGGCCCACGATGAAGGCGAGCAGCCCGATGCCCATGGCCCAATACACCAGGGGGGTGAAGCTGCTGGTGGCGGCTTCCACTTTTTTCTTTTCCTCGGCCTTACGGATGTTCTCTTCGATGGAGAGCTTCTGCCGGATGTCGCGGGCATCCGCGACAGCTTTCTTCTGGGACTCCCGCGTCTTCTCAAGGTCCTTCACCGTGGGGTCCTGGCCTTCGGGCGCGTTGTCCTGGGTGTCCTGCAGGATGAAAGCCGAGTGGTTCACGGCCTGGAGGCGCGGGCGCCGATGGCGGTTGCGGGAGGGTCGACCGGAAGAGGCCGGTTGGAAGCTGCCCTCTTCGGGGACCTGCTCGTGATCGCCGGCGCTGTAGTCCAAGGATTCAGCAAGATCCTGGATATCCTGGCGCATGCCTTGCATTTCGCGGTGTTGCCGGTTGAGCAGCCCGCCATGGAGCCACAGCAGGCCCACCTGCGCGGCGAGCACCGCCACCAGGGCCGATTGAATCCAGACAGGCTGCCGGGGGTGTGGCGACTCGTTCATCATGCATCCCTTCCCAGAATCAATAGGGTACGGTCATCCCGGTTCTGAGTCTCGAATTTCGCGACGTCCTGGAACACCGCTTCGCAGGCGGCCCTGAGGCTTCCGACCCCCCAGAGCCGCTGCAGTTGCATGCGGAACCGGTCCAGCCCGTATTGCTCGCCCTTGTGGTCCATGGCTTCCGTCAAACCGTCGCTGTAGAGCACCAGCCACTCCTTGGGCTGCAGCAGGCCTTCCTGGATCTGCCAGTCGCCTGGACCTGCGGGGCGGAGGCCCAGGCCCCGGCCGTGGGGATTCAATTCCGTGGTTTCGTGCGGCTGGGTCCCCTGGACGAGCAACGCCGGAGGATGGCCGGCCCGGGCGAGCCGGTAGTGCCCATCCTCGTCCCACTCCAACAAGCAGAGGGTCAGGAAATCGCGCTGGCTCATCAAAGTGCGCAAGGTGTGGTCGAGGGAGGGCAGGATCTCCTCGAGGCTTTGGTCTTCCCGTTCCGTGGCGAACTCCAGAAGCGCGATGGACTGGCTCATGTACAGCGCACCAGCAAGTCCCTTGCCGCTCACATCGCCGACGGCCGCGAGCCAGGAGCCTTTTCCATCGGCGGAACGCCGGTGTTTCACCCAGAGCAGGTCGCCTCCGGTTTCCAGGGCGGGGTCCAGGCGGAGGGCCAGATGGAAGCCCGGGGTTTCCGGCGGTGTGGTGGTGATCATGCCTTTCTGGATGTGACGGGCCGAAGCCAGTTCCTGCTCCATGCGGCCCTGGTCCAGCAGCCTCTGGTGCAGCACCGCCGTATCGAGCACGATGCCGGCCTGGATGGCCACTTCGCGCAGGAGTTCCCGGTCCTCGCGACCGTAATTCAGTTCGGAATATTTGCCTCCCAGCAGCAGAGCCGTGTGGGGCTTCTCGCCCACCAGGATCAGCACCAGCACCTGGGCTTCCAGGGCATCGATGTGGGCGCGGAGGGAAGGATCCTGCTCCCGGATCCAATCGGCCTCGTCGCTGCCCAGGCCCAACACCAGCTCCCGGTTTTCCACTGCGTGCCGGACCAGGGAAGCCGGGATTTCGAAGGTCCTCGCGGGGTAGGAGGCACCGTCTTTTTCAGCGGCTGGAAGCTGGAGGGAGCGGCTGCCGAAAGGCAGCATCAGCATGGTCTGGGGACGGAAGGCATCCCTCAGGGTGGCCTGCAACCCCGCCAGCAGCGCCTCCTCGGAAAAGCGTTTCTTGGTTTCGCGAAGCTGGCCCAGGATGATTTCCCGGGTGGTGGAGAGGTCCCTGCGGAAACCTTTCCGCACGGCCTTCAACATGCGCCGCAGGAGCCACCCGACGGGCAGGGCCGAGAGTCCGAGCAAGGCGCCGATCCAGGCGGGCGGAACGGCCGTCATGCCCTGTGCGAAAAGCCAGGCCAGGCCGCCCAGATAGCACAACAGGACCGTGCCGAGCACCAGGAAATAGGAAAGCCAGCGCAGGATCGCGCGCCGCACATCCAAAAAGCCATGCCGCACGATGGCGTAGGCGAAGGCCAGGGGCAGCAGGGGCAGGGGCGTGAAGAAGACCCAGGCTTCGCGGCGGAAGAGCAGGCTGTTCTTGAAGACGAAACCCAGCACCACCAGCGCCACGAAATCCAGCATCACCGCAGAAGTGAGGATGAGGGCCGGCAGCAAGGCGCGGCGCCGCGAGGCCGGAAGATGCCAGGCCCCGCGCCAAAAGCAGATCGCGCCGGCGATCGCCGCGGCGAAGATCAGGCTCGTCACCAGCAGCTGGAACTTGGGGCCGAACAGGGCGGTGATGAACCCTCCCACCGCCTCGAATTGCCGGGGATCCACATGGGTTTTGAAATATTCCCTGAAGGCCTGCAGCAGGCCGAGCAGGAGGTTGAAAAACCCCACTAGGCCGAAGACCAGGTAGAGCCCCTGGAGGAACCGCCGGTTCTTCCGCAGCGGGAAGGGGTGCGGGAACCGCAGGAAGAAATGGAACCACATGGGAGGCAGCAGCCCCACGGCGAGGCTTCCGAACAGCACCCTCACCCCGTTGAGCCAGGGCGGAAGCGTGCCCAGGAATGGCCGCACCACCAGGGGGACCAGCAGGGCCAGGACGCCCATGTAGAAGAAATGGCGGGCGACTTTGCGCTGGGCCGAGGACACCACCACCAGCAGGCCCAAGCCCCAGGCCACCAGGGCCGACACCACCACGAGCAGGCCGGCGATGCTGAACGGCTTCACCAGCCGGACCGGCTGCTGCAGGGTGCGGCCTTCGCGCTCCAGGGTGTAGACCAGGATGCGGCCCTCGCCTTCCTCGTTGATCCGGTTCTGGGCGTCGTTCAGGGTCTGGGGCGTCACCTTGCGGCCGCTGATGGCCTTGAGCACATCGCCTTCCAGCATGCCTGCTTCCTCGGCCACGCCATTGGGCAGGATCTCCCGGATGACCACCCTGTTCCCCTCCACCACCCAGGAGCACTGGTCATCGGAATAGGAGTAGACCCATTGGAACAGGGCGAAGGATCCCAGGCAGAGCAGCAGGCCCAGTAGACTGGTGAAGATCAGCCGGAACTTGATGCGCTGCAGGGAAGGGGACACTGGATGCCTGAGGAAAAGCCCTGGTGGATTCTGGTGGGTGGGATGCGGAGGCTGGGAGGGGCCCTTGCCGAAGAGCTTGCCCAGGATCATGCGCTGGTGTTGACCGGTTCTCAAGACGCTGATGGGGAATGGTCAACGGAGCTTGCCCGCCGCACTCAGGTCCGGACCTTCCGGTGGAATGCCATGGATCCGGAGCTTGGCCCCCTGATGATGGCAGACCTGGATGGACTTGAAAGCGCCGGAGTCCGGTTGGCCGGGGCGGTGATCGCGGCTGGGACGTTCCCTGAACAACCATTCGGGGCGTGGACCGCGGAGGAACTGGAAATTATCTGGCGCGTGAATTTGAGCTTTCCCATGATGTGCGCCCAGGCGCTTGCGCCAAGGCTCGCCGACCGGAGCTGCATCCAATTCCTGGTGGATACCTGCATCCACCGTCCTTTCCTGAAAAGGCTGCCCTACAGCGCCTCGAAGTCCGGCCTCGCTTCACTGGTGCCTGGCCTGGCGCAGGTGCTCGCCCCCCGCCTCCGGGTGGTCGGCCACGCCATCGGAACGGTGCTTCCCGACCCTTCCATCGACCCCGCCTGGCTGGCCTCCCAAAGCCTGCTCGGGCGCAACGGGGGCCCGGCGGATGTGGCCCGCAGCCTGAGGTTCGCAGCAGCAAGCCCCTACCTGACCGGGGAGATCCTCACGCTCGATGGCGGGCGACGCTGGCGTTGATCCGGGCCATGGCAAAACGGCCCGCGCTGCCCAGCGATCACCACCCTGGGCATCAAGGCCGGTCCGCCATTGGAAACACCTGTTTTTAAGCAGCGGCCTAGGGATATTCCGGAACGGGTCCTAGACTTGAAGGTTTGGACAAGGTCCACGTGCGATTCAAGGTCAACGAGATCTTCCACAGCATCCAGGGCGAGGGCACCCGCGCCGGGCGGACCTGCGTCTTCGTGCGGCTCACGGGATGCCCGTTGCGCTGCGTCTACTGCGACACGGCGTACGCCTTCCATGAAGGCGCTTTCATGGGGCTGGAAGAAATCGTCGCTGAGGTTAAGCGGCGATTGGGACCGCCCCGGAAGGGGCCGGATGCGCCCTTCGTGGAACTCACGGGCGGTGAACCGCTAGCCATTCCAGGTGCGCCGGAATTGTTGAAGTCCTTCCTGGCCCTGGGCTGCGAGGTGGCCGTGGAGACAGCCGGAAGCCACGACATCGCCCCGGTGCCGCGCGAGGTCATCAAGATCATGGACCGCAAGACTCCGGCCAGCGGCGAAGGCCATCGCTGGCTGGAATCGAACCTGGACCACCTGGTCCCCGGGCAGGATGAATTGAAATTCGTGATCATGGACCAGGCGGACTACGAATGGTCGAAAGCCTGGTGCTCGGAACGGGATGTGTGGGACCGCTTCACCGTGCTGTTCAGTCCCGTGCACGGCGATCTTGATCCGGTCTGGCTGGCCGAAGCCATCCTCAAAGATGCGCTGCCGGTGCGGTTCCAGATCCAGCTCCACAAGCTGATCTGGGGGCCCGACCGCAACGGCGTCTAGGCGCCCTCGCGGGGTCCCGGGGCGGCTTCCTATTGCTTCCACTGCTGGAGCTGCTGCTCCAGCGGGCCGGTCACTGCGGCGCCCTGCTTTCTGGATCTGGCCATGGCCAGGGCTTTTTCCGTGAGTTTCACGGCCTGGGCCTTGTCGCCATGGAGATGGAGCAGGCGCGCCTTCACCGCCAGGTTGGCGGGCTGCTCGTTCAGCTTGATGGAGCGTTCGATCCAGCCCAGCGCCTCGCCCATGTGGATCTCCTGGTCGACGCAGTACAGCGCCGCATCGCTCATGAGCTTCCAATCATTGGGCCGTTCCCGCATGGCCTTGCGCATCTTCGCGGTGACGATCTCATCCACATCCACCTCGACGATCAGGCTCACGCGGAGCTTTTCCCAGTAGAGATCCACGTACGCCGTGGCGCTGCTGGCGGGGTAGATCTCGTAGGTCAGCCACTCCGTGTGGGGCACCGCTTTGGGTTTCACGTCCAGGCGCAGCACATCCTCGCGGGGGTCGTATTCCCAGGCTCCCTGCTGGCGGGCGCGTTTGTTCAGGATCACCGTCCAGCGGTCCTGATAGGGGATGGAGAAAAGCGCGTAGGTGCCGGCCGCCACCTTCTGCCCGTTGACCTGCACCGGGTCGCCGAAGCGGATGGTGGTGGCTGCATTGGCGCCGGTGCGCCAGACCTGCCCGTAGGGCACGAGGCTGCCGAAAATCTGCCGCCCCCTCACCGCGGGCCGGTGGTATTGGACTTCCACCGTGGTGGTGCCGATGGTCTGTGAGACGCTGGCTGAAGGGCTCAGCTGGGGGAAGATCGGAGGCGCCTGGGCCGGGAGCGGCCATGCGCAAGCAACCGCCAGGGAATAATATGCAGCTTTATGCATCATGCGCCTTTGACTCCGGATTTCCATTCGGCGAGTTCCCGCTCTTTGTCCGCGAACCATTCCTTGGGTGGCTGCTTGCCGGGGGGCAGCGCCCGGGCGGTCTGGATGGCCTTCTCCAGCCACGCGGCCGCCTCGGGGAGCTGGCCCTGCCACCGCAGGATCCGGGCCTTGGTCTCCTGGTTCCAGAAACTCGTTCCGGCCTTGAGGCTCTTGTCGATCCAGGCGCTGGCGAGGTCGGCCCGGATCTCATGCCTCTGGCAATAGTCCGCCGCCTGGTGCCAGGGCACCCAGTCGGTGTCCGGCGCGGCGGCCAGCTTGGATTCCAGGTGCTTCCAGTAGATCGCCCTGGTGTCGAAGGCCACCGGGAAGCCCACCCTCACCGCTTCCCAGGACAGCTCGATCCGGGCGCTGGATTCCCCGGTGAGCCGGATCCGGAAGTCCAGCCATTCTTCATAGGGAACGCTCTCCACGCCCACCTCGAACCGCAGGAGGTCATCCTTCGCGTCGTAGGAATAGGAGCCCCACTGCTGGGCCTTGCGGCTCAGGACCAGAGTCCAGCGGCCAGGTCCGGGGATGGCGAACAAGGCGTAGGTGCCTGCCGGGACCTCCTTGCCGGCCACCTTGCAGGGGTCGCTGAAGGTGATGGTCGTCGCCGCGTTGGCGCCAGCCCGCCAGACCTGGCCGAAGGGCACCAGGCCGCCCCAGATGACCCGGCCCTTCACCGCGGGCCGGTTGAAGGTCAGCTTCACGGAACTGATGCCGATGTCCTGCGACAGGGTGGTTGCGGGGCTGGTTCGGAGGGGCGTGAGGCGCACCGGTTCGGCGGGCTTCGCCGCGGGTTGGGCGGCTGGGGCCGGGGCCTGGGCCGAGAGCATGGCCGGGGCAAGGAGGAGGGAGATGGGAAGGCGCATGGAAGCTCCAGGCTTTGTTTGGAGTTTAGGGCGTGTTTCAACTCGAGGCGCGGCCGCTTTCAGAATCCATTGGCTCAGTACCCCCGCCCGCGGTCCACCACGTTCAGGACGGGCCGGCCCTCGGCGAAGCGGTGCAGGCTGTCGAGAATGTCCGGGATCAGATCCTTCGGCGTGGAGGGACCGCTGTGGTGGGGGGTGACGGTGACCTTCGGGTGGCGCCACAAGGGAGAGCTGGAGGGCAGGGGTTCTTCCAGGAACACATCCAACACCGCCCGGCCCAGGTTGCCTGAATCGAGGGCTGCGAGCAGGTCTTCCTCCCTCACCAGATCGCCGCGGCCGACGTTGATGAGGGTCAGGTTGGAATTCCCGTGGCTCAGGAAGCGCGCATCCACCAGGCCGCGGGTCTCGGGGGTGGAAGGGGCCGCGAGCACCAGGCAGCGGGCCGCGGGCAGCAGTTCCGGCAATCCATCCGGGGTCCGCAACGGGAATTCGCCATCCTCCCGGGCGTTCCGCACCAGGCCGGTGACATCCATTCCCAGCTCTCGCAGGGCCCGGCCGATCTGTCTCCCGATGCGGCCGAAACCCAGCACCAGCGCGCTCTTGCCGCCGAGGTCCTCGGGGATGAGCTTGGGATTCCAGTGGACCTCCGCCTGCGCGCGGGCGCATCCCTCCAGCCGCTGCGCCTCGCTGAGCAGGTGCCCGCAGACGTAGCGCGCCATCCAGAACCCGAAGTGGCCGTCAGCCCGGGAGATGGGAATCTGAACGGGCAGTTCGGGGTGGGCTACCAGGTGGTCCATCCCCGCGCCGCTGTTCTGCACCCAGGCGAGCCTGGGCATCCCGGCGGCCAGGCCGGCCGGAAGCTGCCAGCAAAAAAGCGCTTCGGCTTCCGCCAGCCAGGCCGGGTCGATGGAGGCCCAGTCCCGTGGATGGGCGCCCCGGATGTCGAGGCGGGGCTCGGCCTCCTTCAATGTCGGAACCCATTCCGCAAAACGATGGTGGATGACTGCGAGCTTGCGCCCAGGATTGCCCATGGATCCAAGATTCCCGAATTAGCGGCTGGGGGGAAGATTCGATTTTTTGTTACAGATCACATCGGATTCCTGGAATGCTATTTAACGATGGGCCGATGCCCAAGGAGGATTCATGAAGAAGCTCGTACTCACCGCCCTGGTCGCTGCCTTCGCCGTGTCTGGTTTCGCCGGTGACACCAAGAAGTGCGATCCCGCGAATTGCAAAGACAAGGCCTGCACCGAGAAGGCTGACAAGAAGGCCTGCAAGGAAGCTTGCAAGGATGCCTGCAAGGACAAGAAAGCCTGCGAAAAGAAGCCCGAAGCCGCCAAGGCTCCGAAGGCCTGATTTCCGACAACAGGTCCAACCCGCATGGCTGAATCCTCGGCCATGCGGTTTTTTTTTAGGCCGAGGCAGGCTCTAGGCTTTCCCTCGCGTGGTAGCTGCTCCGCACCAGCGGGCCGCTTTCCACACGCTGGAAGCCCATTTCCAGGCCCTTCCGGCGGTACATGTCGAATTCCTCAGGGTCCACATAGCGGTGGAGCGGCAGGTGCGACCGGGTCGGCGGCAAATACTGGCCCAGGGTGGCGATGTCCACGCTGGCGGCGCGCCAATCCTTCATCAGCTCCAGCACCTGTCCGGGGGTCTCGCCAAGGCCCACCATGATGCCGCTCTTGGTGCGCAGGCCGGGATGCGATGAGTCCCGGCGCGAAGCCGCCCGGCGCAGGACCGTCATGGATTGCTCGTAGTCCGCGTCTGGACGCACGCGTTTGTAGAGATGAGGCACCGTTTCCACGTTGTGGTTGAGCACTTCAGGGCGGGCCGCCAACACGGCATCCAGCGCCTGGCCGTCGCCGCGGAAATCGGGGATCAGGACTTCCACGCCGCAACCCTTGTTCAAAGAATGAATCCAGCGAATGGTATCCGCGATGTGCGCTGCGCCCCCATCCGGCAGATCATCGCGGTTCACCGATGTCACCACCGCGAACACAAGGTTGAGCGAGGCCACGGCTTCGGCCACCCGCTGGGGTTCCTCGGGGTCCAGACCACCGGGCTTGCCTTTGCCCACGCTGCAAAATCCGCAATGCCGCGTGCAGATGTCTCCCATCAGCATGAAGGTGGCCGTGCGATGCACCCCCCAGCATTCGTGCAGATTGGGGCACCGGGCCTCCTCGCAGACGGTGACAAGCTGCTTTCCGCGCATCAGGGCGGCGACCTCGTCCACGACTTCGGGGGCCGGGATGCGGATCTTCAACCAATCGGGGCGCTTGCCGGGGAGGACAGGGGGGCGGGCCATTCAATGATTCTCCAGGGAGTTGTTGCAATACGCAACGAGGTGGGGTCCGCGAAGGAGGCATCCCGAGGCCAGGCGCTTGGCCGAATCCGAATCCATGCCGCCAGATATCATGGGAATGAATGGTTTTGTGAACTGTGACGAAATACCGGCTGCTTGGCCCTTCTCTTGCCACTTCCCAGGGTGTAGAAATTTAGAAGGCCACAAGCTCAACCGGCAACCACCCCCTTGCCTATTCAGGCAGGCTTTTCTAGAGGTACTCATGCGCCGCACTCAACTCGCCCTTCTCGCCGCCGCCGCGATTCTCGCCGTGGCCGGCCCCGCCGATGCCAAGCTTCCCTATGTGAAGAAGGCCAAGGATCTCGGCTTCACCTACATCCAGAACTGCGCGTCCTGCCACGTCGACAAGATGCCGAAGAAGGAAGCGAAGGGCGAACCCTTCGGCGAAGTCGGCAAATGGCTGATGGCCCAGAAGGCCAAGAACAAGGCCGCCGAAGTGGATGTGGCTTGGCTGAAGGACTACAAAGCCAAGTGACCGTCCGCTTCCGTCATGAAGCACTGATGGCTTGAATGGCGGATTGAAAGACCGGACCCGGCAGATTCCGATGAAGGAATCCGCCGGGTCCGCTTTTTTGTTCCCAGGCTGCCGGTTGGGGGCCCTAGTTGCTGAGCTTGGCGTCCTCGACGATCACGGCGTAGGTGTATCCCGATCCGAAATCCTTGTTGACCCTCACGATGCCCTTCACCAGGACCACATCGCCGACTTTGGCCGTGCCCTGGGTGGTGATGGTGAGGTCATTGTCGCCTTTGCCGGCATTGCCGCTTCCATCGCGGAGATGGATCCAGTTCTTGCTCATGACCTGGGAGGTGAACTTCACGACCTTGCCGCGGACGGACACCGGCTTTTCCTTCAACTCCGTTTTTTGAGCATGGATCTCGGCGACGGTCCGCGCATCCGGGCCCGTTGCCTTGTCCACCTTCACATCCGGAACGCCGTCGGGCCCCTTGGCCGCCGCAGCGTGCTGCATGGCTGGATTGGCAGAGGCCGCAGGAGCCTCCAGGGTGCCGAAGAACACCACATCGAATTTCCGCTTCAGCGTCTTCGATTCGAAGTTGTCCATCTGCATGGGATTGAAGACGGTGACCTCAGCGCCCTTCGCGAGCTTGGTCTCCGGCACCGCCGCCCAGACTTCACCTTTGGCGCTCTGGATTTTGAGGTAGCTGTAAGGCGAAGCATCGATCCGTTCGAGGAGCTTGCCCGTCAGGTTGTTGGCCGGGGCCGGGGCCATGGCCGGGGCGGCGGCAGCTTTGGCTGCCTCAGCCTGGGCCGCGGTCGGCGGATTGTTTCTTTGGCATCCCGCTAGCGCCGCAAGGGCGAGGAGAAGAGCTGGAAATGGGCGCATCGGCGAAACTCCATGAGAAATGGATTGTTGCGGGCTGGACTCCCCGCTCTTCCCAGAATAAACCATTCCGGCCCCCGGACTCCTGAGATGGGCATCACATGCCTTTTTGTTCCCGTCCCGGGGATTGGATGCCGCTGCGCTACAATCGTCCCATGCCTGAACTGCCTGCCCCTGAGCCCCTGCTTGAGCCCCTGCAAGCCCCGGCTGCCCCCTCGCGGATCTTTGAACCCCCGAAAGGTTTCGAGACCAAATTCAGGGATCTGCCCCTGCACTTGTCGGCCTTCGAGGGCCCCCTGGACCTGCTGCTGCACCTGATCCGGGAGCAGAAGCTGGACATCGTGAATCTACCCATGGCGGACGTCACGCGGCAATACATGGACTACCTCCTGCTCATGGAGGAATTGAACATCGAGATCGCTTCGGAATTTGTGGCCATGGCGGCCCAGTTGCTCCAGATCAAGTCGAGGCTGATGCTGCCCCGCGCTCCCCAGGGATTGGGGGAACCGGATCCCCGCGAGGACCTCATCCAAAGGCTGCTGGATTATCAACAGGTCAAGGAAGCCGCAAGGGAACTCTCCGCCCGGGAATCCGCCTGGCAGTCCGTGGTCTACACCAAAGGGCTGGATATCCAGGAGCATGCCCGCACCGAGGAGGAGCCGATCCGCGCGACGCTGTTCGACCTCCTTTCCGCCTATCGGGATGCTCTGAAACGCCTGCTGCCGCCGCCTCCGGTGGAATTCCGCACACCGCCCAAGAGCATCGAACAGCGCATCCAGGAAGTCCTCGCGCAGCTTGCGGACCACGGCTGGAAGCCTTTCGCAGGCCTGCTGGCCGACGCGCTGACCCGCGAAGAACTGGTGCTGACCTTCCTGGCCCTGCTGGAATTGGTGCGCACGGGGCGGATCAACCTGGTCCAGGTCGAGGCCTTCGGCGAGATCCGCGTGCAAGCGGCCTAGAGGAGCGGTATGGAACCCATGGATCCCGGTCTCGTGGAGGAATTGCGCAAGCATGTGGCCATGGCCCGTGTGATCGGCTTCTCCCTCTGCTTCCTGGCGCCGGCCATCTACCTGCTGCTGCTGGTCCAAATGGCGTTCCATGGGAATCCCCGGCCGCTGGTGGCCGGGTTCCATTCGGTGCCCTGGGGCGATCTTCGGATCATCGTCCTGTCCATGGCCGGCCTGGCCCTCCTGGCTGCGGGCCCCTACCTGGTCCATCGGTTCTGGGCCCGGGCGAACGCGGCTGAGACAGCTGAAGGAGTCTTCGCGAATCTCCGCGCCGGCCATATCCTCCATTGCGCAATGCTCGAATCGGTCGCGATTTTCGGCCTGGTATTGGGCTTCACGGTGGGCACCGGGGCGGGTCCCGTCTGCCTGGTCATGTCGCTGGTTCCGCCGGTGGGCTACCTGTTGTTCGTGCCGGGGGCGCGGCCGCGGCTGCGCCTGCTCTCGCTCCGGGCCGCGGGGCTTCCCGGAGGGCGCCTCGCTGGCCCGACGGACCTCCATCAGGGAGATGGCCGTGGCGCGCCTTGAAGATGCGGACCTAGACGCCCTGCATCGCGCTTATCGCTGGGCCTACCTGGCCGGATTGACGCTTTGTGTTTTCTGGCCCTTGATGCTGCAACTGGCGTTCACCGAATTCATCGCGCCAGGGCAGAACCCGCCTGATGGAGTCGTCAAGCAATTGGGCTACACCTTCACCGGCCTGGTGCTGCTCTGCGCGGCCTTCGTGACCTGGCGGTCAGGCAAGGTCCGGGCTGGCTTCTGCGCCTTAGCCGCCGCAGCCAGGCCCAGGGCGATGGCCCGGGAAATCCTGCTCTATTCGGCGCTCTTCGAGGTGAGCTGCTTTTTCGGTTTGGCCTATTGGGCCCTGGCGGGGCATGAAGGCGTGCGCTTCGCCCGCAGCTTCATCGTGCTCACCAGCATCATGTTCTTCTGCTTCGTGCCGCGTTTCGACGCATGGCGCCGCGCCGCCGAAGGCGAGGCCTGAACGATCCGCTTATTCGGGCGGCATGGCCAAGTTGTTTTGTCGCGTGGGCCGACTCAAGGTTATGCTTGGTGACTCTTACTGCTCCCATGGCCCAAAAACCCCCAAAAGACCAACGCGCCAAGCCCGTCGAGGCTGACCGCACTGTGCGCCTGCCCCGGAAAGGCCTGGGACTCGAGAAGGATGAACCCACCCAGGCGCTTCAAATGGGCGCGCCCGCGGCCGATTCCACGCTGCGGTTGAAGCGGGACGAGATGTCGTTGGAAGAGCCCACTGTGGCGCTGAAGGCCGGTGTGCCCGCCGCCGACTCGACCCTGCGGTTGAAGCGGGATGAGATGTCGCTGGAAGAGCCCACCGTGGCGCTGAAGGCCGGTGCGCCCGCCGCGGACTCGACCCTGCGGTTGAAACGGGATGAGATGTCGCTGGAAGAGCCCACCGTGGCGCTGAAGGCCGGCGTGCCCGCCGCGGACTCGACCCTGCGGCTGAACCGGGACGAGATGTCCCTGGAAGAGCCCACCCAGGCGCTGGAGCGGCCTGCGCTGCGGACCGCGATGGAAGTGATCGACGAGGCGACCAAGGTCGAAACGCGCCAGGCGAAGCCTTCGGTGATGCTGCCGGATGCCACGGATATCCCGTCCTGGGAAGAATCCACCCAGTTCTTCACGCCACCTGCCGGTGGCCACGCGGACTCGACGCTCCACCTGCCTCGTCCGCTGGAGCCCCCCCCGGCCGCGGTGGATCCCAGCGATTCCATGGATGAGACCTTCCCGAACGCTCCCGCGGCGCCCAAGGGCCAATCATCGCCACCCGCGCCCATGGAAGCGGCCAACCTGATGCAGGTAGTGGAAGGCCCGGACCTGGAAGAAGACACCCTGGTCCTGCCCGACCTGCACGAGCTGGATGAACTCCAGAACGCCATGAAATCCACCACGATGATGCCCGTGATGGAAGCGCCCGCGGCTCCGGAACCGCCCGAGCCCATGGAAGCCACCACCATCCTGCATGTGGAGCCAGCCGCCGAACCCGCGCCAATGGCGAAGACCATGGTGATGCCCGTGATGGAAGCGCCCCCAGCGCCGGAGCAACCCGAGCCCATGGAAGCCACCACCATCCTGCATGTGGAGCCAGCCGCCGAACCCGCGCCAATGGCGAAGACCATGGTGATGCCCGTGATGGAAGCGCCCTCGGCGCCGGAACAACCCGAGCCCATGGAAGCCACCACCATCCTGCATGTGGAGCCAGCCGCCGAACCCGCGCCCGCGCCCATGGCGAAGACCATGGTGATGCCCGTGATGGAAGTGCCGCCAGCGCCGGAACCGCCCGAGCCCATGGAAGCCACCACCATCCTGCACGCGGAGCCAGCCGCCGAACCCGCGCCCGCGCCCATGGCGAAGACCATGGTGATGCCCGTGATGGAAGCGCCCCCGGCGCCGGAACAACCCGAGCCCATGGAAGCCACCACCATCCTGCACGCGGAGCCTGCCGCTGAACCCGCGCCTGCGCCCAGGGCGAAGACCATGGTGATGCCGATGGTAGAACCGCCATCGGCTCAAGAAAAACCCGGGCCCATGGAAGCAACGACCATCATGCCCGTTTCCGCCGAGGATCCATCGGCCTACCTGACCCGTCAGGGCCAGTCCCCTTGGCCCCCATCTTCCAAACCGGTGGAGCAATCCCCGGCTTCCACCCAATTGATGTCCGAGTCTCTGCTTTCCATGGCCAAGGAGGCCACCAGCCGCGACCTTGATTCGGCCCTGGCCCCGGTGCCCCCGGAGGTCACGGCGATGGAAGATGATTCGCCGCTGGCCAGAGCCTCGGAACCGCCCGCTGCGCACCCCCCGGCGCGCCCCTTCGGCCACGCGCAGGACCGGACCGTTGACACCTCCTCGGGCATGGCGATGACCCCCTCCACGGTGCTCATGCCCGTTCAGCCCCCGCTGGAGCCCACGGCGCCCATCCAGCGCCCGGCACCCGCGCCCACGCCCATGCCATCAATAGCAGCCGAAAAGCCAAGGCCGCAGGCATCGCAGCCGATGCCATCCGGGCCCGCGAAACCCAGGCCTGGCGAACCTGTGGCGGCCGTCGTTCCGCCGTCGGTTCCGGGCTATCCCGACCGCCATGTGCCGGCCCCGCCCCCTCCCCCCAGGCCTCAGCCCAAACCCGCGGCCAGTCCTGTCAAGGCGCTCAGCCCGGCTCCCCTTCCGATGGCGGCGCAGGCCAAGGCCGCCGGAAGCTCCTCCAAGCTCTGGATTCCGATCGCCATGGGTTTTTTACTTTTGGTCATCGGCGGAATCTATTTCGCTTTTTTCAGGACTTCCCTGAAAACAAACCTGCCGCTGGTGGCCTTGCCCAACCAGGGCAGCGAACCCAGCCTGCCGGTCCCGGCGGATATGCAAGGCACCCTCGCCCAGGCCAAAGGCGGCGACAGCAAGGCCATGCACATGCTCGGGGTGAGCTTCTACTACGGCCTCAACGTGCCCCAGAACAAGGCCGAGGGCCTGCGTTGGATGCGCAAATCCGCCGAGGCGGGCAATGAAAAGGCCAAGAGCGATCTCCGCCAGATGGAGTCCGAGGGCCGCTGATCAGGTCGGCTAGGCCTCGGGCGCGGAGTCGCGCCAGGCCAGCACCTTCGCCACCGCCGCAGGGCCGATGGCCGCGCGGAGATCAGCCTCCGGGACGGTTCGCACAGCCCCAACGCTTCCGAAGGATTGAAGCAGTTTTTTGGCTGTTGCGGGGCCGATCCCCGGGATTTGCGTGAGCTCTGTCTGGAGGGTGCGCTTGGCCCTGAGATTCCGGTGATAGGTGACTGCGAAACGATGGGCCTCATCCCGGATGCGTTGCAGCAGTTGTAGCACCGGGGAGGATTTCGGGATGCGGAAGGGTTCGCTCCGGCCCGGACGGAAGACCAGTTCCTCCTTCTTCGCGAGGCTGGCCAGTTCGAGATGGTCGAGCCCGAGATCCTTCAACGCTGCTTCGGCCGCATGCAACTGGCCCAGGCCGCCGTCGATGAGCACGAGGTTCGGGAATTCCTGGCCCTCTTCCTTCAAGCGCTTGTAGCGGCGGGTGACCGCCTCGTGCATGTTGGCGAAATCATCGTTCTGCTCGTTGCTCATCTTGAAGCGCCGGTAGCGCGCCTTGTCCGGGACACCGTCGCTGAAGACCACGCAGGAGGCCACCACTTCGCGGCCCTGGCCATGGCTGATGTCGAAGCACTCCATGCGGCGCGGGACGTGGGAGATGCCAAGGAAGGCCTGCAAGCCTTCTAGCACGGCTTCGTTCAGCCGGGCCGGTTCGAACTTCCGTTCCAGGGCCATTCGCGCGTTTTCCTGGGCCATGGACAATAAATCGACTTTTTCACCCTTTCTCGGGATATGGATGGCGGGTTTCGTCCCCCTCAGGGTGCCCAGCCAGTCCCGCAGGAGGTCCGCATGTTCGGGCTCCACTTCCACCAGGATCCGGGCCGGGACGGGTTCCACGGCATAGACCCGTTGCAGCACTTCAGCCAGCACCGCGCCGTCGAAGGTCTCGATGTCGTCCAGGATGTATTCATGGCGGTCCACCATGCGCCCTTCGCGCATGACCAGCCGATGCACGCAGGCCCGGCCATCCAGCACCGCGGATCCGTACAGGTCCGTATCCTCCTGGTCGGAGCTGGCGGCCTTCTGCCGCGTGAACCAGGCGTCCAGCTGCTGCAGCGCGTCGCGGTGGTGGGCCGCCAACTCGAAGGCGGATACCTCCGCGGCCTTCCACATGGCCGCTTCCAGGCGGGACTTCAGCTCATCCCGCTTGCCTTCCAGGAAGAGTTTCGCTTCCTTCGCCTGCTCCGCATAGGCTTCCTGCGACACTGCGGCGATGCACGGGGCTGTGCAGCGGTGCAGCTGGTACTTCAGGCAGGCGCGCCCGCGCTTGCCGTCGATGTCGATGTCGCAGTCGCGGATCTGGAAGAACCGGTAGACCAGTTCCGCTGTCCGGTAGGCGGTGCTCGCCGGGAAGAAAGGCCCGAAATAATAGGCCTTGTCCTTGAGGACCTTCCGGGTCACATAGACCTTGGGGAAGGCCTCCCGGGTGAGCTTCACGTAGGGATAGCTCTTGTCGTCGCGGAGCAGGATGTTGAAGGGCGGCCGGTGCTCCTTGATCAGGTTGTTCTCCAGGACCAGGGCTTCCAACTCTGTTTCGCAGACGATGAATTCCAGGTCCCAGATGCGCGCCACCAGCCGACGGGTCTTGGCGTCCTTTGGGGAGGCGGTGAAATAGGACTTCACGCGGTTCCGGAGCACCTTGGCCTTGCCGATGTAGAGCAGGTTTCCTTCCGCATCGCGATACAGGTAGCAGCCGGGCTGCGTCGGCAAGTCCGGCAGTTTCCGTTGTAGGAAAGGGCTTTTGTCGAGGTTCGTTCGGGGCGCCACTCATCGAGTCTATCTCAGCGCTTGAAGGACCGCCGGATCATGATCAGCAGGAAGAGCGCGAAGCCGCCCATCACGATGATCCCCCAGTTTTCGTTGGAGAAATCGCCCATGTGCGATCGGTAGTTTGTCGTCTTCTGGGCGGGGTCGCCGCTGGAATCGCTGGGGGTTTCCTGCAGCACGGAGAGCAGGGGGAGGCCGGGGCGTGGCATGGAGGAGTTCCGAGAATGGGTGGTGACGATTCTAGCGCGCCGCGCGCCAAGCGGATCAATGCGGAATATTCTGGATCCATGCTGAAGCTCGAATCCTTCCCCGTCGGCCCCCTAGGCTGCAACTGCAGCCTGCTCTGGAACCCGGACACGGGAGCCGGCCTTGTGGTGGACCCGGGCGGAGATGGCGCGAAGATCCGCGCGCGGGTCGCGCAGGCGGGATTCCGGGTGGAGGCTCTGCTGCACACCCACGCCCACTTCGACCACGTCGGCGCCACCAGGGAACTGCAGGACCTATGGCAATGTCCCGCCTACCTGCATCGCGGCGACGGCTTCCTCATCGAGAACCTGGACATGCAGACCGGAGGGTTCGGGTTTAGCGCAATCCCGAAGCCCGACATGCAGGATCTCAACCCTGGGGACATCTTCGCGGGACTGGCCACGCTCCACACGCCCGGGCACACACCGGGCTCCTGCTGCTTCCATGGGGACTTCGAGAAGGGGAAGCTGGTGCTCGCCGGCGACACGCTGTTCTGCGGCGGCATCGGCCGCACGGATCTCTGGGGCGGCGATTTCGGCCAGTTGGAACAGAGCATCCAATCCCAACTCTATGAGCTGGATGCGGGAGCGCTGGTGATTCCCGGCCACGGGCCGGCCACCACCATCGGCGAGGAGGCCGAGAACAACCCTTTCGTCAGAAGGAGCTGACCTTTCAGGTCTTCGCGGGCGCTGGTTTGGGGGGCTTGGGATCCGGCGCGGCGGCCAGCAGGTTCGTGAGCAACGATTGCCCGGCCGGAATGAGCGTGATGGTCGCGCCGCCGTCCAGAATGCGCTGGGTTTCCATGACGGTGAACATGGCTTCGGAGACAGCGGGATCGCGGGAGATCTCATCCAGAGCAGCGCCGACGATCTGGGGGCGGATGGCGCCGGCTTTCGCGAACTCCACGGCCGCCTGGCGCTCGGCGGTGCTGCTGATGATGTTCACCTGATTGGTGCCGTCCTGCTTGATGGACGAGGTCACCTGGCGCAGCCGGTTGACGACCTTGCTCTCGATCTGGCGGATCATGTCGTGGTCCCGGAAGTGCACCTTGCGGATGTAGATGGATCCCAGCCGGTAGCCCCAGTCGTGGGATTGCGGCGAGACCTCATCCCGCACGGTCTGGCTCATGGTGTGGCGGTTGGCCATCATGTCGCTCAAGGGCATGTTGCTGAGGCACCGGACGGTGGAATTGCTCACGTTGGCGCCCAGCGAACCGCGGGGGTCCGTGTTCTTGAACAGGTAGGCCACGGGGTCGCTGATGAACATCTCGTACCAGATGCCGATGCCCATGGGCGCGCCTTCTTCGGAGTTCACGGGCTGGCTGCGCAGGTATTCCTGGTCCAGCCGCAGATCGATGTCGTAGCACTTGCCGACCCAATTGATGAAGAGCGCCCGCCAGCCGAGCTTGAACCACAGGATGTGGAGACCGGGCTCGTCCAGCACCGCGATGACTTTTCCGAAGAGCACGTAGACCTTGCAGCGGCGCTCCTGGACGATGGCGTAGAAGCCGAACATCCGCGAGAGGGCGAACAGGATGGGCACGCCGATGAGAGCGGCGAAAAAAGCGGCGAAAGCGGCGATGAGGGTCAACATCACTTCACCTCCTTCACCAGGCGGCCAGCCTGGGCGTAGAGGCCGAGACCCACGTTGCGCACGTAGGCACCGAGGGCAGCTTCGCCGCCATTGGCCTTGAGTTCCGCAAGCTGCGAGGCCATGAGCCGCAGGGGCTCCACCTCGGCCTGGGCCTTGAGGGTTTCGATCTCCACGGCCCGCCTGGACTGGACGATCTTCTGGTCCGCGGAGGCCTGGGCCAGGCTGATGTCCGAGGACACCTGGTTGTGCGCGGTGTTGATGGCCGCCAGGGCCGATTCCACTTCCGGGGGCGGGTCGATGCTCGTGATGAGCGAGGCGTCCAGCTGGACCCCGTAGCGGGCGGCCGAGGAGCCGCATTCCTTGTCCATGTGCTCGTTGATGTCGCGCAGGTTCTTGCGCAGGTCATTGATTGAAATTCCCGTCTGGACGGCGGGCGTGCCGTCGGCGGCGTTGGGCGCCTCGAAGTTGGCGATGCGCTCCCGCAGCACCGACACGAAGTAGCCCATCACATGGGCGATGGGATTCTTCACGCCGAACACGTAGGCATAGAGGTTCCGCTCGCTGATCTTGAAGCGGATCTGGCCCGAGAGGCCCGTGTTGAGCTGGTCCTTGGTGACGGCCTCCAGCACGGTGCCGCTCTGGTTGGCGCTGGGCGTCATGGGATCGAAGGCCATGCTGACGGTCTCCGTAGCGATGGAGACCTTGTAGACCTGTTCCCAGGGCCACTTGAAGTAGGGGCCGCCCGGCGGGATGACCCGGACCTGGGGATAGGTGTAGCGCAGCTTCTCGTCGGCGTTGAGGGATGCCGAGATGGGATCCTCGGCGGTGGTGGCGTCCCCCAGGCGCTGGGCCCGCCCGAAGGAAGTCTTCACGGCCCGTTCGTTCTGGTTCACGGTGAAGATCCCCGCCACCAGGTAGCGCACGAGGAACCAGGCGATGAATCCCAGCAGCAGGCCAAAGGAAATTCCGGCGGTTATTTCGGGCAGCATGGCAACTCCTGGGATTTGATGCCTGAGTGTATCCAGAGCGGTGCGGATGAACATGTGCTGTCGGGCACGATCAGCCGACTCCTATTGGTAGTGAAGCAGGTAGTTACCCCTTCGTGCGAAGATAGGCCATCTTTCCGGAGGATGATATGGAAGCGATGTTCGCTGGCATGACATGCATGACGCCCATCCTCGTGTTCATCGCCATCTGGGTGCTGAGCTGCCTGCGCGTGGTCAACGAATACGAGCGGGCGGTGATCTTCCGGCTGGGGAAGGTGCTGCCGCAACCCAAGGGTCCGGGCCTCATCGTGATCTTCCGGCCCATCGACAAGGCGGTGGTGATCTCCCTGCGGACCGTCGTGCTGGAAGTGCCGAGCCAGGATGTCATCACCCGCGACAACGTGACCCTGAAAGTCTCCGCGGTGGTCTATTCGAAGGTGGTGAATCCCCTCCAGGCCGTCGTGGGCGTGGAGAACTACCAGTGGGCCACCAGCCAGATCTCCCAGACCACGCTCCGTTCCGTGCTCGGCGAAGTGACCCTGGACGAATTGCTGGCGGACCGCGAGAAGCTGAGCGGACGGCTGCGGGAGATCATTGATTCCGCGACTGAACCTTGGGGCGTGGAGGTCACCGCCGTGGAACTGAAGAGCGTGGACCTGCCGGAGCAGATCCAGCGCGCCATGGGCAAGCAGGCCGAAGCCGAGCGGGAAAAGCGCGCCAAGATCATCGCCGCCGAAGGCGAGCTCATGGCCAGCCAGCAGCTCCTGGACGCAGCCAACAAGTTGAGCCAGAACCCCACGGCCATCCAAATGCGCTACTTGCAGACGCTGACGGAAATCGCCGTGGAAAAGAACAGCACCATCGTCTTCCCGCTGCCCATGGAAATCATGAAGGCGTTTGAGAAAATCACAGACAAGAAAGACTGAAACCGCGAAAGCCGCGAAAGAACGCGAAAAAAATATGCTTTAATTCGCGTCCTTTCGCGGGATTTAGCGGTTCTATTTTTATGAGAACATCGTCCGCGGAGGATCCATGGAATTAGGCCCCTGGGACGTCCAGATCATCAGCGGCGGCACCTTCCGGCTGGACGGCGGCGCCATGTTCGGCACGGTGCCCAAGGTCGTCTGGAACAAGATCTACCCGGCGGACGAGGACAACATGATCCTCATGGCCACCAACTGCCTGCTCATCCGCGGCGAGGTGGACGGCGCGAAGCACGTGATCCTGGTGGACAACGGGAACGGCGACAAGGAGCCGGACGATTTCATGGCCCGCTTCAAGTTCCAGGGCCGGGGCGTGCTGGATGCCGGACTGGCGGAGCACGGCGTGAAGCCCGAAGACATCACCCTGCAGATCCTCACGCACTTGCATTTCGACCATGCGGGCGGCAGCACGCGCTTCGATGAGGCGGGCCGGTTGGTTCCAAGTTTTCCCAATGCCCGCTACCTCGTGCAGAAAAAGGATCTCGAGGACGCCCGGCATCCGCACCTGCGCGTGAAGGCCAGCTACCTGGCCAAGAACTGGGAACCACTCGAAGCCGCGGGCCTGCTGGAGACCGTGGAAGGCGACGTGGAAATCCTCCCTGGCATTTCCGTGCGTCTGGTGCCCGGGCATATCGAGGGGCTCCAGGCGGTGGTGGTCCGCGGCGGTTCGCGGAAACTCATGTACATCGCCGATCTCATCCCAACCGCGCGCCACATCCAACCGGCCTGGGTCATGGGCTACGACCTGGACGTGGTCACCTGCGTGGATGTCCGGCAGCAGCTGCTCTCGGAAGTCGCCGGCACGGACACGGTCCTGGTGTTCGAGCACGACCCCGAGATTCCGAGCGGCACCGTGGGCCAGGATGCGAAGGGAAGGTACGTGGTCACGCCGGTCCTGGTGTGAGCGGTTGGGAAAGCTGGTCTTTCTCGTCTCCCAGCGGCGGCGCGAGGGGGCTCCAGGTCCTGGGGATCACGATGCAGGAGCCTTGGATCAAGTCCTGGATTCAGCCCGGACCACGAGCACATCTCCCTGGGCGTTGCGGATGACCCGGTCGGCGGTGCTGCCGAAAAGGAGCGCGTCCAGGGCGCCATGGCCCACATTCCCGATGACCAGCAGCGTATCGGCGTCCGCTTCCGCCACCAGCATCCTGGCGGTGTTGCCGGCTCTGATGAGGGAGGTGCTCCCCGGGTAGGCCGCCAGCCACTCGTCCAGCAGATTCTTGGCATCGGGTTCCAACTTCTGGAACCACCCTGGATCCGCCATGGGCGCGTAGGGCTGGAAGACCGCCTGGGCTGGCTGGGGCATCACGTGCATGGCGATGAGCGGAACCTTGAGCCGCGCCGCCCATTGGGCGGCCCGTTCCAGGGCCCGACGGCTGGCTTCGGAAAAATCGATGCCGACGAGGACGCGGTTGATCATGGGAACCTCCATGGATCGACCCCAACATAGGTCAGGGAGGTCGTCGCTTTCCGCACAACCTCCCAGAACGCTCGTTGCAGGCCTCCCTTGGCGGCCAGGCCGGGACAGCCGCAGGCCGCGCCCCGCGGAGGATTGCTGCTAGGCTCTCTCCGTGCGCATGGCCCTGCTGTGGAAGGTGCTGGGATCGGCCCTGGGGGGCTACGCTGCCCTCTGCCTGCTGGTGGTGGCGTTCCAGCGCCGGCTCATGTACTTTCCAAGCCGCCTGCCGGAGGCAGATGCTGTGCGGGAAGCCAAGGGCCTGGGTCTGGCGGCGTGGCGCGACGAGCAAGGGAAGCTCATGGGCTGGCGGACGCCGGAAGCCAGGCAGGGCGTCCGGGTGCTGGTCTTCCACGGCAACGCCGGCTGCGCCCTGGACCGCGGCTACTACCTTCAACTATTGGGAAGCGCGGACGTGATCCTGTTCGAGTATCCCGGTTACGGCCCGAAGGCTGGCGAACCATCCCAGGACGGCTTCGTCCGAAGCGCTGTGGAGGCCCTGGCCCAGTTGCGGAAGGAATCTCCGGGGCCCATCTGGCTCCTGGGGGAAAGCCTGGGCAGCGGCGTGGCTTCGCAGGTGGCCGCCCGCAGCCCTTCGGAGATCACGGGCCTGTTGCTGGTCACCCCCTTCGCGCGTATGACCGACGTCGCCGCCCACCACTACCCCTACTTGCCGGTGCGGTTCCTTATGCGGGACCGCTGGGATAACGTGTCGGCGCTTGCGGGCTTTCCAGGACCTATCGGCCTCTTCATCGCTGGCCGCGACGAAGTGGTCGGTGCGGCCCAGGGACGCCTGCTCGCGGCCAGCCTCGGCCCCCGGGCCCGGCTCTGGGAGCAGCCCGAGGCCGGCCACAACAGCTTCAGCACCCGCCCCGAAGCCCACCCCTGGCCGGAGATCCGCGGCTTCCTGGCGGGATCCCCGGCTTCTGCCAAACCGACCGGGCCTTAACGGAAGATCTCCCCCAGGAAGTCCTTCATGTGACGCCAGCTGCGGATGGCCGCGGGCTGGTTGAAGGCGGCCCCCTTGGCCGGGTCGTTGCCCGCCTCCTTCTGGGTGAAGGCGTGCACCGCTCCAGCGTAGGCGATGAAGATATAGTCCGCCTTGGCGACCCTGGGCGTTTAAGAACTGAGAACTCCCGTTTGCTGGCCGTGACATCATATTTGCCATATTCGGCCCAGCCCGGTGCAGACCATGGCCTTCCTCGAAGGAACTCGGATCGGCCCCTACGAGATCGTGGGCAAGATCGGCGCGGGCGGCATGGGGGAGGTGTATAAGGCGCGGGATCCCAAGCTCGGTCGCCTGGTGGCCATCAAGGTGCTGCCAACTGATTTCGCGCAGGATCCCGAGCGCTTGCGGCGCTTCGAAACGGAGGCGCGCTCCGTCAGCGCGTTGAACCATCCGAACATCCTGACCGTGCATGATCTCGGCACCCATGACGGTTCACCCTTCCTGGTCATGGAACTGCTGGAGGGCGAGACGCTCCGGGAACGGATGGCGGGCAAGCCTTTGCCCGCGCGCAAGGCTGCTGAGATCGGTCTGCAGGTCGCTCGGGGCCTCGCCGCCGCCCACGGCAAGGGGATCATCCATCGGGATCTCAAACCCGAGAATCTCTTCATCACGCTAGAGGGGCACGTCAAGATCCTCGACTTCGGCCTCGCCCGGATGCGCAGCGCCGAGAGTCTCGGAGGCAGTTCGGAGAATGGTTCCACCGTGGCTCTGGGAACCCGTCCGGGGATGGTGATGGGGACGGTGGGATACATGGCCCCCGAGCAGGTCCGGGGGGAGGAAGCCGGTCCCGCCGCGGATATCTTCTCCATGGGATGTGTGCTGTTCGAGATGCTCGCGGGGCGAAGAGCCTTCCAGGGCGACAGCGCGGTGGCGGTCCTCAATGAAATTCTGACCCAGGATCCGATGGGAGAGGGATCGGGGCTCGGAGGGGTTCCCCTCGGATTGGGCAAGATCGTCGAACGCTGTCTCGAGAAGCTGCCAGGTGATCGCTTTCATTCAGCTCATGACCTCGCCTTCGCCCTGGAAGCGGCTTCGATGCCCGGTTCCGGATCGGCAGGGCAACTCCCACGGAGAGGCCGCGAGCCCAGGAAATTGCTGCTGGCCATCGGTGCGATCTTCCTGATCGCCGCTATTTCAGGAACTGGCTGGTGGCTAGGGCGACGGTCGGCGCCCAACCCGATGCCCACCTTCAAGAGCGTGACTTTCCGCAGGGGGACAGTGCTTGCGGCGCGATTCACACCCGATGGCCAATCCGTGATCTACACCGCCGGCTGGGAAGGGGAGGCCCCGCGCATGTTCCACAAGCTTCTGGATAGCGAGGATGCTGTTCCCCTGGGTCCGCCGGGGGCGATAATTCTTTCAATTTCGCGCAAGCGGGAGCTGGCGGTGCTCCTAGAATCCCACCTGACCGGACCCTTAAGTAGAACCGGCACTTTGGCCACCATGTCCATCGCTGGGGATTCACCTAAGCCGATCGAGAACGACATCAGCGCCGCGGACTGGTCGCCAGTCACGGGGGAGCTTGCGATGGTCCGAGACCTCAACGACCATCAGCGGCTTGAATTCCCGAGGGGAAAGCCCCTCTATGAGACCACGGGCTGGCTCAGCAGCCTTCGCTTCTCCCCGGATGGAACCGAGATCGCCTTTCTGGAGCATCCCCTCCGAGAGGACGAGAGCGGCTACCCGGTCCGGTTGCAGCTCGCCGCCTCCAAGGCCCGTTGGCCCGACGCCAAGGCCCGTAGCGCCTTGTTCTACGGCATCGCATGGAGCCCGGACGGGAACGAGGTTTTCTCCGCCCAAGGCAAGCGGGTCACGGCGATCGATCGTGGGGGGAAACAGCGGATCGTGGCAAAGTTGCCGCGGGGGGCCGCCATCCACGACCTTTACTCCGATGGCAGGATCCTCCTGGGCGAGTATTCCATGGGTGTGGGGATGGCCTGTGTGGATGAGAAGGGCCAACGGGACCTCTCATGGCTCAGCTGGTCGCTCGTGATGGACATGATGCCTGACGGAACAAAGGCGGTATTCACCGAATTCGGGACCGCTAAGGAGCCTTGCGTGTCGGCCCTGCGGGGCCTTGATGGCTCGCCCGTGGTCCGCCTGGGAGAGGGCATGGCAACGGGCATCTCACCGGACGGAAGCCTGGTGGCCGCCATCAACCTCGCAACCCAGCAGATCGTCCTTCTGCCAACCGGCGTCGGGGAGGCCCGGATCCTGCCCTCCCACGGAATTCTCAGCTCGGCCCACGCGCGCTTCCTCCCTGATGGAAAGAACATCGTGTTCTATGGACACAAAGCAGGGCAGGCCCCATGCATCTTCGTGCAGGGGATCGATGGCGGGGAACCAAGGGCCCTCGGCGGGAAGGGGGCCGGATTTGGCATGCTGGCAGTCTCCCCTGCTGGTGATCGGGTCGTAGCCACAGGCCCTGACCGGCGCCCGTGGATCTTCCCTCTTACCGGGGAGGCAACGCCTTTTCCTGGAGGAGTGAAGGGAGACTTAGCCATCTGCTGGGGCGCGGATGGGAAGGCGGTGTTCTTCCACTCCCATGGCACCATCCCAGTGCCCATTCGAAAGGTAGATGCTTTCACCGGGCGTTCCGAGGTCGTGCGCACCCTAAGCCCCTCCGATCCAACCGGCGTGCAGTGGGTCGGCCCCGTCGCCATGACCGCCGACGCCAAACGCTACGTATTCAGCTACCACCGCGTGATTTCCGATCTCTATTTGGTGGAGGGCATGGAATGACACCCCTCCCCCGGAACCCGACTAGGTTTCGGAGAAACCACGGAGCGCCGCGGGAACCTGGGGGAATCGTGTGGGCGCCGGGCAGCTTCGTTTTCATCGGTCCATTCGAAGGCATGAATCCTTGATTGATGGAATGCACGCGGTTCTGGATGTCGATTCCAGGATTGGGGAGTAGAGTTTGGGGCGGATCATCCCAAACCCAAACCCACTTTTCCAGGAGGACGCCATGCCCCTCGGCAAGCGCGTGACAGCGGAATTTTTCGGAACCCTCTGGCTGGTCTTCGGCGGCTGTGGCAGCGCGGTGCTGGCGGCGGCCTTCCCGAGCGTGGGCATCGGCCTGCACGGGGTTTCGCTGGCCTTCGGCTTGACGGTGCTCACCATGGCCTACGCCATCGGCGGGATTTCGGGCTGCCACCTGAATCCCGCGGTCTCCTTGGGCCTGGCGGTGGGCGGCCGCTTCGATTGGCGGGATGTGCTGCCCTACTGGGCGGGACAGGTGCTGGGCGCCATCGCCGGCGCGGGACTGCTCTTCAGCATCGCCAACGGCGCGCCGGGGTTCGACCTGGCCGGCGGCTTCGCCAGCAACGGATTCGCGGAGCACAGCCCCGGCCACTACACCATGGTGGCGGCGCTGGTGATGGAAGTGGCCATGACCTTCTTCTTCCTGTTCGTGATCCTGGGCAGCACCTCGGACAAGGCTCCGGCCGGCTTCGCGCCCATCGCCATCGGCCTCTGCCTGACGCTGATCCACCTCGTCAGCATCCCCGTCACCAATACCTCCGTGAATCCCGCCCGCAGCACCGGGCCCGCCCTGTTCGTGGGTGGCTGGGCCATCAAGCAGCTCTGGCTCTTCTGGCTCGCTCCGCTCTTCGGCGCGGCCCTGGCGGGCTTCATCTATCCCATCGTGTCCGATGAACGCTAGATCCTGGAATTGCGGGATGTGAATTCCGAGCGGACCGCGGTCTGCATTGTAATATAAATTAAATAATTGCATTTATTTACAAACACCACAGATGGGATGATATATATCACAAATTGGCCGGATTGATTGTATTCGCGGGTGGCGGATGTCTATCTTGGTTCGACGGTTCTAGGGCCGGTGGATCTTTCAGAAAAGGCCGTGGGAACGTCCCCGAAGGGAGACCCGATCCCATGTACCCAAGTACGAAGATTCCAGTCCAGGACTTCCTTGAGGCGATCCCGGCCCCGCACCGGAAGGATCCGCACGCCCTGCTCCAGATCCTCATCCAGATCCAGCACGCCTACCACCACGTCCCGCGGGAAGCGGCGGCGCGTCTGGCGGAGGACATGAAGGTCCCGCTGGTCCGGATCCAGGGGCTGCTGAGCTTCTACAGCTTCCTGAGCGCGGAGCCTCAAGGCGACTATGTCATCCACTTCAGCGACAACATCACCGACCAGATGCTGGGCAACCGGGATCTGGCGGCGCGCCTGTGCCATGGCCTCGGAGTGAAGCTGGGCGAGACCAGGAAGGATGGCCGCGTCAGCATCCACCTGACCTCCTGCACGGGGATGTGCGACCAGGGGCCCGCGGCGCTGGTGAACTACCTGCCGGTGACCCGGCTGGATCCGGAGCGCATCGACCGCATCGTGGACCTGGTCAATGCGCAAGTGCCCCTCCAGGATTGGCCGCCGGAGTTCTTCATCGTGGAAAGCCAGATCCGCCGTTCGGACGTGGTCTTCCGCCAGCCGATCAAGCCCGGCGAAGGCATCCGCGCGAGCCTGGAGCGGGGCGGGGCCTTCCTTCCGGAATGGGCCGAGGACATGGCCCCCAACGACGCCCGCAAGCACCATCTGGAGCGGGGGGGCGCCGAGACCCTGAAGGAGATCTACAGCTCCGGCCTGCGGGGGCGGGGCGGGGCCGGCTTCAAAGCCGGCATCAAGTGGGAGTCCGTGCGCGACGGCAAGATCGGCGGCCGCTACGTGCTCTGCAACGCCGACGAAGGCGAGCCGGGCACCTTCAAGGACCGGGTCCTCCTCACGGACTATGCGGACATGGTCTTCGAGGGCATGACCATCTGCGGGCATGTGGTGGGTTCCAAGAAGGGGATCCTCTATCTGCGCCAGGAGTACTGGTACCTGAAGGAACGCCTCGAACAGGTGCTGAGGCTGCGCCGGGAGGCGGGTCTGCTGGGTACGGGAATCCTGGGCACAGCCCTGGATTTCGACATCGACATCCATTTCGGCGCGGGCGCCTACATCTGCGGCATGGAGACGGCCATGATCAAGAGCATCGAGGGCCGCCGTGGAATCCCGCGGAGGCGCTGGCCGTTGCCCGTGCACCAGGGCTATCTGAAACGGCCCACGGTGGTGAACAACGTGGAGACCTTCGCCGCCGCCACAGTCATCAGCGCCAAGGGGGGCGCCTGGTTCGCCCACAACGGCACGGACCAGTCCACCGGAACGAAACTGTTCTGCGTGTCCGGCGACTGCCAGCGCCCCGGCATCTACGAGTATCCCTGGGGCGTCAGCGTCCACGAGGTGCTTCGTGACTGCGGCGCCCTTGATGCCCAAGGCGTGCAGGTCGGAGGGCCTAGCGGCACCATGATCAACGCCCGGGAATTCGACCGCTCGGCCTGCTTCGAGGATCTGGTCGGCACGGGCACCCTCATGGTGTTCGGCCCCCACCGGGACATGTTCCAGGCGGTGAAAAACTTTGCCCTCTTCTTCCAGCACGAGAGCTGCGGCCTCTGCGCTCCCTGCCGCGTGGGAACCACCCTCCTGGCCAACTACGTGAAGAAATTCGAGCGGGGCTGCGGCTCCCCGGTGGACCTGGAGGAGATGCGGCACATCTCGGGATTGATGAAGACCATGGCCCACTGCGGCCTCGGCCAGATGGCGAACCTCCACATCACCGACAGCATGGAGAAGTTTCCGGGCATCTGGCAGAACCGCATGAAGACCACGGAATTCATTCCCGCCTTCGACTTGGATGGGGCCCTGGAAGAAGCGCGGAGCCTCACCGGCCGCACCGATCCCGAAGCCCACTTCACGGCCGACGCGGCATCCCTGGAGGCCTGAGCCATGACCAGCACCTTCTTCCTCGATGGCAAAGAGATTCCCTTCAAGGAGGGGCAGACCGTCCTTGAGGCAGCCATGGACGCGGGCCACTACATCCCGCACCTCTGCTGGCGCCCGGAGCTGGAACCCCATAGTTCCTGCCGGCTCTGCACCGTCATCATCAGCGGAAAGCCCTTCTCCTCCTGCACCCAGCCCGCCATGAAGGGCCAGAAGGTGGAGTGCGACACAGAAGCGCTGAATGCCATGCGGCGGGCCGTCACCCAGTTCCTGTTCATCGAGGGCAACCACTACTGCCCCTCCTGCGAGAAGAGCGGCGGCTGCAAGCTCCAGGCGACTGCCTACCACATCGGGATGCAGGACAGCCATTTCCCGCACCAGTTCCCGAAGCGGGAGCGGGATTCCAGCCACCCCGAAGTGAACCTCGACCGGGACCGCTGCATCCGTTGCGAAACCTGCGTCCGGGCCAGCCGCCAATTGGATGGCAAGAACGTCTTCGCCATCCACGGCCGGGGCATCCGCTCCAGGCTCGCGGTGAATTCCCCCACGGGGCTGCTGAAGGATAGCGAAATCTCGCCAGGGGACATGGCCGTGAAGCTGTGCCCGACGGGCGCTCTGACAGTGAAGCGCGTGGGCTTCGAATTTCCCATCGGGCAGCGCATCTACGACAAGGAAACCATCGCCACGCGGGAACTGCGGGAATTCGCGAACCGGGAGGCCGTCCATGGCTGAGAAACTGAAGGTCGCCACCTGCTCCCTGGCGGGCTGCTTCGGCTGCCACATGTCCCTGCTGGATATCGACGAGCGCCTGATCGACCTCCTGGAAGTCGTGGAGTTCGACCGGAGCCCCATCGACGACATCAAGCACATCAGCCAGCCCGTGGACCTGGGCCTGATCGAGGGCGGCGTCTGCAACGCCGAAAATGTCCATGTGCTGCTGGAATTCCGGAAGATGTGCAAGGTGCTGGTGGCGGTGGGCGAGTGTTCGATCACCGGCGGGATCCCCTCCATGCGCAACAGCTTCACCCTGAAGCAATGCCTGGAGGAAGCCTTCATCCGCGGGATCGGCACCGAGAACGCCCATATTCCAGATGATCTGGAGATACCGCTGCTCCTCGACAAGGTGCGCCCGCTCCACCACATCGTGAAGATCGACTACTTCCTCCCCGGCTGCCCGCCCTCCGCGGACGCCTTCTGGCACTTCCTCACGGAACTCATGGCCGGCAACGATCCCAGCCTTCCCAAGGAACTCATCCACTTCGATTGAGGGGCGGCCACCGATGGTCCCCGAGGTACTCCCATGACCCCCACCGCGAGCATGCAACTGGAAACGGCCGCCCATCCCGAGGCGCTGAAGCGCACGGTCATCGAACCCATCACCCGGGTGGAGGGCCACGGCAAGGTGACCCTGCTCATGGATGAGCAGAACCACGTGAAGCAGGCCCGGCTCCACATCGTGGAGTTCCGCGGCTTCGAGAAGTTCATCCAGGGACGCCCCTACTGGGAGATCCCGGTCCTGGTCCAGCGCCTCTGCGGCATCTGCCCGGTGAGCCACCACCTGGCCTCCGCCAAGGCCGTGGACGCGCTGGTGGGCGCGCGCAAGCTCACGCCGACCGCCGAGAAGTTGCGCCGGCTGCTCCACTACGGGCAGACCCTCCAGAGCCACGCTTTGCATTTCTTCCACCTGGCGAGCCCCGATCTGCTCTTCGGATACGACGCGGACGTCGCCACGCGCAACATCATCGGCGTCATCCAGGCCCATCCGGGCATCGCCGTCCAGGGCGTGAAGCTCCGCAAGTACGGCCAGGAGGTCATCCGGGTCCTGTCCGGAAAGCGCGTGCACGGGGTCTTCGCGGTCCCCGGCGGCGTGAACAAGGGGCTCACCAAGGAGGACCGGGACTACCTGATGATGGATCTCGAGCAGGTCATCGAATGGTCGAAGGGAGCCGTGGACATCGCCCGCGGCCTCTACACCGGGAACCTGGAGGAGAATGCTTCTTTCGGAGCCTTCCGATCCAACTTCCTGAGTCTGACGACCCCGGACGGGAGCTTCGAACTCTACGACGGCGGACTGCGGGCCACGGATGCCGACGGGGGGCGCATCTTCGACCACGTGGCGACCGAACACTACCTGCGGCACATCCACGAGGAAGTGAAATCCTGGTCCTACATGAAGTTTCCTTTCATCGTGGCCCTGGGCAACGACGCCGGGTGGTACCGGGTGGGCCCGCTGGCCCGCATCAACAATGCGGAACGCATGCCGACCCCCATGGCCGAAGAGGAGCGGCGCCGCTTCGCGGCCCTGGGCGAGGGCGGACCGGTGCATGCCACCATGGCCTACCATTGGGCCCGCATGATCGAGATGCTCTATGCCGCCGAGGCCATCCGGGAGCTGCTCGAGGATCCGGACATCCTCGGCCGGGACTTGGTGACCCAGGGCGAACGGAGCCTGGAAGGCGTGGGCGTCATCGAGGCCCCGCGCGGCACCCTCTTCCACCACTACCAGATCGACGAGAACGATGCCGTGGTCAAGGCCAACCTGATCGTCTCCACCACCAACAACAACACGGCCATGAACACGGCGGTGCGCGAGGTCGCGGCCCGCTACCTGGATGGCAAGGAACTCACCGAGGGGCTGCTCAACCACATCGAGGTGGCCATCCGCGCCTACGATCCCTGCCTCTCCTGCGCCACCCACGCCATCGGCAAGATGCCTTTGGCGGTGGAACTGCTGGATGCGGACGGATGCCTGGTGGATCGGCGGGTGAAGCACGCAGATGGCACCAGCGGGGACAGGTGAATCCCTCCCCGCATCCCCCGGTCCCGCCCCGCATCATCGTTCTGGGCTGCGGCAATCCCAGCCGGGGCGACGATGCCCTCGGTCCGCTGCTGGTGGAGCGGGTGGGGCATTGGATCCGACTGCATCCGGACAAGCCCGTGGCGGCCGTGGAGGACTTCCAATTCCAGGTGGAGCACTGCCTGGACCTGGAAGACCGGGAGCTGGCGCTGTTCCTGGACGCGGCGGCCTCTGGGCCGGAGCCCTACGCCCTGGCGCGCCTCCAACCCTTGGCGGATGCCAGCTTCAGCACCCACGCCCTGACGCCCCAGGCGGTGCTGCATGCCTATAGGGCCCTGGGCCACGGGGAGCCGCCGCCCTCCTTCCTCCTGGCGGTCCGGGGCCGTTCCTTCGAGCTGGGGGAGGACCTGAGCCCCGAGGCCCGCAGCAACCTCGAAGCGACCTGGGCCATGCTGGAACAGCTCCTGGAAACCGCAAGCCTGGACCATTGGGATCGGCTTTGCACGCCTTCAGCGCAGGGCCTTCTTCTGGGCCTGGATCAGCGTGTCGAGGGATTGCAGGAACCGTGAGCGGTCCCTGGCCTCGAAGGGCGCCGGCCCCCCGCCGGCCATGCCCATGTCCCGCAGTTGGGCCATGAGCTCCCGGGTGGCCAGGGCGTCGCCCATGGCGTCATCGGTGAACACCTTGCCCCGGGCATCCAGCACCCGCGCGCCCTTGGCGAGGCAGCGCGCGGCCAGGGGGAGGTCCGAGGTGACGGCGATATCGCGGGCCGTGACGCGCTCGGCGATCCAGTCATCAGCCACATCGAGTTGCCCGCCCCGCACCACCACCATCTCGAAGAGCGGATCCCGGGGGATGCGCAAGCTGGAATTGGCCACCAGATGCACTTTCAGCCCGTAGCGCTTGGCAACGCGAAAAATTTCATCCTTAACCGGACAGGCGTCGCCATCCACGTAGAGTTCGATCACGACTGGCTCTCGCTCTGGGCGCGGGCCTCCACCGCGCGGGCCAAGCCATCCAGGACTTCCCGCAGAGTCGCCGCCAGGGCCGGGTCCACGATGCCGCCATCGGACTTCACGCGGCTGCGGCCGAAGGGGATGGGCTGGGAAATCCCAGGAAGGATGCGGGCCGACATGACCGCAAGGGTCTGGGTGAGCCAGGCCAGGGCCTTCTCGCCTCCGGTCGCCCCTGGCGAACTGCTGAGGGCCGCCACGGGCTTGTCCACGAATTCCCCCGAAGCCACGGTCCATTCCAGGGCGTTCTTGAGAATGCCCGGCATGCCGTGGGCGTATTCAGGTGTGCAGATGAGAACGCCCTCCGCTCCACGGATCAGAGCCCGAAAGACCTGGACCGGCTCCGGCGCGTCCTCCGTTTCCAGGCCCGGATCGAAGGGCGGCAGTCCCGCCAGGCCTTCATAAATCGTGATGCGGAACCCGGACGGGGCGAGGGCCTGCGCCGCCCGGAGCAGGGCCGTGTTGGAGGATTCGGAGCGAAGGCTGCCGGAAATGGCGAGGATGTCCATGGAGGACATCGTAGCGGAGGAAGCTGACTCGACCATGCACCTTCCCCGTGAGTGTTAACAGTCGCTCTCAGCCCTTTTTACGTGCCCAGATCTTCGCGAGGTAGGGCAGGGGATCGGGGAATTCGCAGGCGGTGCGGCCCGGATCGAAGGCCACCGGACCGATGCGGCGGATGGCTTCCTCGGCGGCCTTGCGCAAGGTGGCGTTGCGGCCGCCGATGCCGATCACCACGTACATCATCGTGCGCCGCGTCCAGTTTTCGGCCCGGTGGATGTCGGCTTCAATGCGCTTGAGATAGCGGAGCGATGCGGCCTCGTCGAGCGAAGCGCCATCTTTGGCGCAGTGCCCCACCAGGGACCAGCCAGCCCGCTGCAATTTTGGGTCCGCGAGCCAGGCTTCGCGGATTTTCGCGGCCATGGGGGTTCGGCTGGCGAAGGCGGCCAGCGCCTCGGCGGTGGAGGAATCCTTCACTTCCGAAGCCCAGGCCTTCAGTTCCTTTTCGGTGATGGCGCCGGTATCGGCAATCATGCAGGCCAGCAGCCGCGCATCGTGGTTGCCGGTCTGCCACAGCTCGGAGGCCAGGGTGTGGTCCACCTTGATGCGCTTCTGGAGCTTGGCGAGATCGCCGAACTTCACGCCGAACAGGGGTTCAACGGCTCCATGGCGGCACCAGGTCTTCCGCGTCTGTTCGCTGCCGAGGTCTTCCAATTCCTGAATTGCATCATTCAAGTTCATGGCGCCACCAAAGGTTGATTCCGATGATGAAGAGGACCTGTGCCAGGGGAATCCAATTCTTTCACTGTGATCACCACCTTCCCCTTGTGGTGTCCTTTCCCGAAATACCTCATGGCTTCGGTCACCTCGCTCAACCGGTAGGCTCCGTCGATCACCGGCACCACCTTCCCCGCTTCGAAAAGCTCATTCATGTAAGCCAGATCCTTGTTCTGCTTCAGGGCCACGAGGCGGATTTTCTTCTTGGTGGTGAGGGCGATCCAGGGCCCCAGCAGCAGCGCCTGGAAGAGCCGCGCCATGGAACCACCGACGGTGACATAGGTTCCCTGGGGGCTCAAGGCGCGGGCGCAATCCAGGATCGAGCGGCTGGTTTTCACATCGAGGATCAGGTCGTAGGCCTGTCCATTTTTCGTGAAATCCTGCCGGGTGTAATCGATGACATGGTCCGCGCCCAGGGAGCGCAGCAGCTCCAATTTCCCAGGGGCGTCCACGACGGTCACCTCGGCCCCGAACTGTCGGGCGATCTGGATGGCGAAGGTGCCCACACCCCCACCGGCGCCGTTGATCAGCAGCTTTTGTCCGGGCGCGAGCCGCCCCTTGTCGAGCAGGCCCTGCACCGCCAGCATGGCCGCCTGGGGGACCGCCGCCGCCTGCTCGAAGCTCATGCTCGGGGCCTTCAGGGCCAGATCCTTCTCGCGGGCGCAGACATACTCAGCGAAACCGCCCCAGCGGCCGCTGAGATCCCCAAACACCTCGTCGCCGGGCTTGAACGCCCGCACCTGTTGGCCCACAGCCTCGACCCGCCCGGCGATGTCGGATCCCAGGATCTGTTTCTTCGGTTTCAGCAGGCCGAAGATCAGCCGGTTCACGAAGGAGGTCCCATCGAGGCCACCCAAATCCCAATCGTTGATGGATACCGCATGAATTTTGATCAGTACTTCATCATCCTTGGGGACAGGTTTATCAATCTCTTTCAATTCAAGCACATCCGGTGATCCGTATTTCGTGAACACGATGGCTTTCATGGAATTTCCCTGTGGGCACCGATGGGTATGGGTGGAATGGAAGGCCAGACGTTTGATGGATCACCCTGGGATTTCAGCCTCCGCAAGGTGAGCCAGCAGCGCGAGGAAATCGTCAGCTCCGGAGAGCTTTCTTCAACAGGCTGATCTGGCCGGAATGGTAGACGCAGTGGGACACCAGGCCATGGAGCATGAAACCGACGGTGTAATCCTTGCCCGCGACCTTTGCATCCAGGGAAGCGTCCGAAAAGCCGGAGACCACGGCCAAGAGCCGTCGATTGGAATCCTCGAATTTCGCCAGTGACGCAGGCCAATCAGCGGGCTCTGCGGGAAAATCTCCTTCCGGCGGTTCGCTCGCCATTTCGCCTTGCAAGCGAATGAAGAAGACTTCCTGCCATCCGGCAATGTGCAGAATAAGTTCCCGTATCGAATGAACGCCCGGAAAGGGTTTTGCTGTGGCTTCTTCAGCGCTTAGGTCGGACAGGATTTCTGCCAGTGAAAGGCCGTGCCAGGGATGGCCATGAGCCATCTCCTGGATTTCGTCAACCAGGTTCGCAAGTTCAGACATGTGATCACCTTACTCCGTGATTGTGGTGACTGTTTCAAGGTTGAATCGTGGGTTTCTCGGCGACGTTTTGGTGAGGTGGCCTGACGAACAAAGTTAACCGGCCCAACCAAGGGCCGGAAATCTAAAGCATATTGGCGGGTAGCGCACGGTTGGGCCCAAGGCGAACAAGGGATCAGTCATTGTGGTGCCCTGGCTGGATTAAATTCGCCTCAATCTCAAGAAACTCTTCTAGAGACTTATTTGAGATTGTCGGCAGTGTCTTCAACTTTCGTTTCTTCTTTTCAGTATGTTTGAGTTGCTTGGTTAGATGGTCAAGCTCCATCCAATAGGTGCCATCAGAATCGGCTTTGCGCTTCGATTTAATGTAATCCTGAGCGAGAGCAGCATAAGGTAACACCCAGGAACTGAATGAATTCCATACAAGTTCTTCGTTCACTGCTCCGCGATGGACAAGTAGCCCAAGGGTCTCGAAAAATCCAAGAATTTCATCCAGCTCCGCAGATTCCTCGCCATCTTTCAAAGCTTTCGCTGCCTTCATTCGAGTGTCTCTCATCATTGAAGAGTTGAACTGTCCTTCCAGCTTCAAAAGGAGATCAACTCCGAGAGCCAGGCGTGATAGCCGGACTTGATAACAAGTGATGGCAACAACAATCAGTGTGGCAAGCGCAGTGGCCCAGACAGCTGTTTCACTCGGGTTGACCATTCAATACCTCATTACTGATGGAGATGCCGAACTATGAGATGGCCTTACTACCTTGGCCACAGCCACCCAAACGTCCCGGCGGTCAGCAGCGCGTAAATGATCGCATCGGCCAGGTCCTTCAGGACGGCGCTCCAGGGGCGGCCCATCCAGATGGCGCCGGGGAGGGCGCCGAGGCCGTAGGCCATGAAGGTGGCGGTGCCGACGACGCGGAAGACGGTCAGGTAGTGCATTTTCTCCGGCAGGGTCACGTGGCCGATGTAGGCGGCGAAGAGGGAGACCGCCACTGTGAACAGGAACCAGGAGATGAATGAGGGCCCCATCTTCGGCACCCCATTGGGCCGGAGGGTGAGGAAGCCCAGGGGGCCGTCCGTGTACTTCTGCTTCATCGCCTCGCCGCCCATCTCCTTCATGTCGGCGCAATAGGGCAGGACGTACTGGCCCGGCGCCGGGCTGGTCTTGCGGATGGCGTCCCGGACCTCGTCCTCGTTGGCCAGTTGGCGGTAGTCCGAGTTGTGGTACTTGAGCACCATGTGGATGATGCCGCTGGCGACGAACACGAAAACCGCCGAAAGCAGGATGGGCAGCCAAAGGCTTGGGAGCGAGAGCATGGGACCTCCGGGAGTTGGATTTCGGATGGCGGGGGTTGGAAAGTGAGGCCCAGCTTAGCGCTGCGTCCTGCGGTGTCAAGCCCGATGGCCCCGCGCGGCCCCTGGGGCGGTGGTTTCCGAATGCTATCCTGGCCCTCAGGAGACGACTGGCCATGCAGCCGATGCCGATCACTTTGGAGAGAAAGCAGCCACGAAGGGACACGAAGAAAAAACTTCGTGTGGCTTCGTGGCTGCATTCACTTGACGGTCTCGGCCACGCCCCCGTCAAAGTCCCATGAAGCCTAGATCGAAGGTGGTACCGGCGCCTGGGGACAAACCCGGACTTCATCCACGCAATCCCCACCGCCAGGGCTACGATTTCGGCCAGCTCATGGCGAGCTGTCCTGAACTGCGGCCTTTCGTGGGGCCCAACGCCCATGGCGGCGAGTCCATCGATTTTGCGGATCCGGCCGCGGTAAAGATGCTAAATCGGGCGTTATTGAAGCATGTTCATGGAATCGCCCACTGGGACTTGCCACCCGGTTTCCTGTGTCCGCCGGTGCCGGGCCGGGCGGACTACCTGCACTACCTGGCGGACCTGCTGGCCGAAGGCCATGGCGGCGTGGTCCCCACGGGAGCGCGGGTGCGGGTGCTGGATATCGGCGTGGGCGCCAACCTCATTTATCCGCTGGTGGGCCAGGCCACCTTCGGCTGGCGGTTCCTGGGTTCCGATATCGATGCGAAGGCCCTGGCGGCGGGGCGGCGGATCCTGGCGGCGAATGGCCTTTCGCAGGCCATCGAATTGAGACAGCAGCAACCGCCGGCGATCTTCCGGGGCCTCCTGAAAGACGACGAAACCTTCGACCTGTCCCTGTGCAACCCGCCCTTCCACGCTTCCCTGGAGGAAGCCCAGGCGGGGTCGCAGCGCAAATGGACGAACCTGGGCCGGGGCGGTGCCAGCACGGCCACGCCCGCCTTGAATTTCGGCGGGCAGGGCGGAGAACTCTGGTGCGTAGGCGGCGAGGCGGCCTTCCTGCGCCGCATGATCGAGGAGAGCGCGGCGATTCCCGAGCGCTGCCTGTGGTTCACCAGCCTGCTTTCCAAATCCTCCAATCTGCCGGGGATCCTGCGCGCCCTGAAATGGGCCCAGGTGCGAGCCCAGCGGGTCATCCCCATGGCCCAGGGCCAGAAGCGGAGCCGCATCGTGGCCTGGACTTACTTCTCCCCGGAAAGCCGGGAGGCCTGGGCGCGGGAGCGCTGGCGAACGCGCTAGTGCCGCAGACCCACCGGGGGAAGGAAGGCTCCCGGGTGGGCTGGATCCTGGAAGCGGATCGTGGGATCGCCATCGGCGATGAGCAGGTCCGGCCGGCCATCGCCATTGAGGTCCCCCATGGCCACGGACCGGGGACCGTAATATCCGTTGTAGATGGCCCGGATCCCGAAGGCCGCCGGCCCGGCCTCGCTGGATTGGAAAATCGTGAGGCTGCCGGGCCAGCCGGGCGCTCCGTAATTGGCCACCACGATCTCCGGCTGGCCGTCGCCGTCGAGGTCCCCGATGGCCAACGCGCAGGCGGAGGCGTCCTGGGTCACATAGTCCTTCAGGGGCAGGAAGCGGCCCGCCTGGCCTGGATCCTGGCGGAGGATCCCCAAAAGGCCCAGGCGCCCCGCATCCTCCAGGGCCAGGGCCACATCCTTGCGCCCGTCGCCATCCAGATCCGCAACTCGCACCTGATTGGGATAGCTCCCGAGGGTGTAATCCACGGCCGCCAGGAAGGCGCCGCTCAGGGCGGGGGACTGGAGCAGCACCGACAAGGTTCCGGCCCCGGTGCCTGCCGCGAGGTCCAGCCGGCCGTCGCCGTTCAGGTCAGCGATGGCCAGGCAGGTGGGCTCGGCATTCAAGGGCACCATCACGGGGCTTCCAAACGCGGCCAGCCCGGTCTGGAAGAAGATCATCAGATTATTTCCGCCCCGGGCCGCCACGGCGATGTCCACGTCGCCGTCCCCGTCCAGGTCACCCAGGGCGAGGTCCAGGGGATCCCGGTTGCCCAGCGCCAGGCTCCGGGGGGGCATGACGGTCAGGATGCTGGGACCCGTGAGCAGCAGGGAAAGGGTGTTCCCCGCGATGGGGCCCGGAATCATCTGGGTATTCGCCACCACCAGATCCGGGAGGCCATCTCCATCCAGGTCAGCCGCCGCCAGGGCGATGGGGTCCGAGCCCGCGTCCTGGCGGATGGGATCCTTGAAGGTCCCGGGCCGGGTGGCGTCCTGGTAGCGGCGGCTCACGAAGCCCGGGTGGGGCGCCCCGCCGCCGTAGGTCGCCAGGGCGGTCACCGCGTCGGGCCGGCCATCGGCGTCGAGGTCGGCGATGGCCACAGAGCTGGCTTCGTCAAAGGGGCGGTTGTCCCGGTGGTAGGTCGAGGATCCGCCGCAGCCCGCAAGGAAGAACAGGGATGCGCCGAGGCCCAGGCGGTTAAGGGGGCAGGTCGGTCGAAGCATGGACATCCTCCACTTGAAGCGCGAAATTCGTCTATCAGGATGGGGCGGGGCCTGGATCAGGCAAGGTCAACCGATGTTCACATCGCGGCCCTGCACCCTGCGACAATTGATATCCCAGAAAATTGCTTTATCGAGGTCTCATGGCTCGCCGTCCCGAACAAGTCCGCAAATCCGTGAAGGACCATCTGGAGGATCTGCTCAAGGGCCACCGGGAGGCAGCGTTCACCGGGCCGGAATCGGCGCTGAAATACCTGCGGCGGACCCTGGAAGGACAGGGCAGCCTGCCCAATGCGGTCAAGGCCGTGGCCTATGATGCGGTCGCGGACGCGGAAGCCCAGCTCCAGCGCTGGGAGGCGGCGGACGAAGCCGTGAAGCTGGTGCTCGCCCATCTCCCGTCCCTGGAAGAGGATCTCGGCCATGGCTACCGGGCCCGCCTGGAAGCCATGACCTGCTTCGAGCGTGGCATCCAGGCCCGCAGCGAGCTGGGGGATTTCCACGGCGCGCTGGAACTGTGCGAGCGCGCCATGGAGTTGAACCTCGGCGCCCATTACACCGCAAAACGGGACAGCCTGGACTGGGCCAGGTAGGGCTGGCCACGACGGCTTTCCATCCGCCTTGGCCGGGCATGGAATTTGTGGCAATTGGTACAGTTCGGACCGGCTCCGTGGATAGGCTCCAGGGAAGAGTAAGCTCGGATTCCAGGCCCGGTTGCCTGCATACGCGTAACCGCCCCATCAAGGAGACCGCCGTGGAATTCAAAGACAGCCAGAGCGCGCTGAACCTGCTCAAGGCCTTTGCCGGGGAGAGCCAAGCGCGGAACCGCTATGCCTTTGCGGCTGGGATTGCCCGCAAAGAGGGTCTGGAACATGTGGCTGCCATCTTCGAGGAGACCGCGGACAACGAGAAAGAGCACGCCAAGCTTTTCTACAAGCAGCTTGCCGGACTGGCTCCGGGGGCTCTGGAGATTGCCGCTGTCTATCCGGTGGTATCCGGAGACACCGCCGCCCAGCTTCAAGCCGCAGTCGACGGCGAAAATGAGGAATGGACCTCGCTCTATCCCGAATTCGCAAGGATCGCCCGCGAAGAAGGTTTCCCCGAGGTCGCCAAGACCTTCGAATGGGTCTCCAAGGTGGAGAAGGAACACGAGGCCCGCTTCAAGCGGCTGCTGGACCACGTGGTGAACGGCACCGTGTTCCAGCGGGGCGAGAAGATCTATTGGCGTTGCCGCAATTGTGGCCACATCCACGAAGGCACCATGGCGCCCAAGCTCTGCCCCGTCTGCTTGCACACCCAGGCATTCTTTGAACCCGTGGCGGAACGGTTCTGACCGACAGGCGCCAACGGTCGGGATTGAACGGGCACCTGGGTTAGAATGTAGCCAACGCCAAGGTTTCCCATGTCCTTCACTCCAGGTTCCAAGCACGGCCAGATGGCCGACATCAACATGACGCCGATGATCGACGTGATGCTGGTGCTGCTCATCATTTTCATGGTGGCGGCGCCGATGTTGACCACCGGGGTGGATGTGAACCTGCCAGAGGCCAAGACCGGCAAGAGCCTGGAAGCTGAGGCCCTGACCGTGACCCTGACCGACGACGGCCGCATCCAGTTCGGCAAGACCTTCGTGCAGCTCGGTGTGCTGCAGAAACAGCTGCGGGAGCAGGCCAAATTGGACCGTAAGCGCCCGGTGATGGTGCGGGCGGACCACAATCTGCCCTACGGCCGGGTCATCGCGGTGGTGGACAGCATCCGCGAGGCGGGCTTTTCCCAGGTGGGTTTTGTCACCCAGGCCTCCCTGGAAGCAGAAAGTAGGTAATGAGCCAGGAATTGTACGTCCTCCTCCAGGAGCGCGCGGCGCTGGGACGGATCCGTTTCCCGGTGGCGCTGGCGGTGGGCGGGACGGTGCTGGGCCTGCAGTTGGGGCTGGTGGCCCTTTCGGTCTTCGTGGGCCGGACCCAGGAAGGCGCTCCCGAAGCGAAGAAAGTGACCTGGGTGACCCTGCCGGGCGTTGCACCCACCGGACCCAGCGGCGGCAGCGGCCCCCAGATCCAGGGCGACACGGGCCAGCGCATCCGCCGCGTGGAGGATGTCGCCCCCAAAGTCACCGAGCGGCCCCCAGGCCGGGTGCCGGATGTGGTGGGCAACACCAAGGCCTCGGCGCCCATCAAGGGCACGAACCCCGATGCCGCCAGCAAGGGCAAGAGCGCGGATTTCTCGAAGGGCAAGACCGCCGCGGCCAATCCGAAAATCGGCGCGGCAGGGCAGGGCGATGGCAGCGGAGTCGGCGTGGGCGTGCCCATACCGGGACTGCGGGCCAGCGGCACCTCGGATGGCGGGACGGGCCTGGTGGGCGGCCTGGACCAGAGCAATTTCCCCTATGCCTGGTACGTGCAGAACATGCAGAACACCATCATCCGCAACTGGAGCCGCACGACCAATGCCCAGGGGCGGGTCGGCGTCTACTTCCGCATCCTGAAGGACGGCACGCTGGAAGGCTGGAAGGTGGAGAGCCCCAGCGGCAATTACGCCCTGGACCAGAGCGCCATGAACGCCGTCCGCCGCACCGGCCACATCCCCCCGCTGCCGGATGATTTTCCGGGAAACGAGCTGGGCGTGCATTTCTGGTTCACCTATCTGGGGAATTAGGGCCGGGGCTTCGGTCCCGGGGCATCAATTCAATCCATAACTCCGCCGCAGGAACCACTCCCACACCGCGGCGGGCAGGATCGCCTTGGCCCATCCGGCCAGCCGGGCTTCCGGGCGGATCAGGATCCTTCGGGGCGGATGTTTCCGGGTGAGGGCTTTCAGGATGCGGCGGGCGGCCTGCTCGGGGCTTCCGGCATAGCGCTCGGCCTGCCGCTTCCGGGTCCTTATGAAATTCGCGAGTATGCGCGCGTAGGGCGTGCCCTGGACCCGGTCTGGCAGATCGCCCCAGGTCTTGGCGATGGTGTCGCGGAATGAGCTGGCCACCGCGCCGGGTTCCACCAGCACCACGGGAATCTCCCGCCCGATCTCCAGGCGCAGGGTCTCCGCCAGGGCCACCACCGCATGCTTCGACGCATTGTAGGGCCCCGCCAAGGGGATGCTCAGGCGGCCCAGCATAGAGGCCACCTGGACGATGCGGCCTTCGCCCCTCGCCGCGTTCTTGCGGATGAGCGGCAGAAAGGCGTTCGTGACCGCCTGGAGCCCCACCACGTTGGTCTCGAATTGCGCCCGCAGTTCTTCGGGCCTTACGAATTCGAGGGGACCCATCTGCCCGTAGCCGGCGTTGTTGATGAGGGCCACCAGGCGCAGGCCGGAACAGCCCGCGACGGCGTCGGCGAGACTGTCCGGAGAGGTCACGTCCAGACCCAGCCGGCGCAGGTCCTCGCCATCGGGGAGGTCCGCCAGATCAGGCCAATGCCGGGCGGTGGCCACCACTCCCCAGCCAGCCGCCCGGCAAACGCCCACCAAGGCCTTCCCGATGCCCGAGGAGCAGCCTGTGATCAGGACCCAGGGGCGGGAAGGCTCGGACACTTCTATTTTTTCGCTCCGGCCTTCTTCGGCGCCGCGGTCTTGGGCTCAGCCTTCGCCGGGGCGGCCTTGGATTCCACGGAGGTGGCGGTCATCGCATAGAACACGGTCACCTTGTCGCCCTTCTTCAGGCCCTCGGCGCCCTTGGTGCCCTTGGGTAGGTTGATCTGGAAGGCTTCGCTGCCCTTCGTCACCGTGATGGTGTCGGCGCTGATATCCGTGATGGGACCCGTCACCTGGTAGCTCTTGGCGCCCGCGGCGTAGCCGAGGATGGCGCAGGCCAGCAGGCCTCCGGCAATGAGGAAGGAAGATCGAACGCGCATATGCGCCTCCTAATGATGTGATTGAGGGAATGAATAGAAGGTCCGGACCATGCTAGCACTGCCGCGTGCCGGGCCGTTCACTGCGCGTTGTTCTCGAAATCATTGAAGAGGATCTCGAAGGTGTCCGGGTCGTCCCACATGATCCAGTGCCAGGCATCCACGAAATAGGACACGGTGAGTTTGGGGAGCGCGTCGAGCCCGATCTGCTTCAGGGCTTCTTTTTCTTTGGCGGGATCCGGGGACAGGACGGTGGAGGCGAACAGCGTGACCGGCACCTTGATGGTGGCGGCCCGCGATCCCAAGGAATCAATGCCCAGCGCCCGGATGTAGGCCTTGAGCACAGGCGCGGGAACCTTCAAGCCGTCCTTCACCAGCTTCGTTTTCTGGGCCTCGCCTTTGCAAAGCCCGCCGAAGAATTCCGTTAGCGCTGCGGTGGCGTTGGCGTCCAGATCCTTTTCGAGCTTGTCCGTGACTGCCTTTGAAATGGGCGCCAGGGCGCTGTCCACGAGGATGATGCCCCGCGTGGTCTTGGGATCCGCAAGGGCCACGCGGACCGCGATGGCCCCCCCGATGCTGTGGCCGACGAGGACGACCGGTTCCATTTTCTGCTTGCGGATGAGTTTGACGATCTCGCCGCCGATGGCGTCCAGATCTGCGGAGCCATCTTTCATGGGCAGCGCAAAGCCGTTGCTGTCGCCGTGTCCTGGAAGATCCACGGACAGCACCGTGTGGTCCTTCTTCATGCGCTTGGCCAAGTCGGACCAGGCCTCCCGGCTGCCGCCGAGGCCGTGGATCAGCACCACGCCCGGGCCCTTGCCCTCTTTCTTGAAGGCCAGTTCAGAGGCGGCCGCCAACGGCGATGAGAGGGCCGGAAGGATGGATAGGAGGGCTACCGTGAGTAAAGGTTTCATGTGAAGAAGGATGCACGTTTAAAAAATTCTGACAAGGTTGAATCCGAGGCTCCATTCGCCGCTGCGGTTGGGACCGGTTCCGGCGTAATCCCCGCTGAGCACCTGGTTTGGGGTGGTGCCTCGCACGTTGGTGGCCAGGAGGGTGAAGCGGTGCCCCTTGGTCCTGAACACATAGCCTAGGGCCCAGCCGTTCTCCGCCTCCCGGGTGGTGGTGGAATCCACAAATACCTTGAGATCCTTCACTTTGGACGGACGCGGATAATATTCGCCGATGAGGCTGTGGCGTTCGGCCATGTCCCACCGGATACCAGCTCCGGCGGTGGTGACGCCTTTGCGCTGGGTGCTGGTGGAACTCAAATAGGTCGGGACCACCAGCAGCGTGAAGCCGCCCCCGCTCCAGGAGAGGGGGAGTTGGACCGAGGTGCCGACAATGCCTTCCCGGGAATTGGGCGTGAAGTCCTGGTCCTTGATCGTTTCATCGAAGCGCTCGATCCGGATCGCGGCGCGATAGTCGGGCCTCGACACCAGCACCTGATGGAGGGCGATCGTGAAGGTCTTGTTGTCCGGCGTGCGGTAGATCTGGAAATTGGTTCCGGGCGTCGAGGGCACTGCAAAGTCCAAGCCGAGTCCGGAGAAGGAATAGCCATCCAGCCCGAAGGCATCCTTGCTGTTGTTCCGCGCCGGCTCCTGGAAGCGGTGGGTGAAGCGGTAGCTGAAGCTCGCGCCCATGAGGCCCTGGGTCGAGGCCAAATTGAGCCAGAGCGGCACTTCGCTCTGCTGGGCGGGCGCCACGGTCGAAACGGCGGCCAAAGCGAGGCCAAGGAAGATCGGAAAGCGCATGATGTCTCCTGTGGGTGGCTCCACAGGGTGCCATGGTTGGGACCTGAGCGAAACCCAGACTAGGTCTCAACGCGGAACCCAGGATCCATCAATACATCTGCTTGTTCACACCGTTCACGGTTTCGCCCTCCCCGCTGGCGGGGGGCTCGGTGTAGAGGTGCATGGACTGGCCTTTGGTGGGCAGCTTGCCCATGCCGAAATAGGTGAAGAGTACGAAACCCCAGGCGAACACGCTGGCCCAGACGGCCTTGCGGCCCTTGTAGGCGGGTGCGTAGTGCATGTGCAGCACGGCGCCATAGACCAGCCAACTGATGAGCCCCCAGTTTTCTTTCGGATCCCAGGCCCAATAGTCGCTCCAGGCGAACTTGGCCCAGGTGCCGCCGGTGATCAGGCCGCAGGCCAGCATCAGGAATCCGAAGCGGATCCATTGACGGTTCATTTTCTCGAAATTGACCTCGGTGGCGCCCAGGGCGCGGGCCCAGAAGGAACCGGGTTCGAAGCGGCGGTCCCCGGGGGTCGCCAGCGCCAGGATGCCCAGGACGAAAGCCACGGTGAGGCTTGCATAACCGGTGAAATAAATGGTCACGTGGGGCAGGAACCAGGCGCTTTGAAGGGCGGGCGGCAGGGTGATGATTTCGATATCGGCCTTTGCCAAGGCATAGGTAAGGGCGGCCCAGACGACGAGCAGCGAAAGGAAACCCAGCAGGCGGACTTTCTTGGTCCATTCCACCGCCAGGGCCAGCAGGCCGAAGATGAAGCTGAAATAGATGAGGGATTCGTAATAGGTCTTGGCGGGCACCCGTCCCGCGGCGATCCCGCGCTGGAGGAGCAGGAAAGCGTTCAGCAGCCAGGCGGCCAAGAAGAGGATCCTCGCGGCCTGGTAGATGCGATCCTTCCCATCCTTGAAGCAGGGACCGAAATGGCTGCAGGCATAGGCGAGCAGCGCGGAGACGTACAACCCATAGGTGAATTGGAAGATGCCGTCGGCCTTGATGAAGGTGGCGTAAAGCTGGACCATCAGGCCTCCTTCTTCTTGAGCACGGGTTTCAGGTAGAACATCCAGACCAGCCCAGTGATCAAACAGAGGAAGCCCGCGTAGACCAGCCAGAGACCCGGCTCATGGACCACCATGATGCCGCTGACGCTAGGATCTTCGGGGTTGTAGTTGCTCTGGTAGAACCAATGGCCCCGGAAGATCAGCGGATCGTTGACGCTCACGGTCTTCTTCGCGAGTTGGCGGCCCACGGCGTCGAGCACCACCAATTCCGACCGGAAATCCTTCGGCTCCGTGTCCTTGGCTTTGTAGATGACGCCGATGCTCCGGTCGAAGAAGGTCTCCGGCCTGGGCAGGCCGTCGGGACCGAGGGCGTCCAGCCATTTTTCTTCGCTCCGGCCGGAGCCCGGATCCCAGATTTTCACCCTCAGCACGGGCCGTTCGAATTTGAGCGCCTCCTTGGGATCTGGATGGGGCACGAAGGCCGGGATATAGTCCGCATGGTCCAGGGCGGCCACGGCCGTGGCTGAAAGGCCTTGCTCCACGATGAACGGCTTGTTGAGCTGGAGCGGCGCGGAGCGGACCACGCGGCCCTGCTCCACCAGACGGATGGCGCGGTCCTCGCGGGTGAACACCACGAACCGCGACTGCCGTTCCTCCCCTTCGCGCACATAGGACAACCGGAGCCCTTTGGGCAGATTGGGACCGTTGAGCTGGTCCGAGAGCCGCGGATTCCTGGCGCTCAGCAACACGCGGCGGGCGGGGGTCCCAGGCACGCGAAGCGTCAATTCCAGCCAGGGTTCCACCGGGTTCTGGCTGCGGCTGGTGGCCCGGGGGGCGCCAGCCTTGTCCTTCTCCACGGCGAAGTCGGGGTAGTACTTCTCCACCTTCAGGCTGAAAGCCGGAAAGTCCCAGGTGGCGCCGACCTTGGCTTCCTTCTGCGCGGCCATGCCCTGGTAGGCGAGCAGGACCTTTTCCGCCTGCGGCGCCTTGGGTTTCAGCCGCTCCAGGAGATCCGCGGACCAGCGGTCTTTGTACACAACCGCGAAGCGTCCGCCGGGTTCATCGCGGCGCGCGGCCTGCTCACGGCGGGAGAAGAGATCCCCGATGACCGGCTGCGGCTCGCCGATGCCCAGCATCACCCGGAGGGCTGGGTTCTCCGGGGCGTTTGGATTGTCGACGAATTCACCGGCGTCCAGGGCGTTCGGGATGGACTGCTCCACCGAGAAGCGGAGCTTCGAGAGGGGCAGGCGGGCATGGACGCCCGGCTTCACTTCGTAGGCCTTCGGATTCTTTTCAAACCCGCCCTTCCCATCCGGTTGGACGAACGCGTAGAGCTTGAATTCCGGGGCGTGCTGTTCAACCGTGAATTGATCGAGCTGGAGGCGGAATCCGGGAAGCGGGTAGGGTTTTCCAGGATCCGGCCGCATGTGCTTCATCTTGTAGAACGTGTTCGTGGGCTCTCCGGCTCTCAGCTCGTTGAAGGCACGCACATGGCTGAACCGGCCCCAAAGGGCGCCCAGGAGGATCACCGTGGTGGAGACGTGGACCAGCAGGAAGCCGATGCGATGGGCTGGGTAGGGCCGCCGTTTCCAGGCCACCGCCAGCATCGAGAGGGCGAGCAGGGAAAGCAGGGCGTAGAACCAGAGGCTGTGGTAGAGATCCGCGGAATGGGTCCAGGCGATGAGTTTGCGGACCGATGGCCCATAGAACCGCGCATAGAAATCCGGCGTCTCATCCTGGACCACCACGGTCCCCAGGACCACGGCCAGGGCCATGCAGCACATCTGGCTCACGGCAAAGGGCACCGACGTGAGGAGCTGGTAGAACCCGTCGCGGCGGACGAGGAAAGCCGCGCCGTAAATGGCGGCCGCGAAGGCCATGAAGGCCGCCACCTGCTGCCTGGCGCTGAAACCCTTCAGGTCGAGCAGGCTCTGCACCGCCATCCAGGCGATGATCCAACCAAGCAAGGCGAGGAGCTGCGATCTTGAATTCTGGTGAAACGGCTTGGAGGTTGTGGTTTCACTTGGGGCAGGCCGGGCTTCAGTCATGCGTTTCAGCTTTCACAAACGGCCTAGATCAGGGCCAGCAGCCCCAGAAGGTAGAAGCTCAGCTCCACGCGCATCTCGAAACGGGGTTTTCCGGTGGAGAAGCGCTCGTGGTAGTACCAGAGATAGAGCAGCGGATAGGCGGCGCACGCGCCGAGGATCACCGCGATGGCCAGGGGATGCACGTGGCTGTGGTTGGCGAAGGTGAACCAGAGGGATCCACTCAGGCCGATGGCCAGCAGAAGGATGAGCACCATCTTGGCCCTGGGCTTGCCCAGCAGGATGGGCAGGGTCTCCCCTGCCGAGCACCTGGTCGTTTTGCATGTCGCGGATGTCGTAGATCACCGTGCGCGCATAGACGAGCACCGTCACGAGGCCCAGCGCCACCAGAGCCTTCGCGTCCCAGGTCCAGGGCCAGAAGGAGTGGCCTTTTTGCCACACGGGAAGGGCGATGGCGACCACGCCCAGGGCCATGGCCACCAGCACGTCCTTGGACCCCGGGATGGAGCGCAGGCTCCAACGCTTGCCGCCGAAGGGGAGCTCGACCTTGTACATAAGGCCCAGCAGGCTCGCGCCGAACACCACCAGCAGCGGGCGGATGCCGATGGAGGCGGCGGTGGCGAGCGCCACCAGCAGCGACGCCAGCGCCGTGGCGATCAGGGTCCTGCGGTTGCGTTCTAGGAACCGAGCGCGGCCTGGTCCCTTGGTGCCGAGGCCCATGGGATCCAGGAACGGCGTGAGCAGATACATGGCGAGCAGGTAGGTGCCGGTGATGATCGGATAGCGCCAGCTCAAGCCCAGGCCCATCCAGACATGGACGCCCAGGGTCATGAGCGCCGCGCCGATGGCCATCATCAGCGGAGTGCCGAAGGCCACGAACATGAAGCGGGTGAACCGGCTCGGCGCGTCGCCGAGCTGTTCCAGGGTGTCCACGACTTCGTCCACCAGCCAGGTGGGCGTGGAGGCGCCTGCGAGGACCCCCACGGTTTCGTTGCCTTTGAACTGCGTCAGATCCAACTCCGAAGCGGTTTCAACGTATTGGACAGGCTTGCCATAATGCGCCGCGAGCTCGGCCAGGTGCTTTGTGTTGCTCGAAGCTTTGCCGCCCACGACGATGACGTAATCCACTGCCTGGGCGAGGGTCTTGGCCTCGTCCTGGCGCATCCAGGTGTCCTCGCAGATGGTGTTTTCCAGGATGCAGTCCCCGGAGCGTTCGCGGATGTATTCGGTGATTTCGAGGTAGTCCTTCACGGTGAAGGTGGTCTGGGCCACCACCAGGACTTTTTTCAGCTCCTCGGGGCTCAGCTCCATCGCCTGTCCGAGATTGGCGACGATCTTGGAGCCGTGCTCGGCGAAGCTGCGGTGGGCGATGCTTTCCGCGTGGCCGTGGCTGCCGAGGATCACCGTGAAATAGCCCTTGGGGCTCCACTTCTTGATCTTGTTGTGGACTTTGGCGACCTCGGGGCAGGTGGCGTTGACGATCTTGATCTCGCCGGCTTTCTGGCGGTCCTTGAGGCCCCGCAGATCCTGGATCGGAATGCCGTGGGCGCGGATCACCACGGTGCCCCGGTCCACCTGGTCCGGCGATTCCGCGACCGCCACACCTCGCTTGCCGATGAGTTCCAGGGCCTGGGGGTTGTGGATGATCGGGCCGAGGGTCTGCACATTCTTCTGACCGCTGTTCGAGGCCTCCAGGACCGCGTCCATGGCGCGCTTGACCCCCCAACAGAACCCAGCGGTTTTAGCGACGATCACCTTCATCGGTTGCCTTTCCTGACTAATCCGGTCGGACAATCCAGAATAGCCTCAAAAGGCGAGTCCCGCTCAGTTGCGTGCATTCAGAGGAGCCGGATCCGGTCCCCGGCAACCTCGATGACCCCCTGTCCACGGAGCTGCTTCAGCAGTCTGGACAGGGTTTCGGGAGCCATGCCCAACTGGGCCGCCAGGATCTTTTTGGGCACCTTCAGGTGGAATGCGCCGTCCGGCGCATGTTTGGCGGCATCCTCGATCCAGCGCCTGAGCCGCCCGGCCGCATCCTGGCCGCTGAGTTGCTGCACCTGGAAAGTCAGGCGGTGATGCCAGGCGGCCAGCCCTTCCATGACCTTGAGGCTGAGGTCCGGGTCCTCCCGCAGGAGCGCGAGAAAGGGGTCTTTCGGGAAATAGGCCAGCAGGGTGGCTTCCAGCGCTTCGGCGGTGGCGGGGAAGATGCCGCCGGAAAACATGGCGGCCTCCGCGAAACTGAATCCGGACCGCACCACGCTGAGGGTGGTTTCGCCGCCGGCTCTTTGTCCGGTCCGGAACAGGCGGATCTGGCCTTCCAGCACCACGAAGAATCCCGTGCAGGCCTCCCCCTCGGTGAACAGCAGTTGGCCGGATTCCAGCCTGCGAAGCTGCATCAGCTCGCCCACGACCGCTAGCTGGCTTGAATTCATGGAGAGGAACAATCCGGTCTTGGACCAGAGTCCCTGGTAGGCGGCGGCTTTCATCTCCCGATGGTAGGGCGAAGCCGGGAAATGAGAATGAAAGTTCTGGCTCTCCACCCGGACTTCCAAGTACCGTTAGCAATCGCGATTCCCATACACAGCAAGGATATTTGACGATGGCCGCACCGCTTCTGCCAGTCACGCTGACCTGCAATACCGATCTGCGCTTCATCGACCTGATCCAGGTTGTGGGAAGCGAACTGTTGAAGCACATGAACTTCTCCCAGGAAGATGGTGAGCGGCTCTGGCTCGCCATCCAGGAAGGCATCGCCAATGCCATGCGGCACGGCAACAAGCTGGACAAGCAGAAACCCGTGAAGGTGACCTTCACGCCCACCTCTGAAAAACTCGAGATCCGCATCGATGATCTGGGCGCTGGAATCGATCTGAGCACCATCCCCAATCCGAACCTGCCGGAGAATCTCCTGAAGCCCAGCGGCCGCGGCGTCTATTTCATGCGGGCCGTCATGGACAAGGTGGAACTGGAGCATCGTGCGGATGGCAGCACTCTGGTGCTCGTGAAGTACCGCAAAGGGCACGAAGAAGCCAGCGCCTGATCCACATCCATGGTTCAACTGGTCATCTGAACTGCCAAACTAGGTAGATGACTGAAGACCGCCTTTACCTGATCGATACCTTCGCGCTCATCCTCTCGGTATCCGCTGCGCGGATACGCGAGACCTCGCCGCGGATCGTAGTGGTGATGCATGGCTGAGGACCGCCTATATCTGATCGACACTTTCGCGCTCATCTTTCGGGCCTATTACGCCAACATGCGCATGAAGAATGGCGCGGCGCACACCATGGCGCGGATGCTGCTGGCCATGGTGAACCAGCACCAGCCCACCCATCTGGCGGCGGTGTTCGACACGCCGGAGCCCACCTTCCGGCACCAGATCTACCCGGACTACAAGGCCAACCGGGCCGAGATGCCCGAGGATCTGAAACCCCAGATCCAGCTCATCCGCGAGCTCATCGAGGCCCTCAACATCCCCATTGTGCAGTTGCATGGCTTCGAGGCGGACGACGTGATGGGCACCCTGGCCAGGGAAGCGGCGAAGGAAGGGCTGCCTTCGGTCATCGTCAGCCCCGACAAGGACCTGTTGCAGCTCGTTGATGACGAAGGCAGGATCCAGGTGCTCAACAACCGCGACGGGGAGGTATGGATCGACCGCGCCGGCGTGAAGGAGCGCTTCGGCGTTTTCCCGGAGCAGGTGGTGGACATGCTGACCCTCATGGGCGATTCCTCGGACAACGTGAAGGGCGTGCCGGGCATCGGCGAGAAAGGCGCGCAGACCTTGCTCGAGATGTACGGCTCTCTGGATGGGGTGCTGGCCCACAAGGATGAATTGAAGCCCAGGCAGCGCGCTGGCATCGAGGAATCCATGGCGTGGCTGGAGCTGTCCCGCCGCCTGGTCACCGTGGTGACGGACCTCAAGCTGCCGGTGACGGTGCATGACCTGGCCTATAAAGGGGTGGATCAGGCCCAGGCCCGGGAAGCCTTCAAACGGCTGGGTTTCCAGATGCTCACCAAGGAATTCACCTCCGTTGGCGGAGGGGAAGGCGGCCCCGCCCGCAAGTACCGCCACACCGCGTCAATGGCCGAGCTCGATGCCGCGATCCAGGAAATCCGCCGCGTGAAACGCTGTGGACTGGATACGGAAACCACCAGCATCGACGCCACCCGCGGCCACATTGTCGGCATCAGCCTCGCGTGGAAGCCCGACGAAGCCCTCTACGTCCCGCTGGGCCATCTGAAGCCGCCCACCCAGGACACCGAAGGTTCCCTGCCGGGCCTGCTGCCGGATTCGGGCCTATCGGATTCCGAACTGGATCTGCGGGGAGACGCGGCGGACTACTTTGATTCCCTCGCGTCGCATCTCGACCCGCGCAATCTGAACTTCCGCAAGGTCCGCGGCAAATTGGGGCCGGTTTTATCGGACCCAGCCATCGCCAAAGTGGGGCAGAACCTCAAGTACGATCTGCAGGTCCTGGCGCGCCATGGTTTCGAAGTGCAAGGGCTGGCGGGGGACAGCATGGTGCAGAGCTACCTGCTGGAATCCTCCCTGCGCCACAACCTGGACGACTTGAGTTCACGCTGGCTGGACACCAAACCCATCCCGTTCGAGGCCGTTGTCGGCAAAGGCAAGGCGCAAAAACGCTTTGATGAAGCCGATTTCGACCAGGCGGTGCAGTACGCGGCCGAGGACGCGGACCTGGCGCTGAAGTTGGTGAACAAGCTCGATGCCGCCATGCAGGATGGCCAGCTCCGGCGGCTGTACCAGGAGGTGGATCTGCCGCTGGTGGAGGTCCTCGCCTTTCTTGAGCTTCGGGGAATCCGCGTGGACCTGGCGGTGCTGTCCGCCCTGGCCAAGGACATGAACGCCCAGCGCGACGCGGCCGCCGTGCGCGTGACGGAGCTGGCGGGCGAGGCCTTCAACCTCAACAGCCCCTCGCAGCTTGCCAAGATCCTCTACGACAAGTTGGGCCTGCCGGTCCTGCAACGCACCGCCAAGACCAAGGCCCCCAGCACCGATGAGGATGTGCTCAGCGAGCTGGCCCTCCGCGGCGATGGCGAGATCGCACGCCAGCTGCTGAAACACCGGCAGATGGTAAAGCTCCTGGGCACCTACGTCGAAGCGCTGCCGCTGATGGTCAATCCCGTCACAGGGCGGGTCCACACCAAGCTCCATGCGGCTGTGGTGGCCTCCGGGCGCCTGGCTTCCAGCGATCCCAATCTGCAGAACATTCCCATCCGCACCGAGGAAGGCCGCCGCATCCGGGGCGCTTTCGTGCCCGAAAAAGGCTGGGTGCTGCTGGACGCGGATTACTCGCAGATCGAATTGCGGGTGGTCGCGGCCCTGGCCCAGGATCCCGTGCTGCTGGGCGCCTTTGAGGCCGGGGAGGACATCCACCGCCGCACAGCCTCCGAGGTGATGGGCGTGCCGCTGGACCAGGTCACGGGCGATGACCGGGCCAAGGCCAAGGCGGTGAATTTTGGCCTGCTCTATGGCCAGGGAGCCTTTGCCCTGGCCGCCTCCCTGGGGATCACCACCAAGGAGGCGAAGGCCTTCATCGAACGCTATTTCGAACGCATGCCCAAGGTCGCCACCTGGATCGAAGGCACCAAGGAGAAGGCGTTGAAGGACGGATTGGTGCGCACCCATTGGGGCCGCATCCGCCGCATTCCTGAACTCGAAAGCGCCAACCCAGGCCTGAAGGCCCAAGGGCTGCGGGAAGCGGTGAACACGGTGGTGCAGGGCACCGCCGCGGATATCATGCGCCGGGCCATGGTGCGCCTGCACCATCGGCTCAAGGCAGGAAACCTGCGCGCACGGCTGCTGCTGCAGGTCCATGATGAACTGCTGGTGGAAGCCCCCCCAGAGGAAGTCGAAAGGGCCTCTGAGTTATTGCGGGAAGCCATGGAAGGGGCCGACGATCTTGCGCCCTTGGGCGTCAAGCTGGCCGCAGAGGTAAGGACCGGCCAGAGCTGGCTCGAGTGCAAGTGAAGGTCTTCGGCGATACTGGGTCACCTGGAGAATCTCCCATGAAGATCCTGCTCGTCGGCTCCGGAGGCCGGGAACACGCCATCGCCTTGAAACTGAAGGCCGCGCCGACTCCGGTGGAGCTGTTCGCGGCGCCGGGCAGCGATGCCATCGGGGACTTGGGGACCTGCCTGCCGTTCGCAGCGGAGGATGTGGCGGGAATCGTAGGATGGGCGGCGGAAAACCGCCCGGACCTTTCCGTCATCGGTCCCGAAGGCCCGCTGGTGGCCGGCCTCGCGGATGGCTTGAGGGCATCGGGTCTGGCAGTGTTCGGGCACGAGGCCAAAACCGCGCGGCTGGAGGGCAGCAAATCCTTCGCGAAGGATTTCATGCATCGCTATGGCGTTCCCTGCGCCGCCAGCGTCAGCGTCACGGAGCTGAACAACGGCGAAGCCATCATCAGCACCTGGACCCATGGCTATCCCATCGTGCTGAAGGCCGATGGCTTGGCCGCCGGGAAGGGCGTGGTCCTGGCCACGACCCAAGAAGAGGCGCTGGAAACCCTGCGCAATTTCCTGGATGGGCAATTCGGGGAGGCCTCCCGGACCGTCCTGCTGGAAGCGCCGCTGTCCGGCATGGAGATGAGCCTGCATGTGCTGATGGATGTGGACGCCAGCCACGCCCGGTATGTGATGCTGCCGCCCTGCCAGGACCACAAGCGCATTTTCGATGGGGACAAAGGCCCGAACACCGGCGGCATGGGTGCCTTCGGACCAATTCCTTTCTTGAAGGCCGAGGACATCACGCTGCTCCGCGACCTCCTGGTGGTGCCCACGGTGCGGGGGCTCCAACAGGAGGGGTTGAAGGCCAGGGGCGTGTTGTTCCTCGGCGTCATGTGGACGCCCGAGGGCCCGAAGCTGCTGGAGTACAACTGCCGGTTCGGGGACCCCGAGACCCAGGTGCTGTTGCAGTTGCTCAACGAAGACCTGCCGCAATTGCTGCTGGAGGTGGCCGAGGGGCGCCTGGACCGGGAACGCGTGAAGCTCAATCCGGGCTGCGCGATCTCCGTTGTGCTGGCGGCCGAGGGTTATCCCGACGCGCCGAAGAAAGGCATTCCCATCGAGGTGGGAACCCCTTCGCTCACGGTCATCCACGCCGGCACCAAAAAAATGGATGGCAGGTGGGTGACGAATGGTGGCCGCGTGATCAATCTCAGCACCCACGCGGGGAGCCTGGCATCGGCCCGCGCGAGGGTAGAGGAAGGCCTGGAGTCCATCCACTGGCCCGGCATGCAATACCGCAAGGACATCGGACTCCGGGCCCTGCAGCATGCCGAAGCAGGCCGCTCGGTGCGGGATCCATGGTGAGCCGCTGGAGGTAGGGAGTTCCCATGCTTGATCTCATCCGCGACCTCTATGTCCATCAGGAATGGGCCGACGCCCAGCATTGGCAGGCGGTCCGAGCCTTTCAGCCGGCGTTGGAGCACGAAGGATTGAGGCAGGGGCTCTTCCACATCCACGCCGTCCAGAAGGTATGGCTCGCGCGCTGGCAGGGCGTGGATCTGGTCTTTCCAAAACCCGAGGACTATCCACGCATCGAGGACCTCTACACCTTCGCCAAGTCTTGCCACGCAGCCCTTCGAGGTTATCTGTCCCTCCGCTCCGAACTGGATCTCCAGGCATCCGTGACCTATCAAAACATTCATGGCGAGACCTTCACCCAGCCCTTGGAGGACCTGCTGCTCCATCTTCCGTACCACAGCCAGTACCACCGTGGGCAGACCGCGCGGGCCATGGTCGCGCTGGGCGCCCACTTGCCCGCGACGGATCTGGTGGTGTGGCAGCGGGCGGGTCGACCGAAGGCCGACTGGACGGAATAATCCCGGGAATCGCCAGGCCGGCTGGAATTCTGTTGCAAAGCTGCTGCATTATTAATTTTGGCTCTTCACGGATATGCGGGAAGTGGCACGTAGCAACTGCTTCCGTTAAGAGCAGGCACCGTGGCGTCTTAAAAACACCACGCTGAGGGTAGCGGAGATTGCGGAGGGAAGCGGAGGAAGTAAAGGGGCGGGTTCATCTTTGGCTCTTTCCTGGGTTTCCTATGTGCCACGATTCCGGCAACGGCATCCGGCCCTCAACCCCCACCTGACCTGATTAGAACGAAAGCCAGACTCTTTTCTCCGCTACCCTCCGCGCCTCCGCTGCCCTCCGCGTGGTTAGCTTTTCCCTCAATTCCGTGAAGAACCTAAATTTTCAAGCGCCTGTTGCGTTTTGGTTGTAGCGCAGCACCGCATTACTGGAAACGGTTGGACCAGATGTTGTAGCGCGCACCGTCATGCTGGTACCACACCGCCAGGGCGTTGCCGCCGGGATCAAGGGCGATTTGGGGGTAATAAGCGTGACCCGCGTTGTCAGTCTCGATGAGCGCTGCCGTGCCCCAGCCGCTGCCGATGGTGTAGCGGTTCGCCCACATGTTGATGTGCGTGCCGTCATGCTGCGCCCACACCGCCAGCGCGTTGCCGTTGGGATCAAGGGCGATTTGGGGCTGAGAGGCTTCCCAAGGGTCGGATTCAATCAGCACCGCCACACCCCAGCCGGTGCCTGCCAGGTAGCGGTTGGCCCAAATGTTGGAGGCGTGTGTGCCGCCCTCCTGGGACCACACGGCCAGGGCGTTGCCGCTGGCGTCAAAGGCGATTTTGGGATTTCCGGCATCACCAGCGTTGTCGGTTTCAATCAGCGCCGCTGTGCCCCAGCCGGTGCCCGCCACGTAGCGGTTGGCCCAGATATTCTCGCGCAGGCCATCGTTCTGCTGCCACACGGCCAGCGCGTTGCCGTTCGTATCCATGGCGATCTGGGGCCTGGAGGCATCACCCGCATTGTCGGTCTCGATGAGGACCGCCGTGCCCCAGCCGGTGCCGACTGTGTAGCGGTTAGCCCAAATGCTGCGGCGAGGGCCGTCATATTGCCGCCACACCGCCAGGGCATTGCCGCTGGGATCCATGGCGATCTGGACGTTATAGGCATCATCGGTGTTGTCGGTTTCAATCAGCACCGCCGTGCCCCAGCCGATACCGACCGTGTAGCGGTTGGCCCAGATGTTGGTGCGGGTGCCGTCATCCTGGGACCACACCGCCAGGGCGTTGCCGTTGGGATCCATGGCGATTTTGGCCTCGGAAGCGTCCCCGGTGTTGTCGGTTTCAATCAGTGCCGCCGTGCCCCAGCCCGTGCCCGCCGAATAGCGGTTGGCCCAGATGTTGGTGCGGGTTCCGTCATGCTGGGACCACACCGCCAGGGCATTGCCGCCGGCATTCATGGAGATTTGGGGTTCATCGGCATAGCCGGCGTTGTCGGATTCAAGGAGCGCTGGTGTGCCCCATCCGGTGCCTGGTGTGTAGCGGTTGGCCCAGATGTTGTTGCGCGCACCGTCATATTGGGACCACACCGTCAACGCATTGCCACTGGCATCCATGGCGATTTGGGGGCTGGTGGCACTACCCGCGTTGTTGGTCTCGATGAGTCCGGCCGTGCCCCAGGTCTTCGGTGGCGCGGCGGGGTTGACCGCCAGGGTGGCGATGGTGCTGGTGGCTGAGCCTGAACCATTGGTGGCAATGACGCGGTACTGATTGCCGCTATCCCCAGTGCTGGTTGCGGGAGTGGTGTAGCTGTTGGCGGTGGCACCGGCGATATCGGCGAAGCTGCCACCCCCATTGGCGCTCGCCTGCCACTGCAGCGTTGGGCTTGGGATGCCGGTGGCGACCACGCTGAAAGTTGCAGGGTTGGGTGCCGTCACCGTGATACTAGCGGGCTGGGTGGTGAAAGCCGGAATCATCGGAGCCGGATTGACGGTTAGCGGCGCGGCGTTGCTGGTGACGCTGCCCGCGCTGTTGCTCACCGCCACGCGGAATTGGTGGGCATTATCCGCCAGGGGAACCGCTGTTAGGGCGAGGGTGGCATTGGTTGCGCCTGCGACGTCGGTAAAACTGGCACCGCCATCGGTGCTGCGACGCCACTGGTAGTTGATGGTCGTGCCAGTCGCAGTGACCGAGAAACTGGCGTTCTGTCCGGCGATGATGGATTGAGCCGATGGATGCACGGTGATGGTGGGAGCCACCACGGCGGGCTGTCCAGGTGTGTCGTTTCCGGTGCTACAGCCCAGCACGGAGATCAACGCTGGAACACCGGCAAATAGGTATAGACGGGTCGTGCGCATAACTACTCCTGGGTGTGGAATTTGATGGTTTACGGGATGATTTCGGCTGTGTAGTTGCAGGTCCAGTGCCTACCCCCATCCACCCGTGCATTCGCGGTCGAGGATCCGGAGTTGACCGTATTCCAAAGCAGATTCACCGTCGGCCAGAGATCCCAAGATGCGTTCCAACCGGCCACAGAGGTCAGGTCGGGCGTGTCCACTGGGAAGCTGCCACCGCTGGCGATCCAACCGGGACTCATGAGGATCTGCCACCCGCGGGACGAGGTGCTGCCTTGAACCTGGACCACGTTGAAGATGAAGGTCGTGGAATACGGGGCCGCGAAACTAGTGGTGAAGCGCAATTGGGGATGGGGTGACGACTGAGAAAGAAGGACCGTCGGCGGAGTGGCCGCAGCTTGGAAATCGAGGGTCACATCTTGAGGCGTGGCCATCCAGTACTGGCTCAGAAGCATGGGGGACGTGCCATTGCTGGTTGCGTAGTCCGGTGGCATGGCCGTGGCAGTGATGCCTTGAAGATCCCCGGACCTCAGCTTGGAAGCAGGAACCACCGCGATGGGCGGAGGGGTGCCCCCGCCGAAGGAGAAGCTGGTGCCCACCACTCCAACATCCAGACCGGGATTCCAGAGGTGGCAGATTCCAGTGATCACATGGCCGCTGGAAGCGAGACCCGAGAGGGTGATCGCCGCCGAACCTGGAACGAAAGCTTCCGTCCCGCCAAAATTCAGGTCTCCGCCGACCGAGGGATTTGACCCCGAGAGCGGGATGTCCCGCCGCAGGATGCATTTCAAGGTGGCGCCTCCGGGAATGGACTCCGCGGCGAACAGGTCCCCCAATGGTTTCTTCATCACGGCCGGCGCTGTCCACGGGCTGTTGCCGCCTGCGGGGGCGGTGAAATTCGAAGTCCCGGCGATGCCCACATCGATCGCCACCACGTGGCCCTCTCCAGCGGTGTAGGTTCCACTCACTGGCTGGAAATTGGGGCAGGGGTCCTGCATCTGCAACGCCAGCTCGGCTGTGGAGCCCATGAGCACCATGGTGAAGATCTCGTCCGGTCTCACCTGGCCCCGCAGAGTGATGGCCACTGCGCCCCGCCCCGAGGCCAGGGAGAAGGAATAGGCGCCACTGTTGCCCGCGACCGCGGTCCAGGGCCCTGAGCCGTCCTGGAAGGCGAAGAGGATGACATCGTTCTGCTGGAGGCAAGGGATCATGGTGATCTGGGTGCCTCCTGAGGGCTGCGTGACCACCAGGCTGACGGTGGTGGAGGCGTTGGGGGCGCCCGACGCGGTGCCGTTGATCGTGATGGGATAGGTGCCTGTGGCCACAGAGGAGCCCACCGTGAACGTGGCGCTACTGCTGGTGGTAGCCGAGGAGGGGTTAAAGGCCACGGTGACGCCCGCAGGCTGGCCCGAAGCGCTCAAAGCTACGGTTCCGGAGAAACCGCCGGCCGGGACGATGCCAATGGTGGAAGTTCCCGCAGAACCCTTGGGCACGGTCACCGTGGAGGGTGTGGCCGTAAGCAAGAAAGATGGTTGAGCCACGGCAGTTACGGTCAGGTTGCCGACGGCGCTGGCGTTAGGGACGCCGCTCGCGGTGCCTTGGACGGAAAACGGATAGGTGCCCGGTGCGACGCTATTGCTCACCGATAATTGAAGGGTGGAAGAGACGGCAGAACTTGCAGGAGTGAAGCTGCCGGTCACGCCTGCTGGAGCGCCTTGCAGGCTGAAGGCGACCGCGCCGCTGAAACCACCTTGGGAAGTTACCGCCACCATGGTGTTGCCGGTGGATCCCTGTGGGATCGTCAGGGAAGAGGGGAGCAGATCCAGAGAGAATGAGGGCGTCGGACCGGCGACCACCAGCGTGCCTTGCACGATGGCATCGTTCACACCGGTAGATTTCCCTATGAGCGTGAATGGGTAGCTGCCGGACTGGGCTGTGGCGTCCACGGCCAATTGCAAGTTGTACGTCATGGCGGTGGCGGCGGGCCCGATAGTGGGTGTCACAGTAGCCGGAAGCCCGGAGTGGAACCAGGAAACCGAGGCATTGAAGCCCCCTTGGGGTGTCACGGTCACGAGCATCGTGCCGGAAGCGCCCTTCTGGAGATTGAGGTTTGAAGGATTCAGGGAGAGCGAGAAGCTGGGGGTCCCACCGGCATTCCCCCCCGGCGAGCCGTCGCCCCCGCCACCACATCCTGTCTGGATCGCCATTACGAAGGCGAACAACGAAGCGAGGATCGTGCGAAGCAGCTTCGTCTGGCGCATGGAGGACTCCTGTTGACGATTGGCTAGAATCTAGGCCAACCCCTGGCCAGCCAACAGGTACAGATCCCACCTTTCCTCTTGTGCCAGCCCGGCCTACCATCCAGACCACCTGCCTATGCGCGCCCAGGACCTCCATCTCCAACTCGATCCAGACAGTCCGGCCCCCCTGTACCTCCAGGTGGCCAGCAGTCTGGAAGATGCCATCCGCCATGGGCGCATCCTTCCTGGCATGGCCCTTCCCAGCGTCCGGGAGCTCGCCAAGCGGCTCGGCGTCCACCGGAACACGGTGCTGGCGGCTCTCTCGGAGCTCCAGGCGCAGGGCTGGGTGGACACCCGGGAACGGGCGGGGGTCTTCGTGAATGATCAGCTGCCCCAGCCCCAAGGCAAGCTGCTCGAAGGCGGGCCGCCCACGGCGCCAGGATTCGACCTTCCGTCCCGCTTCCTGCCCATGACGGATCCCCTGCCCCAGGAGATGGATCTCTCTGAACCGCGGGCGGACGTCCGAATGGCTCCCACCGAGGCCATGGCCAAGGCCTACCCCCGGGCTGTGCGCCGCAAGGGCGCCGAGTTGCTGGGAGGGGAGGAATACAAAGGGCAATTGCGGCTCCGCCAATCCCTGGCCGCGCATCTTGGAGAACAGCGCGGCCTGTCGGTGGACCCCAAGCGGATCCTCATCACGCGCGGAACGGGCATGGCCCTGAATTTGGTGGCCCAGGCTCTGGTGGGTTCCGAGGGGGCGGACGCGGCGATGGAGGATCCCGGGGATCCATTGGTGCGAGGTCTCCTGAAAGGAACGCCAGGCTTGCGTCTTCACGCCCTGCCCGTGGACGAGGGGGGCGCGAGGATCGACTCCCTCCTGGCCCTGCTTGAACGGGTGCCCCTGAAATTCCTGGTGCTTTCCCCGCAGTGCCAGCTCCCCACGGGGGTCGCGCTTGCCCAACCTCGCCGGGCGAAGCTTCTGGAATTGGCACAGGCGCATCGCGTCGCGCTCATCGAATTGGACCCGGAATACGACCATCACTTCGGATCTGGGCTTCCCCCGCGTCCCCTCGCCGCAGAGGATTCCTCCGGCCAGGTGGTGTACATCGGCAGCCTCTCCAGGGTGCTCGCCCCCGGACTCCACTCGGCCTACCTCACCGCCCCGGGGCTCCTGGTGGACCGCCTCGCGAAGATCCGCCAGCGCATGGATTGGCAGGGGGACCGCGTGCTGGAATGGGCCTTGTCCGAACTCTTCCTCGACGGGGATTTCAACCGGCATTTGAGGAAGCTCCGGAAGGTCGGCCTGGAAAGGCGGGACGCCCTCTTGGAAGCCCTGGGAGCGCACTGCGGAGATTGTCTTTCCAGCTTCCCTTCGGAGATGGGCATGGGGCTCTGGGTGGAGGGGAAGGGCCGCCTGGCGGATCCCGCGAGCTTTGATGCCTGGATCAGGATGTGCCGGGACCTGGGCCTGAAACTTCGCCAGGGATCAACCTTCGATCACGAGGGCCGTCCGAAAGCCGCCACGCGGATCGCTTTTACCGCCTTCGAACCGGAGGAACTCCGGAATGCCGCCATCCGGATGGGCCAGGCCTCCATGCGGATTTGAATCCGGCCCTTCCGGGAGTTCGATGCCGCCACGCGTGGGCGTGGTTCGATCAGCCGCTTCTTTGCTTCCGGCGGGACCACTGCCCCTTCATGGCCCGCGCATCGGCCAACTGCTTCTTCACGAGGTTGTCGTCCGGGGTTTTCGCCAACACGGTGCCTGCCAACTCTTCCTGCAGGTTCAGGACCCAGGTGGGATCCTCACCGCGGCGCACGCGCGATTTCGCCCACTGTTCCACCGTGTCCATGGCCATCGAGGCAAGCAGGACCGAGAACTGCGGGAAGCGGGCCATGCTCTCCTTCCAGTTGTCCCAGACCGCCTGGAATGCGGCCTCCGTCGGCTGTCCGGTGGCCTCCAGCTGCTGCGCGCGCTTGTGCAGGAGGGCCGCCCTGAGCTGGGCTGCGTAGACGGTTTCCCCGCCAAGACTCCTCGCCCGCTCTAGCCATTCGATCCCGATGCCGGCCCAGGGTTCGACCTGCTTATCTCGGACGAGGCCGATTTCGGCCAGGGCCGAGACAATATACACACCGTTCACGGCCAGTTCGGGGAGATCGGGGTTCTGTTCCTGAAGCTCCCGGGAGATCTGGAGCCCTTCCTCCGCGAGGTGTTTCGCTTCCTCCCATTGCTGGCGGCGCACCAGACCCATGACCACCGGATAGCAGGCGAAGACCAGGTTCTTTCTCGGTCGGAGACCCTTCGGATCCAGGCGGACGGCCTCGCGCATCAAGTCGAGGGTCCGCCGTTCATCGGCGGCGGAATCCCCTTTCCGTTCATTCACCACGGATGCCACGTAGGATGCCGTTCCTTGGAGCATGAAGGACTCCGAGGTGGGGCCCTGGAGGGCATCCATCTGCCGGGCCGTCTCGGTGACAGCCTCAAAGTCGGCGGCCCCAAGGGTTTCCCCAGCGGCAAAGCGAGTCATGAGGCTGGAGGCTCTGGCCCACCCCAGGCCCTTCCAAAGCCGGGGATCGCTGCGGGCGGATTCCAAGGCCCGGCGAAAGGCTGCCTGGGCCTCTCTTGATGCCTCCAGGCTTGGCTTCGCATTGCCCTTGCCATCCTCGTCCCATTGGATTTCGAACCAGGCTTCGCCCAGGAGTTTCAGCGCGGCGGGGTCCCCGTTCCGATCCGCCTCCGCGCGGTGCGCGGCCGCCGCCGCATCCTGCCAGCGGCCGTCCAGGTAGGCCGTCTGGCCCTGCAGCATGGCCTGGGCATAGGGGTTTTGCGCGGGCTGGGAGGCGAGAACCGCCTTGGCGGGCTCCAGCAATTCCTGACGGGCCTGGGCCAAGGCCTTTTTCTTTCGTTCCGGATCTTGGATGACGTCCGCGCGTTTCCTGGCCTCATGCCAGAGCTGCCCAAGGGTGTCCCCATAGATCAAGGCTGCGTCAGGACTGCGGAATCCGCCATCCCAGGCACGCTGAAGCAGCGGCTTGGCTTTGGCAGGTTCCGAGAGGAGCCAATGGGCAACGCCGACTGCGTAGGCTCCGGCGGGTTCATGGATGGTGGACTGGAGGCTGGCCATCTGGTTCCGGATCCGTGCATAGGCAGGGTGCAGATCATGAACGGGAAGGAGGTGCTCCATCTTCAAAGAGGTTTCCATGGCCTTGGCTTCGGCCCCTAGTTGGGATGCGGCCAAGGCCTGGCGGGAGGAGCGCCAAAGGGTGAAGCCGCCGAAGGCGAGGCCCAGAGCCGTCACCAGGCTGGCGGCCAAAGCGACGCGGGCGGCGAGAGGATTGCGCTGGCGCCAACGGATCGATCGCTCCAGAAGGGTGGAGGGCGCGGCCTGCACGGCTTCACCATCCAGATAGCGTTGGAGGTCCTCGGCCAAAGCCAGCGCGGTGGCATAGCGGTCCTGGGGGGCCGTGGACATGGCCTTGGCCACGATGCGGGAGAGGTCTTTTGGGATGGAAGGCAATCTGGTTTCCAGGGGTGTTACCGGCCGCAGGCGGATGGCTTCCAGAAGCTTGCCGGGCTCCCTCTCCGCGTAGGGCAGGGCGCGGGCCAGCAGGGTATAAAGAGTCGCGCCTAGGCCATACACATCCGCCCGGCGGTCCAGGGGAGGACAGGATGGATCCAGTTGTTCCGGCGCGGCAAAGGGCGCCGTGCCAGACGGCATCCGCCCTCCCCGCTCGCGGAGCGCCACCAGGCCGAAATCCGTCACCAGGGGATGCACCTGACCCTGGTCTTGAACCTCAAGAAGGATATTCGAAGGTTTGACATCCAGATGGACCAGCCCCGTCCGATGGGCGGCGTGGAGGGCTTCCGCCACGTCCCGGATGGTCTCAACCGCGGTGTCCTGGACCATGGGAAAGTCCGCCAGGGTGCGTCCCGCCACCAATTGCAGCGCGATGAAGGGACGGCCCAGATTCTCTCCGACTTCATACACCTTGCAGATGTTCGGATGCTCCACCCGGGCCTGGGCGCGGGCCTCCTCCAGATGCAACTCCGCATCGCCGGCCTTGAGCAGCTTGAGCGCCACCCAGCGTTGGAGGCGGTCGTCGAAGGCCCGGAAGACCCGCCCATGGCCGCCGGTGCCGATCAGAGCCAGATCGCGGTAGGGACCGATCGTGCCTGGCAGAGGATCCAGTTCCGGCAGGGGACCCGGAGCCATGGTCCAGGATTCCGGGCAGGCCGGGAGCCCTTCGGGGTCCTGCTGGACCGCCCGCCAGAGCAGGCGGTCCAGGTCCTCGGTGCGGAGCAATCCCTTGTCGAGCATCCCCTGAAGCGCGCCACCCCAGGGTGCTCCGGGGGTAGGCGCATCGGTTTGACTGGGATCAGGGTGTGTCGGAAGCATCCCTTCGGCCAAGGCCAAGGCAAGGATCCGGCGTTCCAGTTCCTTCTGGTGCAGGGGTTGATCGGATTGCTCGTTCATTTATCTTCTGATCTTGCACGTGTCGGGTTGGAATTCATATATCTGGTGCTGCGGCCGCGAAGCCTGAAACGGCGGACATACTTGATGAACTTGAACAGAGGGCAAAGGGGTTGAAACAGTTCCGGTCCTCGATTCCTCGATGCGGCCAGCTTCCCACCCGCCTGCTTCCCATGTTTGAGCTTCCCCCCATTTCCCAAAACCCATGCGAGGACCCCATGCTCGACCATCTGCGCGATCTCCTGAACCACATGGCCTGGGCGGATGGCCAGTTCTTCCACGCCTGGTCCAAGGGGCCTAGCGATGACGAGGAATTGCGCGAACGCTGGTCCCACGTGCTCGGCACGGCGGCCTTTTTCACCGAGATCATCCGGGGGGAACATGACCTGCCCTGGGACAAGATCCGGTCCGGCGAAGTGAAGCCCCCTTGGCTGGATCAGCCGTTGAAAAGCTACGACGAGCTGAAGGCCCTCACCCATGCCAATCATGAAAAACTGGCTGCGACTTTGGCGACCTGGAATGATGCCGCGCTCGGGCAAAGCGTCAGCATCCCCTGGTTTCCGGATCCACCCTGCGTCATCAGCCTCGGCGAGGCGGTCCTGCAGGCCGTGATGCACACCCAGCACCATCGCGGCCAGTGCATGACCCGGCTAAAGGACAAAGGTGGAAAGAACTCGGATGTGGACTACATCATCTGGCTTTGGAAGGGACGCCCTCCGGCCCGATGGGCCTGATCCGGCGGGTCCAGGAATTCGGCCCTTCTCATCGGCCTCGCGAGGGATATCCTGGCTTCCATGCGCCCCCTCATCGTCCTGCTCCTGGCCGCGGCCCTGCCGCTCTCCGCCCAGTTCTGGGCGAGGCTCGCCAATCCCTCGGTGGATGTCGGCATTTTGCATCCGCCAGAATTAGGCCTGAAGATTTCGAGGGTGGCCCTGGCGCCCTCGCGGACTCCGCCTTCCATGGAACTGGCGGGCGCCCTTGCGGCGGACCTGCTGCATCAGCGCGAACTGGATGTGGTGGCCAAGGGCGATGTGGATCTGCTGGAACGGGCCCAGGAGATGGCCGCCCGTGGCATGGTGGATCCGGCCCTGGCGGCCCAGTTGGGACGCGCGCTGGGACCCGTGGCGCTGATCGCCATCCAGGTGGACCGCGCTGACATCAAACACCAGGAAAGTTCCAAGGACACCAAAGACAAGGACGGCAAGATCACTTCCACCACGCGCACGCACACCTCCACGCTGGAGTACGACGCGACGCTCCGGGTGGTGGACGGGGCCACGGGAAAGGTGCTGGGCGTGGCGCAGATCCGCGAACGCCCCTCCGCCAGCCTCAGCTCGGACAAGGGGCGCCCGGCTCCGCCCGATGAACGCGAACTGCGCCGGCAGGTCTTCGACGTGGCCCGCGACCGGGTGCTGAGGCTGCTGCTGCCCTGGACGGAGGGCACGAAGCAGATTTTCTTCGACGACAAGGCCTACCTCATGGACCAGGCGGCCGGGCTCATGAAGGCGGAGGATCTTCAGGGCGCGCAGAAGCTAGCAGAGTCCGGCGCGGCCGAGGCCGAAGCCGACGCCGCAGGCGAAGCCAAGCTGCGGGCCCGGGCCGTCTACAACCTCGGCATCGTGGCTTTTGCCCAGGGGAATCCTGCAGCGGCCCTTCCCAAATTCCGCCGCGCCCTGGAGATCCTGCCGGACGCCAGCATCTTCAAGGACGCCCTGAAGGACGCCCAGCGCGCCATGGACATACGCGCGGCCTACGATCGCTATCAGCAAAGCGCCGACCTCACCCCTGCCGCTCGTCCTTCATCGACTTCCGCTGGTCCGGCCCGAAGCCTGGAGGAGCGGCTGGAGGATCTGGAACGCCTGTGGAAGAAGGGCTTGCTCAGCGAGGATGAGTACCGGGCCAAGCGCGCAGAGATTTTGAGGTCGCTGTGAAGCCTGGCTCCGCTTCACCTCACGCCCAGGTCTCCGGGCCCCGGACCTCGCACGGCGCCGGAACGATGAAGCGGTTCCTGCTTCTGGCGTTGCTCGTTCTGTCTCCCGTGGATCTTTGGGCGCAGAAAGAGGTCTACGACCTTATCCACTACACGCCGCCCTCGGCCTGGAAGCAGACCACCTGGAGGAAGGACGAGTCGGTCAAGAATGTCCTCAGCTACACGATGACGGACCCGGAGACCCGCTCCTACTGCCAGATCTTCCTCATCCGTAGCACCACCAGCAAAGGGGACATCAATTCCGACTTCGACAGTGAATGGCGGGAACTCGTCGTCAAGCAGTACCATGCCACCGAGCCCCCAAAGGTGACCGACACCGCCGAGGAGAACGGCTGGAAGGTGAAATCCGGCGTCGCCACCTTCCAGTTCGACGGTGGCACCTCGATCGCGATCCTGACCACGATCAGCGGCTACACCCGGGCCACGAGCATCGTCGCGGTCACCAGCAACCAGCAGTTCACGCCAGCGATCCAGGCGCTGTTGGGCTCGGTCGAGCTGAAGCGGCCCCCGGTGACCGCCGCGGCGCCAGCGAAGCCCGGGGCGGCAGAGACCGCGAAGCCGGCGGCCTTGCAGGGCTTCATGGATTACAACCCCTTCACAAAGACATGGACGTGGAAGGTCAGTTATCCCCCGCCGCAGAAGTAGCCCTCACACATCGATATCAGCCGTTTGAATTTCCTAATCACCCCCATAACGACGCCATAAGTATCATCTGGGCCTATTTGGGTGCTTTGAAACTTTTATATGGCCTTCCAGAGGGTGCGGGTAAGCTTTGTCTTCTTCTTGACCCAGGTGAGTGATAGGTGTAGTAAAGGGCAGGAATCCCGCATGTCAACTGCTCATATAGTCTCATCTGACTGTTACGGCCCTTCGTACCGACCAAGATTCCGACGTCTGGCCCAATCTCCAGCCACCCGCTCCATCTGAATGAATAGATTGAACTTCCGTTACACTCTAAAGTCAATTATTTAGCAAAGTTCAAATACAACTACCTTTCGAGGAGTCGAGTTTTGGCAAAACAATCGGTCTTAAAAGTCCAGGTCCTGGACTCGAGTCAAGTTCAAAAGCTGGTTCAGCTTGTTGATGAGTCAGTTCGCGCTAGTAGCGAAGGTGTACGACATTTTGTTGAACCGACACCAGGAGTTCTCGCCAAATCAAAGAGCAAACGCCATAACATAATCTTCGGGCGGCGCGGATCAGGTAAGTCGAGCCTACTTCAGAAAATTGCGGCTGATTTGACGGTTGATCGCACCCCCATTGCTATGGTCGATCTCGAAACCTTTAAGCAGCACAGCTATCCTGATGTGCTGTTAAGTATCCTGATTAAGAGTTTCCTCGAAGTTAAAAATTGGCTCGACACAGCAGCGACCAATTCCTCGACGAAGACAACTTTCTGGAATCGATTGTTTGGAACAGTGCCTACAAAGCCTGGCTTTAATCGTGAGGCAACGCACGCGCTTTCTGCTGACTTCGACAAGATGATTCTCGAGCTAAACACTCTACTCATGTGTGCGGACGAGTCGAAAATTAGAGATAGCAGCAAGGGCGAAAGCGGAAACGAGAACAAGGCGAGTTTGTCTGCAAAGGTGCCTGGAACCGGTATCGGAGCAGAGGTGACGGCTGGGATGACCGAAAAGACTAGTTCAGAAACTCAAACGTATACGTGAGAAGTCAAGCACGCCGAAACATCATGCGCTACCAAGAGTTGTTTACACGATTGTCTAGGCTAGCGAATGGCCCTTCGTTTTTGTTGCTCGACGATCTCTATCATCTTCGCCTGAGCGACCAGGCAAGCGTCGTTGATTATTTTCACAGGATAGCGAAGGGATCCAACCTTTGGCTGAAAATTGGCACAATACGTCACCGGTCGCGATGGTATGTCCTCGGACATCCGCCAATAGGAATGAAATTGGGCGATGATGCGGATGAGATCGACCTAGATGTCACTTTGGAAAAGTACGATGTCACCAAGGCATTCCTGATGAAGCTCCTCAGTCAATTCGCATCAGAGGCAAATGTTGTGCTTTCGACGATACTGGCTGATGGGGCACGAGACCGGCTGATTCTCGCTAGCGGCGGCGTAGCACGAGACTTTTTGACCATATTCAATCGCTCAGTACAAGTAGCACGCGAACGCCTGATCAGCGGGAAAATTGCCAGGGGATTTAAAATCGGTAGCGAAGATGTGAACGTCGCAGCCGGTCAACAAGGCACATATAAAGAAGAAGACTTCAAGCGAGACACAGGAACTGAGGACCGTGATCGCCTTATCTCAAATTTCAACAATATTCTCGAATTTTGTATAACGAAAACAAAAGCAAATTGCATCTTAATTGAGAAAGACATGACGTCGCCCCACGTTGAAACTATCAACGAACTCGTAGACCTCAAATTTCTTCATAGAGCAAAATTTCGTGTGACCGTTCGAGACCGAACCAGTAGATTATACGATGCTTACATGCTTGACTTAAGTCAATACGCTGGAGAACGCGCCCGTAAAGACTTTGAAATGGTCAAATTTTGGGGGCCCGGCTCTGACGATGCGCTCCGTAAGGCAAGTCTAATTTATCTTGAACGACAGCACACATAGTCCCCCAGAACTCGTAAGGTGGAATTCCTCGGGTATAAGGTTTTTTCAGGCCCCTTTTTGCTGGCACGGTTGGCTATGCACCTCCACAACGGTGCCATAAAAGTTTCAACCGCATCGTGTGGGTGATGCCAGGAATTCAGTGTTCGACGCCTGCGGCTCCGAAGTCCCTGCGCCCTCACATCTCTAAATATGTGTGCAGCCTCCGCTGCTCTGTGAGCAACGACTTCAGGGCTTCGGCGGCATCCTTTTGCGCGCTGGTCTTGCGGCGGCTGGTGGGGGCCTGCACGAGCTGGGCGGGATCGTAGTGGACGCTGCGCAGCATGTGGTCGATGGTGTCGGCCTGGACGATGTGCTGAATCTTGAAATCGTCGTCTTCGTCCACGATGACGTGGGCCTCGTTGGGGGCGCCGAAGAGGTTGTGCCGCATCCCGAGGATGTCCTGGTAGGCGCCGGTCAGGAAGAACGCCACGTAGTAGGGCTCGCCGGTCTTGGGCTCGTGCAGCGGGATTTCGTCGCGCACATCCTTCAGATCGATGAACCGTTCCATCTTGCCGTCGCTATCGCAGGTGATGTCGCACAGCGTGGCGGACAGGGTCGGTTGCTCCTTCAGGCGGTGGATGGGCATGGCGGGGAAGAGCTGGTCGATGGCCCAGTGGTCGGGCATGGACTGGAAGATGCTGAAGTTGGCGATGAGCTTGTCCGCCAGGCTCTTGTTGAGATCCTGGAATTCCTCGGGGATGTATTTCAGGCTCTTGTGGCCCAGGATGCGCGAGAGTTTCCGGCAGACTTCCCAGAACAGGATCTCCCCCTTGGCGCGGTCCTCCAGGCCCAGGTAGCCCAGGTTGAAGAGCGTGAGCAGCTCGTCCTTCTGGGTGATGGCGTCGTGGTACATCTCGCTGAAATTCTTGATGGAGATGTTGTCGCGGGTGTAGGCCAGCTCCTTCAGGATCTGGGGTTCCTTGCCCGTGAGTTCGACCTTGTACTTGGTGTGGGTGGTGTCGATCAGGCCGATGATGTCCACGACCACGATCTGGTGGTAGGCCACGATGGCGCGCCCGGACTCGCTCAGGAGATCCGGCATGGGCACCTGTTCCTGGGCGCAGATGTCCTTGGTGGTGTAGACCACGTCCGCGGCGTACTCCTCGATGGAGTAGTTCATGGAAGAGCTGAACGTGGTTTTGGAGCCGTCGTAGTCCACGCCGAGGCCGCCGCCCACATTGAGGTACTGGATGGGAACGCCCAATTTCCTGAGCTTGGCGTAGATGCGGGTGGCCTCCTTCATGGCGGCTTTCACGCTGCGGATGTCCGTGATCTGCGAGCCAATGTGGAAATGCAATTCCTGGACGCTTTCCATCATGCCGCGCCGGTCCAGGGTCTCGACGGCTTCGAGGATCTCGCGGGTGGTCAGGCCGAATTTCGCGTGGTCCCCGGCGCTGGATTCCCACTTGCCCTTGCCCATGGAGTTGAGCTTGGCCCGCAGCCCCAGCAGGGGCATGACCTTCAGCTCCTTGGCGACTTTCAGGATGAGCGGCAGCTCGGTCATCTTCTCCACGGTGATGAGGCATTTCCGGCCGGCCTTCTGGGCCAGCAGGGCCATGCGGATGAAGCTCTCGTCCTTGTAGCCGTTGCAGAGCACCATGGCGTCGGGATGCAGCTCCATGGAAAGCGCGATCATCAGCTCGGGCTTGGAACCGGCCTCCAGGCCGTAGTGGTACTTGGCGCCGGCCCGGACGATCTCCTCGACCACTTCCTTCATCTGGTTGGTCTTCACCGGGTACACGCCCTGGTAGGAGCCGTCGTAGGCGAACTCCTTGATGGCCTTGCGGAATGCCTCGTGCAGTTCGATGACGCGGTCCGCCAGGATCTGGGGGAAACGCAGGGTCAGGGGCGTGCGGACGCCCTTGCGCCGCAGGTGCTGGACGATCTCATAGACATCCGCCACCAGGTTCTCATCCTGGGTGGGCGCCACTTCCAGGTGCCCTTTGCTGTTGATCGCAAAGTAATCGTTGCCCCATTCCTTCACGCCGTACAAAGTCGCGGCATCCTGGATCGTCCAGTGCTTCATGGGCATCGATAGGGCCTCCCGTGGAAAACGGCCTAAAGCCCTTTATAGGGGAAAATACCGAGTCGTACCAAGAAAAGTTCAGGGCGATCAGATTGCGCCGTGTTCCGCGCTTCCAAGGATCAAGTCCAACGTCCGGATCCAATGCCGGACCCGGACTCGCCTCAGGGCTGTGCGCCGTGTCCGCGCGCGCCATTGGGAAGGCCCGAGACGCAGGCTGGCCGCGGGCTCGGTATGAAGCCGGTTCGGATGGCCCCAGAGTCCGGCATCGCCAAATATCGGGCTGGCGTTCCAGGGGCAGACCTCCTGGCAGATGTCGCAGCCCGCGGCCCAGCCGCTCCGCGCGATGGCCGCGGCGACTTCAGGCGGCGGCTCCGCCTCGGTCTCGATGGTGAAGGTGGTCATGCAGCGGTTCGGATCCAGGCGGAAGGGCATGATGGCCTGGCTGGGACACGCATCTATGCAGGCCGTGCAGGAGCCGCAATGTTCTGATGAGAATGGCTGGTCTGGCGGAAGTTCCGCGTCCAGCAGCAGCACCGCCAGGAATCCCCAGGAGCCCTGCTTGCCCATGATCAGCAGCGTGTGCTTGCCCTGCCAGCCGAGCCCCGCCCGCACCGCCATCTGCCGTTCCATCAGCGGCGCCGTGTCCACGCACACCCGGCCCCGCAGGCCAGGCCTTTGTTCCTGGGCCTGCTTCAGCAGGTTCTGCAGTCGCGGCTTCAGCAGGATGTGGTAGTCCGTGCCCCAGAGGTAGCGGCTGAGTTTCAGGCTGCCGGGTTCGGCTCCTGGGACCGCATCCGGCCGCGCATAGGGGAAGAAGCCCACCAGCGCGGTCCTGGCGCCTTCCATGACCCGCTGCGGATCGAACAATGTCTCCGCATCGAGGTAGGGCAGGTGCGTGGCGCCGCCTTCAGAAAACCAAGCCTGGAGGCGGCCCCGTTCCGCCTCGAAGGGTTCGCAGGACGCGAAGCCCACCCGGGCGAAGCCCAGGGCGAGGGCCTCGGCCCGCAGCCATTCCTTGAAGGCGGGATCGTCCATGGGGATAAGGATAGGGGAAAGGGGAGCGGTGGGCTTTCAGCCCAATCGGCATTAGGCTGGAGGTCCACGAACCCGAAGGCCGAGCGCCAACCGCCCTCCTCCCATGAACCTGCCCAACTACATCACCTTCGCCCGCATTCTCATGGTCCCGATTCTCGTCGTGGTCCTCATGACGCGGGTGCAGAACCATCTGATCATCGGCGTCACGCTGTTCTGGATCGCGTCGCTCACGGATTGGCTGGACGGGTATCTGGCGCGGCGCTGGAACGAAGTCACGGTGCTGGGGAAGCTCCTGGATCCGCTGGCGGACAAGTTGCTGGTGGCGGGCGCGCTCATGAGCCTGGTGGAGCTGAACCTGGCGCCGGCCTGGATGGCCTTCATCATCCTGGCTCGGGAGTTCGCCATCACCGGGCTGCGCGGCATCGCCTCGGAGGAAGGCGTCACCATCGCGGCGGGCACCGTGGGCAAGTGGAAGCTGGGCGCCCAGGTGGCGGCCATTTCCTGCCTGATGCTTGGACCGAAGCTGGACCCATTTCTTCACACGCTGACCAAGCGCGAGATCTTCCATTTCTTCATCCAGCTCAACCGGCCCTACGCCTTCTTCTCCGGCATGGGCATGATCCTGATGTGGATCGCCGTGGCGCTCGCCATCTGGAGCGCGGCGGTGTATTTCAAGGATTTCTATGATGCCGTGGGAGAACGCCTCTTCAATGGTTCAGGCAAGCTCACCGGTAATCCGAAATCCGCAGTGCATGATGATGCCGCCAGCCATCCAGGGCATGGCGGCGATGGGGGCAACATCCAGTGATCCGCCGGTATCTCCTCGCAGGCCTGTTCACCTTGCTGCCGATGGTGGTGACCCTTTGGATCCTGAACTGGATCTTCGGCGCCCTCATCGGCATCTTCCGGGGGCCGCTCGTGTTCGTCTACACGGCCCTGCGCCTGCCGGAGCCGGGCTATTGGACCCTGGCTTTCTTCTCGGCCATCGCCACGATCCTGCTGCTCATGCTGGTGGGCGCCTCGGTCGGGAATTTTGTGGGCCGGCAGCTCCTGTTGTGGATGGATGAGCTGATGCTCCGCGTGCCGGTGGTGAAAGGTGTCTACGGGGCCACCAAGCAGCTCATCAACGCCATCCAGAGCGGGCAGGGCGCCAACAGCGGCGGCGGATTCAAGGAAGTGGTGCTGGTGGAATGGCCCCATCCGGGCTCCTACACCCTGGGCTTCGTGGCCCACCGCGACTGCTCCTGGGCCATGGAGGGCGGCGAGCGCATGATCGCCGTCTACATCGCCACGGCGCCCAATCCCACCTCCGGCTATGTGGTGATGGTGGATGCTTCCAAGGTCCGCCCCGTGCAGCTCCGGCCGGACCAGGCGCTCACCTGGGCCGTCAGCGGCGGCGTCATCATCCCCAGCAGCGCGAGGCTCCCGGAAAAGGGAGACATGTGATGCCAATTCGCAGGCAAAAAAATGATTCACCGCCAAGGCGCCAAGACCGCCAAGAAAAGCCTGCAGGTGTGAATTTAGGTGCTTGTTATCGCGGTATCAACCAAGTTGATAGACGATATACAAAGACTTGGCGCCCTTGGCGTCTTGGCGGTGGGTTCTTTTTCTTGATGAATGAATGCGAGTTAGCATGACTGCCCTTGCTGGCAAGCGCATCCTCGTCACCGGCGCCGGCAGCGGGATCGGGCGAGCGGCGGCGCGGATGTTCGCCGAGCGCGGCGCGGAGCTGGTGCTCGTGGGGCGCCGGCTGGACGCGCTGAAGGAGACGCTTCCGAACGCCCTATGCGTGTCGCTGGACCATTCCGATGATGCAGCGGTGGCGGCCTTCGCGGCCCAGTGCCCCGAGCTGGACGGAATGTTCCTCAATGCCGGCCAGTTCCTGAAAGGCAGTGTTGAATCGTCGGACCTCTCCACCTTCGATCAGATGATCGCCGCGAACCTCCGTGGACCTTGGCTGATGTGCCATCACCTGGGATCGAAGCTCAAGATCGGCTCCAGCGTTGTGTTCACAGGCTCCAACATCGGGCTCCGCGCCATCCCCGACAGCGCCGCCTACAGCATTTCAAAAGCCGGCGTCCACATGCTGACCAAGGTGCTGGCCCTGGAATGGGCGCCCCGGAAAATCCGCTGCAACGCCATCGCGCTCGGCCCCATCCACACCGCCATGGTGGATGCGCGGTTGAAATCCTCCAGGGACCGGAAAGCCGATCTGGCCCGGCTTTCCAAAGTTAACCCGCTCAAGCGGCTGGGCCTCGAAGTCGAAATCGCCGCCCTCGCCGCCCACCTTTTGGGCGATGAAAGCGTCTGGACCACAGGGTGCGTGATTCCCGTGGACGGCGGGGCGGACGCGGTGTACTGAAACCGCTTGAAACCGCGAAAAACGCCAAACTACGCGAATAAGGAAAAGAGCTGTGGGTCTGAATTGAGATCCCGATCTTATTTCGCGTTCTTTAGCGTTTTTCGCGGTTCAGTATTTTTCTATTTCATTGGGATGGCGCCGCCAGCGGGCCAGGTGGTGTCGCCGATGCGCTTGAGGTTCATCTCAAAGAAGCGGATCGGCTCCTTGTCCGGCACCAGGCGGTCGCCGACCTCGCGCCATTCGCCCTTCTTGATGGTCGCGGTGTAGCGGATGGTCATGGGGCCCGCAGGGATTTCCCACACGTAGCCGTCGGCGTTCGGGGTCAGCGCGAAATCGCCGACCATGCCCTGGGCATGGGAATGCATCGTGAATTTCTTGGTGCCTGGATTGTAGGAGATGGTGCCGAAGGCGTTGAACGCGACCTTGCCATCCGTGTCGTAGCCCCGGCCTTCGATGACTTTCACGGCTCCATCCAGGAAGGGGCCGATGCGCTCGGTCTGGGTGAGGGTATGCTTCTCGCCGGAAGGCAGGAGGGTCCAGGCGGCGCCCCGCCAAGCGCCATCCATGAAGGCGAGCGAAGCCATCGCCTCGCGCTGGGCCTTCAAGAGCGCCGCCGGGTCCGGGCGCCCCTGGCCGAATAAAGTCGAGGCCGCCAGTAGAAGCGCAAGCGCCGCGAATTGAGATCTGGCCATTTCAAATCCTCCTGAAAGCAGCGGCCGCATGGGGCCGGGTGATGGCAAGGCCTGATGGTGATGCGGGTCCAGCGCGCATCGCCGGAAATTCCGTCAACGGGCCCTGCGATCCGGCTGGAAGGCGGGAATGGCCCGCCGGGCGGAGCGGGGCTCGGCGCATGGCTCTCGCGAAGTCCTGTCAGACTCACTAGCAGATCTCGGGAGACCGCCACTTGATTGCTGATCCGCCAAGGCCGGTTGCGTGGCCCGAAGCGCCCACGGCCCCATGCTCCGCCGCGGCGCAGGTGGACGTGGACGTGGCGATCGTCGGCGCGGGCATCCACGGCTGCGCGCTGGCCCGCGAGTTGACGCTGCGCGGCATTTCCTGCGCGGTGGTGGACCGGGGCGCCGTGGGCGGTGGCACCTCGCAGTGGTCCTCGCAATTGCTGCACGGCGGCATCCGGTATCTGCAGACCGGCGACATCAGGCAGATGCGCGAAGGCCTGGTGGAGCGCGCCGCCTGGGCCACCCTCGCGCCCTGGCGCGTGAAGTGGGAGAGCTTCTGGATGCCCCATCGCGGATTCTTCGAAGGGCTGTCCCATCGCGTGGGCATCGGCCTTTACGATGCCTGGGGCCGGAACCGGCCCGGATGGCCCCCCGCGCTGCGGCTGGGCGCGGTGCCGTCCTCGGTTTTCGAAGCGGATCCCCGGGCGGCGGCCTCGCCCTTCAGCGGCGCGGTCGCTTACGCGGATCTGATGACCTGGGACCGGGACCTGGTCCGGGATCTGGCGGCATCCAGCGCCGCGATCTGGCTGGATTTTCATGAGATCGAAGGCTTCGACGATGAACCAGGCATTCTCAAAGCCGCGCACGCCCGGGATCTGCGGGATGGCACCCGGCGCACGGTCGCCGCCCGGAAATGGGTGTTCGCGCTGGGGCCCTGGAACGATGCGCTGCTGCTCCGCTGGTTCGGCGATGGCTGGAAGCGCCTGCGCCTCTCCAGCGGCATCCATCTCTGGTTCGACGCGCCGGACCTGCTGCAGCGCGGCTGCGAACACCCGTGGGCGATGCTGCGGGGGGAAGGCCGCATCCTGTTCGTCATCCCCCGGGACGGCCTGCTGCAGGTGGGCACCACCGAGCGGGCCGTGGAAGATGGCTGCGTGCCGATTCTGGAGGCCGAGCGCGAAGAATTGTTCAAGGCGCTGGAGGACAACATCCCATCCGTGCAGTGGCGCAAACTCGCCGTGCGCCTGGAGGAGTCAGGCGTGCGGCCCCTGGTGCGGCCTCCCAAGGACAAGGCCCACACCGCCAACCTGAGCCGCGAGGCCATCCTCGAAACCCATCCGAAATTCTCGAACCTGCGCCTAGTGCTGGGCGGGAAGCTCACTACCGCCCGGGCCCTCATGGACCGCCTCGCCACGGAGCTGAGCGGCCAGGCCTGCCCGGAATCCCGCACGCGCCCCTTGCACAAATGGGATGGACAAAGCGCCGGACTCCAGTAAAATCGAGAGTCCCGCTCATCGCGAAAGCCGTCAGCGGAACTTTGAGAAGCACCGGTCCCGTAGCTCAGCTGGATAGAGCATCAGACTACGAATCTGAGGGTCGTACGTTCGAATCGTATCGGGACCACCAATCAAAACAACACTTACGGCCACCATCAAAAGTGGCCGTTTTTGTTGTTGTCCCACCATTGCCACATTCTTGCCAGAGGCATACATACTCCAGGCCTGTCTCTTGATGGGGTAGTCAGGAGGCCGATAGCTATCGCCTGTATGGGTTGCTTCAACTCAGGTCACCCCTGGGGTGTGGACGGACGCAGTAGTGAGATTGAGAGGGGCAGGGTCTCTCAATCACTTCGGAAAGCGAGAGGGTCTAGGATTCCGAACCCCGCAAGTTGGGCATGACCCTATGCTGAGTGGAACCCCGCACAGAGGGATTGGGTGTGACATTCGGGGAGCATGCCATGATTCCGTGACTCCAAATGTAGTCGACACTAAAGCCCTATCAGCGATTCGATATTCGGGGCTGTTCATGGAAAATGAAAGAATGGCCTGAAGGGATCTCCATGACCGAACCGTTGATCACTTACGCTGGGCTACTGGCGGATATCAAGGGTCGCATTCAGGCGGCCCAGACCCGCGCCGCTCTAGCCGTGAATCGTGAGCTCATCCATCTTTATTGGGAAATCGGCCAGGTCATCCTCCAACGCCAGCAGGTGGAAGGCTGGGGCGCGAGGGTCATTGATCGGTTGGCTTCCGATTTGAAGGAGGCTTTCCCGGCCATGAAAGGGTTTTCTAGCTCGAACCTCAAGTACATGCGGTTCTTTGCAGAACGGTGCCCCGAGGCTCTAATTGGTCAGCAGCCCGCTGACCAATTACCGTGGTTCCACCTCGTGACCCTTCTCACCCAACTGGACAATAATGAGGAACGGGCCTGGCTGGCCGCTCAGACTGTCCAGCATGGGTGGTCCCGCACGACGCTCCAAATCCACATCAAGAACCGCCTCTTCCATCGTCAAGGGCAGGCCGTGAGCAACTTCGAGGCGCGCCTGCCCACGCCTCAGTCCGCACTGGCCCAGGAAACACTGAAGGATCCCTATCTCTTCGACTTCCTGGGACTGGGGGAGAACGCCCATGAGCGGGACATCGAATCCGCCCTTGTCCGGCACATCACACGATTCCTGCTGGAACTGGGGGCGGGATTTGCTTTCGTGGGGCGTCAGTACCGGCTGGAAGTGGGCGGCGAAGAGTTTTTCATTGACCTGCTCTTCTACCACACGCGACTGAAGTGCTATGTGGTGGTGGAACTGAAAGCGACGGCCTTCAAGCCAGAGCATGCAGGCCAACTCAACTTCTACCTCTCGACGGTGGACGCGAAGGTGAAAGCCCCGGAAGATCGACCCACCATCGGCCTGCTGCTCTGTAAAACCAAGAACCGCATCGTGGCCGAGTATGCCCTCTCCGGCATCGAGAAGCCCATGGGTGTGGCGGAATACCAGTTATTACGGGCGCTCCCTGAACCCCTGGATACGACGCTTCCGACCATCGAGGCCATCGAGGCTGAGCTGAGCCTCGATATCGAGGACGACGCACCTGAGGACCAGGTGGGAAAATAGGTCTGCCGACCTCTATGACCACACGGGCCGACATTCTCCAACGCCTCCAAGAATTGGAGGGGGATCTGCTTCAGAAGGAAAGGGAAGCGGAGGCCACCAGGACCCAAATCCAGAGGCAGAGGGCGGCATTGGCTGAACTTGAAACGGCGCAAGCGGCTGCTGGCGCGATTCAGGCTCCGCAGACGCCCAAGGAGAAGGTCGCCTTATTCAGAAGCCTGTTCAGGGGCCGTGAGGATGTCTTCCCCAGGCTGTGGATCAGCCGCAAGACGAAGCGGAAGGGCTACTCCCCGGTATGCGCGAATGAGAATGACCGCCTTCTCTGCGATAAGTTCCAGGGGAAGTGCGGGGCCTGCCCTAACCGTGTCTACGTTCCTTTGAATGACCAAGTCATCGTGGATCACCTCCAGGGCTCCCACGTCATCGGGGTCTATCCGATGCTGCCCGATGAGACATGCCGGTTCCTCGCAGCGGATTTTGATGGCGAAGGTTGGCAGGAGGATGCCCTGGCCTTTATTGCCACCTGCCGCCAGCATTCGGTTCCAGGGACTATGGAGCGTTCGCGATCAGGAGAAGGGGCGCACGTGTGGGTCTTCTTTTCGGCCCCGGTGTCTGCGGCATCGGCACGGAAGCTGGGATGCTTCCTCCTTACAGAAACCATGAACCGGCGGCATCAGTTGAGCATGAAGTCTTACGATCGGTTGTTCCCCAACCAAGACACCATGCCGCAGGGGGGCTTCGGCAACCTCATCGCGCTCCCGCTACAGCAAGGGCCACGCAGGGAGGGCAACACGCTCTTCCTGGATGAGAATCTCCGTTCCTTCCCCGATCAATGGGCTCACCTGGCCTCGCTAGATCGGATGACGCCTGGCGCTGTGGAAGCTTTGGCGGAAACGGCCACCCGCCAAGGCCAAGTGCTCGGCGTTCGTTTCGATCCCCTGGATGACGGCTTGGACCAAACCCCGTGGGAGCGCCCACCTTCGGGCAAGCCACGAAAGGTGCGAATCGCAGAGCCTATTCCCCCCATCTTATGCGCGATCCTTTCGAACCAGCTCTTCATCGAGAAGAAAGGCGTGCCCTCTGGTTTTTTAACTGAGATCAAGCGACTGGCGGCATTCCAGAATCCAGAGTTCTACCAGAAGCAGGCCATGCGCTTCTCCACGAGTGGAACTCCGCGGGTGATCTGTGCGGCGGAGGAGCACTCGCTACACCTCGCCCTTCCTCGGGGGTGCAGGGACGATGTGGAAACGTTGCTCGCGGAACACGGGAGTCGCCTGGATGTCGAAGATCGAAGGAACTCTGGCGAGGCCGTGGAACTTAAATTCCAAGGAACGCTTACTGACCTCCAGAAGGACGGGGCTGCAGCCCTCCAGCCCTACGACATCGGCATTTTCGTGGCGCCCCCCGGCACAGGCAAGACCGTGCTCGGAGCCTACATGGCGGCCCTCAGGGGGTTGAACACCTTGGTGCTGGTCCATCGAAAGCCCCTGCTGGACCAGTGGCGTGCGCAGCTTCAAACCTTCTTGGGACTCGGAGCCAAGGAGGTCGGACAAATTGGAGGTGGGAAGCACAAACCCACGGGTCGGATCGACGTAGCCATGATTCAAAGCCTCACTGGCCGCGAAGGCGTCAGCGATCTTATCTCGAACTATGGCCACGTAATTGTGGATGAGTGCCACCACGCCCCGGCCGTTTCCTTCGAAAAAGTGATGAAGGAAGTGCGCGCTCGTTACATTCTTGGACTGACTGCCACGCCCTGGCGACGAGACGGACTTCAACGGCTGTTGCATTTCCAATGCGGCCCCATCCGATTCCAAGTAGCCGACAAAGCACATGCGGCACAACAGACATTCACCAACCATCTACTGGTTCGTGAAACCCGGTTCATGGGTCAAGGCACCATCCAGGATCTCTATGCCGCCCTCGTCGCGGATCCGCTGCGGAATGAAATGATCCTCCGCGATGTGAGGCAGGCTTTGTTAGAAGGCCGGTCTCCCATCCTCCTTACGGAGCGGCGTGAACACTTGAATTGGTTGGCGGAGGCCTTGAAGGACGCGGCCAAGCATGTGGTGGTCCTTCACGGCGGAGTACCCGCCAAGACCCGCCGAGAAGCGTTGAAGGGCCTTGCTGAGGTCCCAGCGGACGAGCCCCGGCTCATCCTGGCGACGGGTCGCTATATCGGCGAGGGTTTCGACGATCCCCGCTTGGACACTCTTTTCATGGCCATGCCCATCGCTTGGAAAGGAACCCTCATCCAGTACGCAGGTCGCCTGCATCGCAACAATCCCGGCAAGTTGGAGGTCCGAATATACGACTACCTGGACGCATTGATGCCCTTGTTTCGGAGGATGTTCGAGAAACGGCTTCGAGGGTATCGGGCCATGGGTTACTCACTGAATGAGATCCCGGGCCTCCCCTTCCTGGAAGCCCTCCCATAATGCCCTCCAATTTCCACCGAATTCATGCCTTCAGTTTCTCGCCCTTTTCCACTGGTTTATCTTTACTCCGGGCCGGGACATTTCCTCTTTCAATGCCGAGGTAATCCAATGTGCCGTTCCTTGAGATGAAGTGGCCAGAACCCGTGCCCTACATCGCCACGGCTTTCGGGTGGACGATGCGCTCGAAGTCTTTGTAGGCCATGCGGACGACTTCGGCGTGGTTGCCGGCGTTGAAGGCGATTTCATCGTCCTCGGCGAGCCGGGGATCCACCAGGACCTCCATGCCGAAGAGGTTGCCGAAGGGAGGCATGGCGCCCACCTCGCAATCCGGGAAGTCGAAGCGGAATTCGCCCTCCTTGGCGATGCCGACGTGCTGCACCCCCACGGAGCGCCCGAGGCGCTCCACACTCACATGCTTCGTCGCCGGAAGCACGGCCATGGCGAGCCGGCCGTCCAGGTCCACGATCACCGTCTTGGCCATGTCCTTGCCGCTGACATGGGCCGATTCCGCGGTCTCCATGGCCGTGTAGGCCGTGCGATGGGGGATCGAGATGTACTTCACGCCGTTGGAATCCAGGAAATCCTTGAATCGAGGGGCGAGCATACGACCTCCTTCTTTGAGAGATGCACCCAAGGATCGGTCCGGAGGGGAGGGGGAACAATCGGGAAAAACGGGGCGGCCCCAAGGGTTTCCCAAGCACATGGCAGGACGGCTTAGAGGATCGGCTGGAGGGGCAGCGTTCCCCAGAAACGGCTGGACCGGCGCTTGCCGGGAGTGGCGTGGGAATCGGGATTGTCGCGGAGGGCATCCCAACTGTTTCCGGGCTCCATGTCCCGTTCGATCCGCAGCTCCACCTGCCGGGCCGCGTCCGGACTGGGGATGAGCACACCCACTTCGGTGTTCAGGTTGGCGGAGCGGGGATCGAGATTGAAGGTCCCGACGAAGAGGGTTTTCCCATCCACCACCAGGGTCTTGGCGTGGAGGGAAAGGGTCGGTTTCCAACCCTTGCCAAGGGCCGATCGCGGGACCAGGTCGCCCATGATGGCGGGCTCCGGCTTGAATTCGTAGACCCGGATGCCTGCCTTCAGGATCGCCTTGCGCTGCTTCTGGTAGCCGCTGAAGGCCTGCAGGTTGTCGGTGGATGCCAGGGAGTTGGTGCTGATGCGCACTTCCACGCCCCGTCGCACCAGGGTCCTGAAGAAATCCAATCCACTGGGGGACAGGACCACATAGGGGGATTGGATGGTCACCCGATGGCGGGCCGAGCGGAGCAGGTCCATGAGCGCGCCGGTGGTGCGGCCCCCGCCCCCGAGGCCAAAATGGTTGTCGTTCTTGCCGGGCAGATCGCACAGGAAGGCAGCATCGGACCAGGCCATTCCTTCGGTCAACTTCGTGAATTTCTGCGTCAGGTTCTGGGTGGCTTCCCGCACTTCCGGCGCATAGTTCTCCCGGTTCCCCGCGTAGGCATGGAGCTCTGAATAGATCGCCTGGATGCGCGCCGGGGTCAATTTCCGGACTTCGCCTTCCAGGAGCCGGTTCACGGGAACCGCCAGCGGGCTGGCCCAGAAGCGCTCGAAGCTGGCGTTGATGTCCGCCACGATGGGGCCCAGCACCAGCACGTCCCGGTCTCGGAAATTGTAGGTGTGGTCGAAATCGTAGTATTCGTCGGCCATGTTCCGGCCGCCGGTGATGGTCACCAGGCCGTCGAAGGTGGCGGTCTTGTCGTGCATCCGCTGGTTGGAGGCGCGGAATCCGGTGGCCAGGTTCACGATCCGCTTCACCTTCGAGGTCCCCACCGTGTGTTTGGGGTTGTAGATGCGGATCTCGAAGTTCGGGTGGGCCGCCAGGGCCACCATGGCTTCCGGTGCCGCATCGATCAGGAGATCGTCCACGAGCACTCGCACTTTCACGCCGCGCTGGGCCGCCCGAAGCAGCGCTTCGGTGGCCAGGATGCCCACGTTGTCCGCGCTCCAGATGAAGTACTGGATCTCGATGCTGCGGGTGGCCTTGTCCGCCAGCCAGCTCCGGGCCAGCAGGGATTTCTCACCCTCCTCCATGACGAAGGTGCCCGTTTTTCCCGGATGGGATGCCTGGAGCGATTGGACGGTGCTCGCGATCTCCCCGGTGGGGGGCTGCCCGGCAGCGCCCGCCTGCGCGGCGGCCAGCGCCAAGGCCAGAATGAGTTTGAAGATGGTCATGATTCCCCGGTTGCCGATCCGAGCGGCCGCACCCGGGTGATGATAGCCCCGGTGGATTTGGCTTGGCCGTTTCATGCCCTCGATTTGACGTAGGGAGTGTTTCATCTTGATCGGATGAACTCGGGCGATGGGAGCTCGTCAATAATATAAACTATTGATAATAAATATCTTAAATAATGGTCTGGAAACTGCTCTCCCCCATGATGGTTCTCTCCTCTAGGGGGGGCGGCCCCTTGGGGCGGAAGCGTTGAATCTGTCCCTTGGAAAACAATCTCATCCTGTGCGGCAGGACCCGAGGTGTTGCCTATCAACAAGGAATGAAGGAGCGAAAGATGAAAAGCAAAGTGGTTCTGCTGATGTCCTCGGTATTCATCCTCACCGCATGCATGGTGCGTTCCACACCTAGCGGTGGACTGGAAATCATCCCGATCTTGCCGACGGTCGTCGAAATCGATGACGACTCTTATTACCAGCACAACGGGTACCACTACTTCTATACCAATGAGCGGTGGTACTACTCGAACGAAAGGGATGGCCGCAGGACGGAATTGCCGAGGTCCCATTGGCCGCGAGAGACTCGGCACAGAGGCCGGAATCGCCACTAAACGCCAACTAAGCGCCGGAGGTGCTTTTGAGCGATCAAGTCCCCATCAAGGCTCCCCGACGGCCCTTCCCGGTCCGCCTTTTAATCTGGACCGTGTTGGTGGTGGGCGCGGGCGTGGCAGGCATCTACCTGGCGGATGAACTGGTCCTGGCGCCTCGGCGAAGGATGGAAGCCAAGGTGGCCAAACTGGAATTGGAAACCGTCCGGCTCAAGACTTACCTGAAACTTCTGGAATACACTGAGCGCCGCGCCCAACTTGAAGTGATCTCCCAGTCGCTGGATTCCACCGGCGAGACCGTGAACAAGCTCCGTTTCACGGAATTGGATCCCCAAGGCGGAGTGGTGGGCGCGCAGCGCATCCTGGAGATCAAGGGTGAGGAAGTCTACGTGGACACTTTGGTCATCAAGTTCGAGGACCACTTCGTGGAGTTGGGCGATCCCTTGAAGGGAAAGGCCCTATTGCTCTTCCGGCGCATCTTCACCAACCGCGTCAGGCCGGATGAAGGCTACGTTCTGGACCACAATGGCATTCCTCCAGAGATCTACGCGGGCCGGACGGCCACGACTCCCTTCGAGCGGGATCTCTGGGCGAGGTTTTGGAAAGTGGCCAACAGCGAGCAACTGGCCAAGCAGGCTGGCGTGAAGGCTATGCATGGCCAGGCCATGTACGGCAGGCTTGTGCCCAACATGGTGTACACGCTCGTGATGCGTTCCACCGGAGAAATGACCATCCCCGCGCCCAAGGCGCCCTAGGAGACCGGGCCAGCTGGGATTCGGTCACCTCTACGGCTGCCCTTCCTCCATCAGGGCCGACAGGGCCTTGAAGGCTGGGTGGTTCTTGTCCCTCGCCCACTCGAATGCCACGGATTCGTGGTTGGTGATGGTGGCGCCGGCGGCGGCCATGCGGTCCAGGGCATGCCTGCGGTGCTCCTCGCCCCGGCCGCTGACCGTATCCCCGGTGAACTGCGTGCTGTGGATCCAGCAGGTCGAGCACTATCTGCATCATGCAGACATGGGCTTCGAGGCCGGCCGTAGGCTCCAAATCGCCATTTGTGACGTGGATCACCACACTCAGGCGAGCCCGCCGTGCAATGTTTCTATCACCCATATCCTTGCCATCCCGACTTGAAGTGTTTCGATGAGGAGAATCTCGTTGAATAAGGGCAAAGTACCCCAGCAATTGATTGTTTTGAGCGCGATCGCCGTGGTCCTCATCGCCGGGTTTTTCGCGATGCGCGCTTACCTGATCCCGAAATCCTTTGGCCAATACGGCCACTATCGCGCGGACGCGATCAACGAGGTCCGGAATCTCCCCGTGAGCTACGCCGGCGTGAATGTCTGCGCAGGCTGCCACGAAGAGGTGTTCGAGAAGAAGGCCAAGGGCTTCCATCGCGGCGTCACCTGCGAGGTCTGCCATGGTCCGGCCGCGGCCCATGCGGAGGACGCTTCCATCAAGCCGGAGGCCCCGCGCCAGCGCGGGGGCTGTCCGCTTTGCCACAACTACAATCCCGCGCGGCCGACCGGGTTCCCGCAGATCATCACGGCCGAGCACAACCCCGGCAAGGCCTGCATGTCCTGCCACAACCCGCATGATCCGGTGCCGCCCAAGACCCCGGAGGATTGCGGTGTCTGCCACCGCAGCATCGCCGCCCAGAAGCTCGTGTCGAAACACTCCTCGGTGGAGTGCACCACCTGCCACCAGGTCCCCAAGCAGCATTTCGTCAACCCGCGCGTGAACCGGGTCGGCAAGCCCACGAGCAACGAATTCTGCGGGAAGTGCCATGGGAGCGAGGTCAAGACCATGCCCCTGGTTCCCAAGGTGGAGACGGCCAAGCATGCGGGCCGCTACCTCTGCTGGGAATGCCACTATCCCCATTCACCGGAGAACACGCCATGAGCATGGACATGAATGAACCCCAGGAGAGCGGTTCCAAAAGGGTGGGGCGCCGGAAATTCCTCGATCTGGTGTTCAAGGCCATGCCCGCCGCGGGCATCACACTCGGAACCTGCGGACTGTCCATCAGCTCCCTCAGCGGGGAGGAGGACAAGAAGCTGGAGCCCCCTTCGGAAAAGAACAATTACGCCATGGCCGTGGATATCCACAAATGCATCGGCTGCGGCCGCTGCGCCTACGCCTGCAAGAAGGAAAACAAGGTCTCGGACGATCCCCACACCATGCGGACCTGGGTCGAGCGCTATGTGATTCCGGTGGAGGGGGATGCCATGGTCGACTCCCCGAACGGGGGCATCGACGGGTTTCCGGATCTGCCCGAGACCAGCAATGTGCTGAAGAGCTTCTTCGTGCCCAAGCTCTGCAACCACTGCTCGAATCCGCCCTGTGTCCAGGTCTGCCCCGTGGGGGCGACCTTCCAGACCAAGGACGGCGTGGTGCTCGTGGACGAGAAATATTGCGTGGGTTGCCGCTATTGCATCCAGGCCTGTCCCTATGGCGCCCGCTACATGCATCCCGAAAAACACGTCGCCGACAAATGCACCTTCTGCTACCACCGCATCGCCAAGGGCCTGGTCCCCGCCTGCGTGGAAGTCTGCCCGACCCAGGCTCGGGTGTTCGGCGATCTGAACAAGCAGAGCAGTCCCATCCGGCGGTTCCTCAGGTTCAACGCGATCAAGGCGCTGAAGCAGGAGCTCAATACGCGGCCGAAGGTCTTCTATGCCAACGCCGATTTGGAGGTCAGGTAAGCCATGGAACCCACCCTCGTCATCGCCATGCTGGAGCCATTCAACGGGTACATCTACCCGAATGAATACTTCCTGCAGTGGGAATTGCTGATCGTTCTCTATCCCTACCTCACGGGACTCGTCGCGGGAGCCTTCATCCTGGCCTCCCTGGAGCGCGTCTTCCACGTGAAGGCGCTCCTGCCGGTGTACCGGCTGGCCTTGCTCAGCGCCCTGGCCTTCCTGATCGCGGCGCCCCTGCCCCTGATGGCGCATCTGGGGCATCCGGAACGGGCCCTGGAGATGCTCGTCACGCCGCACACGGCCTCGGCCATGGCGATGTTCGGCTTCGTCTACGCCTGGTACCTGCTGGTGGTCCTGCTCCTGGAGATCTGGTTCGATTACCGGGCCGATATCGTCCATCTTTCCAATACGAAGACCGGGGTCATGAAGTATGTGTACAAAATCCTGACGCTGGGCGCCACCGACGTCTCCCCGGAGGCCTTGCGGTTCGACGAAAAGGCCGGCCGCCTGATCACCATCATCGGCATCCCGTCGGCCTTCATGCTCCACGGCTACGTGGGATTCATCTTCGGTTCCATCAAGGCCAATCCGTGGTGGAGTTCGGTGCTGATGCCCATCGTGTTCCTGTTCTCGGCCATCGTATCGGGGATGGCGGCGGTGCTGCTCATCTACATGGTCGCGTCCTGGGCCCGCTGGAAGCCCATCGACATGGCCTGCGTGAACAAGCTGGCGGAATTCCTGCTGTACGCGATGCTGGTGGATTTCACCCTGGAAATCCTCGACTTCATCCACCGGCTTTATGAATCGGAAGAATCCATCCACATCCTCTCGCAGCTTATCTCGGACCGGCTGTTCATCAGCCTGATCATCACGCAGGTGTTGATCGGCGGACTGCTGCCGCTGTTCGGAATCCTGGTGGGCCGCTACGGGAAATTCCCCGACGAGATGCGCAAGATGCTCTATTTCCTGGTGGGGATCCTGATCCAGGTCGGCATTTTCAGCATGAGATGGAATGTGGTCATCGGGGGCCAGATGTTCTCGAAGAGCCTGCGCGGCCTCACCATCTACAAAGTCCATTTGATGGGCATCGAGGGGCTCCTGGTGTCCATCGGATTCCTGATCCTGCCCCTGGCGGTCCTGTTCGTGCTGCTCAGGCTGCTGCCGCCCTGGCTCAACGAAAAACAAGAAGAAGAGGCCGTTCCGGTCGCCTGATGGAGGGTTCCGTGAAAAAGATCTCCCGTTTTATGGTGCTTGCGGCCGCCGTTGCAGGCGCGGGCGGGATCGCAGAGGCCAAACCGATTTATAAAAAAGAGATCGGCATTACCTACTGCACTGTCTGCCATGTGAGCGACAAGAAGGCGCCCAACGCATCGAACCCCTTGTGGAAAAAAGCCAAGGAGCACAGCGCCAAGCTCGCCGAGGGGAAAGGGGATTTCGCCGGGAAGAAAGCCTGCAACGACTGCCACAAGGGCAAGCAGAAACCCCCAGCAAGTCCGGGCGTTCCGCCCAAGAAAGGGAAGGGAACCAAGGCGAAGGCAACCAAACCCGCCTGAATCAAGCCCTAGCACGGTCGTATTGGAGGGGCCAGCCCACTTTCTGACCCTGGTCTTCGGCCGCATGCAGCGGCCAATGGGGAACCCGCGGGAATTCGCGGGCCGGCAGGACCATGTCCGCATCTCCGTTGCGGACAATCTGGTCCGCCTACTGGAAATGGTATCTTTAAGGCAGCCTCTCGACCCTTCATCACTCATATGACCATCCGCGGATTCGCCTGTCCGCCCTCTGCGCCCTTGATGCCCGCCGCGCCCAGAAGCCGTCCGTTCCAGACCGTGAGGAGACCATGAAGATCGCCGTTCCGAAGGAATCCAGGGAGCACGAGAACCGCGTCGCCCTGGATCCCGACTCCTGCAAGAAATTGGTCCAGGCCGGGATCGAGGTGTCCATCGAAGCGGGCGCCGGAAGCAGCGCCTTCTTCTCGGACGAGGCCTACCGGAAAGCCGGGGCTTCGGTCGTTTCCGACCCGGCTGAACTGCTGGGGTCGGCGGATTTCACGCTGAAGGTGAACGCGCCCGGGCTGCGGGCCGACGGCCGCCACGAGGCCGACTTGATGAAGCCCGGATCCATGCTCCTGGCTTCGATCTTCCCCACCCGCAATCTCGAAGCGGTGAAGAAACTGGCTGACCGGAAGATCACGGCCTTCTCCACCGACTGCATCCCCCGCACCACCCGCGCCCAGGCCATGGACACCCTTTCGAGCCAGGGGAACATCGTGGGCTACAAGGGCGTCCTGCTGGGCGCGGTGGAATTGCCCAGCTATTTCCCGATGTTCATGACCGCCGCGGGGACCACCCTTTCGGCCAAGGTCTTCGTCATCGGCGCGGGCGTCGCGGGCCTCCAGGCCATCGCCACTGCCAAGCGCCTGGGCGCCAGCGTCACCGCCACGGATGTCCGCCCGGAGGTCAAGGAGCAGATCGAGTCCGTGGGCGGCAAATACATCGGCATCGAACTGCAGCAGAATACTCAAGGAGGGGGCGGCTACGCGGCGGAACTGTCGGCCGAGGACAAGGCCCGTCAGGCCAAGATGCTGGCCGACCACTGCGCCCAGGTGGACGTGGTGATCACGACGGCGCTCATCGGCGGCGTCCTGGCGCCGAAGCTCCTGGATGAAAGCATCGTGAAATCCATGAAGCCCGGGTCGGTGATCGTGGACCTGGGCGCCGATGGCGGAGGCAACTGCACCCTGTCCAAGGTCGGCGGCAGCATCGAGGTGGGCGGCGTCAGGATCATCGCGCCAACGAACCTGCCCTCCAGCCTGCCACACCACGCCAGCATGCTGTTTTCGCGGAACCTGCCTGAACTTCATGACGGCGTTCTGGAAGCAGGATGAGAACCGTTTCGACCTGGACTGGAACGACGACATCCTGAAAGCCTGCGCGGTGGTCCACGATGGCGTGGTCCTGCATGGCCCGGCCCTGAAGGCCTTGCAGGCTCTGGATCCGCCCCAGGCCTGACCCATAGCGGAAGGAGAATCGACTTTATGCGCCTTTCTGAGAACGCCACCGCCGCCGTCCAGGCGGACCCGGGTCCTGCGCCGGGAGGACATGGCCAGCTCGATTTCATGGGCGCCCTGTTCGTGTTCATGCTGGCCAGCTTCATCGGGATCATGGTCATCCAGCGGGTGTCCCGGCTGCTGCACACGCCGCTCATGAGCCTCACCAACGCCATCTCCGCCATCGCGGTGGTGGGCGCCATCATCGTGTCGGCGGGAAAGGACTATCCGCCCTACATCGTGGCCCTGGGCCTGGTCGCCATCATCTGCTCGACCACCAACATCGTGAGCGGCTTCCTCATCACGGACCGCATGCTGAAGATGTTCAAGAAGCAGGGCGGGGCCGGCAAATGAACCCCGAAAACCTCGTCCAGCTCCTATACCTCATTTCGACGGCCCTGTTCATCATGTCGCTCAAGTGGATGAGCGATCCAGCCACCGCCCGGAAAGGGGTTTTCTCGGGCGTGGCGGCCATGCTACTTGCGGTCGTGGGCACCTTGGCGGGTGTCTCCATCACGGGCGGAACCCATTATTGGTGGATTCTCGGCGCCTTCATCCTGGGTTCCGCGATCGGTTATCCGCTTGCCCAGGTCCCCTTGACCGCGGTTCCGCAACGGACGGCGCTTTCCCATGCTTTCGGCGGGTTGGCGGCGGGCCTTGTGGGCACCGCGAAATATTTCCTCTATTTTGGCCGGGGGGACGCGCCCTCGCTATCGCCCTTCATCATGGTGGCGCTGGTGGCGGAGATCCTGCTTGGCTTCCTGACCTTTACCGGTTCGTTGATGGCCGCAGGAAAGCTGCAGGAGGTGAAATGGATCCCCCAGCGGCCCGTGACCTATCCGCTGCAGAATGTCGGCAACATCGGCCTGCTGATCGTGGCCGTGGGGCTGGGGCTGGCGCTGATTCTGAACCCGCTGGCGGGCTGGGCCCCCTATGCCTTCATGGGCGTCATCCTTCTGGCTTTGGCCTTCGGCGTCCTCATGATCCTGCCCATCGGCGGCGCGGACATGCCGACGGTCATCTCGATCCTGAATGCCTATGCGGGCCTTTCCGCGGTCGCCATGGGCTTCGTGCTCAACAACAAGCTGCTGATCATCGCGGGCGCCCTGGATGGCAGCTCCGGCCTGATCCTGTCGATCATCATGTGCAAGGCCATGAACCGTTCCTTTGCGAATGTCCTGTTCGGCGCCTTCGGCCAGGCTCCGCAGGCCAGCGCGGCAGGCGAAGCGAAGGCCTACAAGAGCGACACCACCGAGAGCGCCGCGCAGGTGCTCGGCCAGGCCAACCTCGTGGTCATCGTCCCCGGCTACGGCCTGGCGGTGGCCCAGGCCCAGCACAAGGTCCGCGAGCTCTATGACCTGCTGAAAAAGAACGGCGTCACAGTCAAATTCGCGATCCATCCGGTGGCCGGCCGCATGCCGGGGCACATGAACGTGCTGCTGGCCGAGGCCGAGATTCCCTATGACGACCTGGTGGAAATGGACGTCATCAACGGGGACATGCCCCAGGCCGACGTGGCGCTCATCATCGGCGCCAACGACGTGGTCAACCCCGCCGCCCGCTCCGACAAGAGCAGCCCGATCTTCGGCATGCCGATCATCGACGCAGACAGGGCTCGGGCCGTCTACGCCATCAAGCGCTCCAAGAACCCGGGCTTCGCCGGCATCGACAACGAGCTCTACTTCCTCGACAAGACCTTCATGCTGTTCGGGGACGCCAAAGCAGTCGTGGGCGAACTGGCCAGGCATCTCGCGGATGAGGGCGGAGGGCACTAGCCATCAAGGACCATAGCGGGTGGCGTCCGCACAGGATTGAATGGACCACTTCAGGGCAGGTCTACCTCCGCTTCTGATGCTTGAAAGATGTTGATCTCCATCACAGTTGCAAGGTGCGGAATGCGGACTGCGCTGATTTATGAACTAAGATTCACAGAGAGCTATTTATAAAGAATCCTACAGAACCGCGCACAGTGGCTTTTACGGCGAACACGGACTGGCGGGGGGTGGTTTGCCGGGACTGCGGCGAATCAGTCTTGGCCGCTAGCTGTCTGATGTCTTGCTTGATGGTGTTCTACCAAGACCTGGAGTAATCGCATGAGTAAGTCCTCGAACTACGTGCTCCCCATCGCCAGTCTCTGTTGCGCCGCCTTTGTGTATGTCGCGCAACAAATGAGTGGCGCCTCGACTGGCTGCCTCACCGCCATCCTGATCTTCACATCCCTGGGCCTGGCGATCGCCGCCTTGATACGCACCTCGAATGCTCCGGTGGATGAGAACTTCGATGCCAAAGCGCTCTGGGAGGCCATCGCGAAGTTGAGGGTGGAAGTGGATTCACTGCGGAAACAGATCCACACCCAGGAGAACGTACTCAAGGACTCGTCCGCAGCGAAGGAAGACACCCACCCTGGGGTCGCGATCCCCCCTCCGCTGAAGTCGGTGATCGTCCAGCCATCAAGGCCCGCACCGGAATTCCGGAGTCCTAAAGCTGCCTACCCCGTCATCCCGGAATTGCCGAAGGCGCCAGAGCCGGAACCTGCCGTGCTTCCCGTGATCGCGACGCCAGGTCTGGCCGTAGCGGCAGCAGCGTTCGAAGTCTCGCCGCCCCCAGAGATCCCGGCCCTCCCCGAGCTTCCGCTGGCGCCTCCCGCCCTTCCTGTGCCTGAGCCTGTGGTCTTTACCGCCGCGCAACCCGCAGCGATCGTGGAACCCATCGTGCCAGCTTTCATGAAGGCCGAGGAACCCATCGCGCCCGAGCCTGCGCCCGAGCCGGAACCTGTCGTCGCACCAGGGTCATTAATCCCAGAATCTATGGCCCCATCCAGGCCGCAATGGGAGCCGTTGCCTGCGCCCGTTCCCCTGCCACTTCCAGGCCGACCAGCTTTCAAGCCCATGGTCCACCTGCCACCCCGTCGGAGATAGTGGAAAAGCCGCGGCGCAACATGGAGGACTTCCTCGGGACCCAGCTTTTCCTCAAAGCGGGGGTCGCCATCCTGGTGATCGGCGTGGTCTTCGCCATGGGCCTGGTGTTCCAGCGCATGGGGCCCCTTGGAAAGATCCTCATGGGCTACCTGGGCGCTCTCGCCATGCTCGGCGGGGGACTGTTCGCGGAGCGGAGACCCACCTACATGACCTTCGGCAGGGCGATCATCGCCGGGGCCTGGGGCATCCTGTATTTCGTCACCTACGCGGGCGGCTTCATCGAAGCCAGCAAGGTCTTTCCCAACCAGTCCGCGGCCATCATTGCGCTGCTTGTCGCCGCCGCTGCAGCCGTCGCCTTCTCGCTGCGCTACCGAAATGAGTGGACCACCACCTCGGCCTTCCTGCTCATCTTTCTGGGCCTCGGAACGGCGGCCTGGGAACTGCAGCCCACCTTCAATCTCACCAGCACGCTCATCGTGGCGCTCGCCATGGCAGTCCTGGTCTGGCGCACCGGATGGGTGCGCTTATTGGGTTTTGGCGTCCCGGCCACTTGGGGCACGCTCACTTTCTGGATCATCCGCCGCCCCAGCCTCGCCGCCGATGCCAGCCTGCTCATCACGCTGCTGCTGTGCTGGGCTGCCTTCCAGCTCGTACTCGTCTTCTTTGATGGGGACGAGGACCGGGAGCGCTGGATCGGCCTTTCCCAGATCGGCAACTTTCTCGGCGGTTTCGGCCTCTGCCTGCACCAGACCTTGCATGAGGGACGTCCCTGGATCTGGGCAGCCGGATTCGGCCTGGCGAATCTCCTGGTCGCCTGGGCCTACCAGCGCCGCGGACGCCGCACCATGTACCTGCTGGCGGCCACGGAGGCTTTCGCGGCCCTGGCGTTGGTGACCCCGCTCAGACTGGGCTGGAAGCATCACCTGACCCCGGTCTACCGACTCCTCGGCATCGAGATGCTCCTGGTGGGAGGCATCGTCCTGAAGGAAAAATATTTCCGGCGGATCGCCTACGGCGCGTTCTGCTTCACGCTCCTGGACATCCTCATCACCAAGCTCGATCCGGCCCTCGGCATGGGCAGAACCCTGTTGCTGGCGACGGCATCCGGTCTCTGGCTCCTCAACGCGGGCCTGCTCAGGACCTTCTGGAAAGAGACCTGCGAAGCGGCCCACGAGATCCCCATCGCTCCCTACTTCTTCAGCGCTGCAGGCACCTTCCTGCTGGGTCTCTTCATCTGGTTCGAGATTCCGGTCCGGAACTTGGGCAGCGCCTACGCCCTCCTGGCCCTGTTGTGGCTGGCTCTGGGATGGCTGAAAGGGCAGCGGGACACCCTTGCCGAAGCGCCCGTCCTGGGCTTCGTGGCGCTCGGCTCCGCCATCTATGCCTTGGTCTCCATTCCAGGAGAGCCCGGAACTGTCATGGCGCGCTGGGCAGGTGCGGGGGGCACCGCCCTGTTGCTGGGTGCCGGTAGCGCCCTGGCCCGCAGGAAACCCCATGAGGATGTCCCTGAAGAGGTAGCCCCATCCATTACGGCGTTCTTCGGATATCTCGGCGTGATCGCGACTTGGGCCTTGCTCTTCCGTGAACTTCCGGTGGCCTTGGTGGGCACGGGCTTCGGAATCCTGGCGATGGCCCTCATGGGCATCGCCGCCATTGGAAAATTCAAGGACGTCGCCACTTCGGCCTTCTTCACCTTGGCCGCGGCGCTGCTAATCCTTCTGCTCAAACCCGTGCCATCAGGCCCGCCCCTCTGGCACGTCACCCTCCATGGGTGGTCGCTGCTGAGCGTGTCCGCCGCCGCCTTTGCCATCGAAGCGATCGTCAGGTTCTCCAAGGACGAGACGTTTCTCTCCGAATCAGCCTGGACGGCCGCCCGCAGGTTCGCCGCGCTTTCCGGGTTCGTGCTGCTGCTGGTCGCGGCCTACACCGAGCTGCCCTTGGCCTGGCGGGCCACCGGCTTCGCGGCCCTTGCCGTGGTCTATTTCGGGATCGCCCTCTGGCGGGGCCACAAAGACCGCGCCAGAGGCGCCCTGGTCCTCTTCGGGTTCGCCCTGGTCCTGCTCTACGCAGAGCCAGCCCCCGCAACGCCCGGTTTGTGGCACATCAGCCACCGCGGGTGGTCTTTATTGGGTGTCGGCGCGATGGCCTTCATACTGGAGTGCCTGATCCGCAGGCCCGCCTCTGAGGCTCTGTTCACAAAGACAATACGGAACTGGGCGATGTATGCCGTGAGCATCCCCGGGCTCTTGCTTGGATGCCTCGCGCTCTATACCGAGGCCCCCACTCCGTGGATCGCGGTCTCCTTCGGCGTCGCAGCCATCGGCTACCTCCTTTTGGGCATCCGCTGGTGCCACAAGGACCGAGCCTATGAGGCTTACCTGTTGCTGATCTTCGGGCTCCTCACCCTGATCGCCAAGCCCGCCTCGCCGCAAGTGGGGTGGTTCCACCTCGGCATCCGTTCCTGGACGCTCATGGGCCTTGGGGCCACTGCCTTCATTCTGGAATTCATCTCCCGCCGGGATGGCGCCAGGGAGGTTCTGGGCGAAAAATGGAGGCAGGAACCCATCCTGTTCACGAGCCTCGTGGGGCTTGTGCTGGCCGTCCTCGTCCTTTTCATCGAGGTCCCCGATGCATGGCTCGCCGTGACAATGTCAGGTTTAGCCGTGCTCCATCTGGGCCTCGGGATGCTCTGGTCCCATCGGGAGCGAGCGCTCGCCTCCTTTGGCCTCATGGGGTTGGCCTTGGTGCTGCTCTGGGTCAAACCAGCCTCCACCATCACACTGTGGGGGGCCATCACGCTCCATGGCTGGACTCTGTTGGGGGTGGCCCTGGCTGCCTTCCTTTCCGAAGCCATGATCAGAATCCCCGCGGCTCAACGCGTGCTCAACGAGCGCGAACGGCAGGGCGCGCTCTGGTTTCATTCTCTCTCGGGCCTAACGCTTATGGTCTGCGCCGTCTGGACCGAAGTTCCTGATCCCTGGGTGGCACCGGCCTTGGCCTTCCTCTCGCTGCTTCTGCTGGGCATCGGCCTGTTGCTGGGTTTCAAGGAGCAGGTCCGGGGCTCGATCATCGTCGGGATGGTCACCCTCATCGCCCTGCGAGAGTTTGGCTTCCAAGCCCATGGGACCTGGTTCCACGTCGAGTATCGCGCCTGGAACCTGGGCATCTTGGCGACCCTGGCATTGACCCAAGAGTGGATCCTGGGCGCCTGGACCACTGCCACCGAAAAGCTCGACGAGCAGACCGTGGAAGCAGGAACGATCTTCAATAGCTTGGTCGGAATGGGCCTTCTGATCCTCCTGGCCGTGTTCGAATTCAAGCCTCTCTGGGTACCCGGCTCGCTCATGGCCTTCGGCCTGCTCTGGATGGTCTGGGCCCGCAAGCGCCCGTCCATTCTGCATGGCGCGGAGGCGCTGATTTTCGCATCGTCCTCCCTTGGCTGTGTGGTCGCGATGGTGGCCCAGATTTGGATGGTCCCAGGCCAGATCCAGGGCTTCTCCGAGCGCATCCTGGCGGTGTGCCTGGCCCTCGTTCTGGCGTACCTCGTCCACCGGGAAATTCATGGAGCCGTGGTCGAAGAGAAACGGGAAGACCTCCAGCTCCGGGACCTCATCCCGGGCCTGGAAGGCTATGGCAACATCCTACTGATCGCGACAACCTCCATCCTTGCCATCTTCATCAAGACCGAAGCCATTGAACAGCATAGGGACCAGCTCGTCCCCATCCTGTGGGGCGCACTGGCGCTGGCCCACTTCGAGCGCGGACGCGCCCTGGAGCGCTCCACCTGGCCTTTCCTCGGCCATGCCCTGATGGGGGCCGGACTGATCCATAGCCTGCTGGTCAACCTGGCCATGGATCAGGTGGCCATGGGCCTCAGCCTGCGCCTGTGGGCGTGCCTACCCCTCCTTGGGGCCATGGCCGTCGTCTATGGCCTCTGGAACCGGTTCCACCAGGGCGTGATCGATGGCGACCACGAATGGCTGCGAAATTCCTACCTCTACGCCGCCCAGTTTGTCCTGGGTGCGGTGCTGTTCTACGAGGTGAGGCGGCCCTACGTGTTGACCGCCTGGGCCATCCAGGGGGCGCTCACGCTTTTCATCGGCGCCTGGAAGCAGGACACCCATTGGCTCCGGGCAGCCCTGCTCTTGGCCTGTGCCAGCACCTTGCGCGCTTTCGGCCAGAACTTCTTCCACTGGGATGCCTTCGTGCCCAGCGGCGAGAATCTCGTGGCCATCCCGGTCGCATGCGCAGCCCTCCTGTCCGGCTATGTCCGCCTGAGGCTCGCGAATCCGCGCGCGGAGGAGGATGGAATCGAAGGGACCCAAACCGAGTTGTTCGCCGGACGGCACCGCATGCCCTGGTTCATCATGCAGGCCGTTCTCCTTGCCGCGTTCATCTGGCAGGAAGCGACCGGAACCTCCCTGACGGTCTGGGCGACGCTCTTCGGGTTCGGAATGGTGGGCCTGGGCTTCGCCGTTCGGGAACGCTTGGCGCGGCTGCTCGGCCTGGGCATCCTCTCGGCCTGCACCCTCAAGCTCTTCATCTGGGATTTGCGCGGCCTCCAAGGCCTCCCACGCGTGGCTTCGTTCATCGCCCTCGGCGTGGTGCTGATCACCGTCAGCTTCGTCTACACACGGTTCAAGGACCGCCTGGAAAGCCTGCTCTAGGCGTTGCCATCCACTGGAAGGAACACAGACAGAACCCGAAGTCCTCCATCCACCCCTCGTGTGGTTTCGAGGCCAACTTTTATTGAGCTGGGGTCCGGCCCGCTCAGTGCGACCCGGTGATGTAGTGCTCCAGCTGGGTGATGATGAAGCCCTGTTCGGAAATCACGCTCTTCACCACGTCCCCGACCGAGATGACCCCCACGACCTGGTCTCCTTCGATGACCGGCAGATGGCGGATGTGCTTGTCGGACATGAGGGCCATGCACTCTTCGATGCTCTGCTCGGGCCTGACGCAGACGACTTTGGGAGTCATGATCTGCTGCACAGTAAGGTCCTTCGAGGAGCGGCCGGCCAGCGCGACCTTGCGGGCATAGTCCCGCTCGGAAAAGATCCCGGTCAAGCGGTCCCCCTCCATGACCAGCACGGCGCCGATATTCTTTTCGGCCATGAGTTCCAGGGCCGTGAATACCGTGGCTCCCGGGGCCACCGACCAGAAATCCGACCCCTTTTCGCGGAGGAGTTGGTCGACACGTTTCATGGTTCGCTCCCAATCGAATCTGCTGTCCTGAAAGTTGATATCGGATATTACTCCGGATCAGCAGGAAATGCTGGGATTCTGATGCGATGTCTTTGAAACTGCACGGATTGATTCCATCGAAGGGCGGCTCCAGCAGCGAAGCATTGCTGGGGCTGTTCCTGCAATACCTCGAAGCCAAGGACCTCATCCTCTACCCCGCCCAGGAGGCGGCCATCCTGGAGGTCTTCGAAGGCCGGAATCTCATCCTGAACACACCTACGGGATCTGGGAAATCCCTGGTGGCCACGGCGCTTCATTTCATGAGCCTGGCCCGGGGGCGGCGATCGGTCTACACCTGCCCCATCAAGGCGCTGGTGAACGAGAAATGGATGGCGCTCTGCCGGGAATTCGGAGCGGAAAACGTGGGCCTCAGCACCGGCGACGCCACCGTGAACCGCGATGCGCCGATCCTCTGCTGCACCGCGGAGATCCTGGCCAACATGGCGCTGTCCGAAGGCGAGGAGGCCTTCGCCCATGACGTGGTGATGGACGAATTCCACTACTATGCGGACCGCGAGCGGGGCGTCGCCTGGCAGGTTCCGCTGCTGATCCTCAAGCGGACGCGGTTCCTGTTGATGAGCGCCACGCTCGGCGACACCAGCTTTTTCGAAACGGAACTGACGCGGCTCAACGGATTGCCCACGGCGACGGTGAAGTCCAGCGACCGTCCGGTTCCGTTGGGCTTCACCTACGCCGAAACACCGCTCGCTTTCACGTTGGAGAAGCTGGTGGAAAGCGGAAGGGCGCCGGTGTACGTGGTCCATTTCACCCAAGCCGATGCGGCCGCCAGCGCTCAGGACTTCACCAGTTTGAATGTGTGTAGCAAAGAGGGAAAGTCTGCCCTCGCCGCCGAGCTTGAGGGCTTCAAGTTCAACAGCCCCTACGGCCCCGACATGAAGCGCTGGCTGCGCCAGGGCATCGGCCTCCATCATGCGGGGCTCCTCCCCAAGTACCGGATCCTGGTGGAGCAGCTGGCCCAGAAGGGGCTGCTCAAGATCATCTGCGGGACGGACACGCTGGGCGTGGGCATCAATGTTCCGATCCGGACCGTGTTGTTCACCAAGCTCTGCAAGTACAATGGCGAAAAAACGGGCATTCTGAGCGCCCGTGACTTCCACCAGATCGCAGGCCGGGCTGGCCGCAAAGGTTTCGACGACGTGGGTTACGTGGTGGCCCAGGCACCAGAGCACGTGATCGAGAATCTGCGGTTGTCCCAGAAACCCGGCAAGAAGTTCGTGAAGCGCCAGGCTCCGGACCGCAACTACGCCCACTGGGACGAAGACACGTTCAAGCGCCTGATCGTCGCCCAGCCCGAGCGGCTGGGCTCACGCTTCCAGGTGTCCCACGCCATGCTGCTGAACGTGCTCAGCCGCAAGAGCGACGGCTGCCTGGCCATGCGCCAGCTCCTCCGGGACTGCCACGAGACGGACCGCCAGAAAGATGCTCACCGGAGACGCGGCTGGCAGCTTTTCAGGGCGCTGGTGGCGCGGCGCATCGTGGGGTTCATGCCGCCAGATGCGTCGGGCCGCAGGCTGCGCGTGAACGTGGAATTGCAGGACGACTTCTCCATGAACCAGACCCTGTCCCTTTACCTGATGGACACGATTCCTTTGCTGGATTACGAATCGCCGGACTATGCCCTGGATCTGCTGACCCTGGTGGAAAGCATCCTGGAAGATCCGGATCAGATCCTGCGGAAGCAGTTGGACCGGGTGAAGGGCAGGGCCATCGCCGAGATGAAGATGGCGGGCATCGAGTACGAGCAGCGCATGGCGGAGCTGGAAAAGCTGGAATACCCCAAACCCCTGCGCGAATTCATCTACAGCACCTTCAACGAATTCGCGGACAAACATCCGTGGGTGGGACAGGAGAACATCCGCCCCAAGTCCATCGTCCGCGAGATGTTCGAAAGCTACCTCAGCTTCGCCGACTACGTGCGCGCCTACGACTTGCAGCGGGTCGAGGGACTGCTGCTGCGCCATATCCACAGCACGTTCAAGGTGCTTGCCCAGACCGTTCCGGATGGACTAAAAAACGACGAAGCGTGGGAGATGCAGGCCTACCTCGGCGCCATGCTCCGCCAGGTGGATTCCAGCCTGCTGGATGCCTGGGAGAAGATGCAGAACCCCGACTACGTGCGGGATGAAGCAATCCTGGCCATGCCCGGCGCCGAGGAAGCCGCCAGGGACATCACCCGCGATCGCAAGGCCTTCCACGCCGCCATCCGGTCGCAGGTCTTCGTGTTCCTGCGCCGCCTGGCCTCCAGCGACTGGGAGGATGCTCTGCAAAGCTTGGAATCGGCGCCGAACGTTCCGCCGTTGGATGGCGAGGAGCGCCCCTGGACACCCGAGCGGTTGAAGGCCATGGTGGCGCAGTATCTCGCCAGCCACCAGGGGCCGCGTCTGGATCCCGAAGGCCGCAATGCCCGCCACACCTACATCCAGCCCAAGGCCGGAGCCCCCGCGATCGTGGTCGTCCAGCAGATGCTCGTCGACAACGAAGAACTCAATGATTGGACCGCCGAGTTCGAGGTGGACCTGAACGCATCCCGGGAAGCCGGCCAGCCGGTGATGCGGCTGATCAGGATGGGGGAATACCGGTAGGCCACATCGATCTGGTATAGATCGGCCTCAAGATTCCAAAACATAAAAAAATTATTAGCCACAAAGAACACAAAGTTCACAAAGAAAAGCATTTCAATTATTTCAACTTTTCAACTTTTCAACTTTTCAACTTTTTAACTTTTCAACCTTGTATTCTTTGTAGCTAATCATCCTTTTTTGTTATTTGTTCTATTAAATTCAGCGAATCTTTGTGGCGCAATTTTATTCAGCTTGGCCTGATCCTCGCTGCGGTGACTTTGTACTCCGGGGTTTCGGTGAAATTGTCTCGGCCTTGTCCGGTAGCCCGGTTCACGAACGCTTCCGGGTTGTGGAAGACGCCGAAGCATTCGCCGGGCCGAACCACGTCGGTGATCCACGCATGGGCGGGGAATTGGCCGTGGCGGGTTTCCACCACCACGGGGCCGCCGTCCGCGATCCCTAGGGGGCCCGCATCCTGCGGATGGATCTGGATCCAGTCGTCCCGCTGGAGTTCGCGGTTGCGGGTCCGCCCGGTCATGGTGGCCGCGTTGAAGTGGTAGAGCGTCCGGCCGGTGTTCATCAGCAATGGGAACTCGGCCGTGGGGATTTCAGCGCTGGGCCGGTAGGCCAGGGCCCTGAATGCGGCGCGAGGGCCTTTCGGAAAGCGGCCGGCATGGAGGACGGTGGTGCCCGGATGGTCCTCGGAGGGGCAGGGCCATTGGATTCCCACGGATTCGATCCGCGGATAGGTGATGCCTCTGGCCACCGGCCAGACCTGGCGGATCTCTTCCCAGACGGCCTCGGCGGCAACGGCATCGGTGGCGCCAGCGTCGAGGAAAGCGAAGTGGTCCGCGAATCCCAGCCGCTGCCCCAGCAGGCAGGCGACCTCGAGATCGGTCTTCACGCCGGGATGGAGCGGGATGGCCGCCCGCACCCGCTGGACACGGCGTTCGCCGTTCATGAAGGTGCCCTCTTTTTCGAAGGAGCTGGCCACCGGCAGGAACACCGTCCCGAAGGCCTTGGCCGTTTCGGTCATGAACAGGTCCACCACCACCATGGCGTTGAGGCGCCCCAGGGCCTCGGCCGTGCGGTGGGCGTCCGGGTTGCTGAGCAGCACATCGTAGCCGAACACCACCATGCCCTTCAGCCGGCCTTCGAAAGCCGCGTCCACCATGCCCATCACCGACAGACCGGCGGTTTCGGGGATGGGCACTCCCCACACCTGCTCGTGGAGTTCCCGGGCGGCGGCGATGGGCTGGTAGCCGGTGAGGCGCGAGGGCTCGCAGCCCATGTTCGCGCTCCCCTGGACGTTGTTCTGGCCCCGGAGTGGATTGACTCCCGAGCCGGGCTTGCCGATGTTGCCGGTCAGCAGCGCGAGCTGGGCCAAAGCCATGACGCCCTCGGTGCCCTGGATCTGCTCGGTCAGGCCCAGCCCGTTGATGGCCAGGGCAGGCCGTGTCGAGGCATAGAGCCTGGCGGCTTGCCGGATGGATTCTGCGCCGACGCCGCAGACCTGGGCGGCGCGTTCCGGAGGCCACTCTTCGGCCGCGGTCCGGAAGGCCTCCAGGTTCTCGGTGCGGGCTTCCAGAAAGGGACGATCCTCCAGGCCTTCCGCGAGGATCACCTGGGCCATCGCCAGGAGCAGGGGCAGGTTCGTGCCCGGGCGCGGCGCCAGATGGACCGAGGCGTGGCCGGCGAGCTCGATGCGGCGGGGATCGATGACGATGAGCGGTATGCCGGCCAGGGCGCGCTGCTTGATGCGGTTGCCCACGATGGGGTGGTTCTCGGTGGGATTGGCGCCCACGATCATGATCAGGGCGGCCTTCTCGATGTCTTCGAAACTGTTGGTGGCGGCGCCGGTCCCGAAGACCTGGCCCAGGCCCGCGGCGCTGGGCGCGTGGCAGACCCGGGCGCAGCAGTCCACGTTGTTCGTGCCCACCACGACGCGCGCCAGCTTCTGCACCAGGTAGGAGTCTTCGTTGGTGGCGCGGGAGGAGCCCAGGAAGCCGATGGCGTCGGGTCCGTGCATTTCCCGGATGCGCCGGATGGCGGCGGCGGCCTCATCCAGGGCCTCATCCCAGGAAACCTGGACCCACTCGCCATTCCGCCGGACAGCCGGTTGCGCCACGCGGTCCGGGGCATCGACGATGCCCGTTCCATAACGGCCCTTCACGCACAAATGGCCGGCATTGACGGGGGAATCCATCAACGGGCGCACGCTCGCGATGCGGCCGTCCTTGACGCCGATTTCCATGCCGCAGCCCACGCCGCAGTAGGGGCAGGTGGTGCTGGTCCAGCTATCCGGGATGCCATGGACAAAGTGCGAAGCATCCTCCAGCGCACCGGTGGGGCAGGTATCCACACAGGCTCCGCAGCTCACGCAGGGGCTGTGGAGGAGCGAATCCGCGAATCCCGGCGCCACATGGGTGCTGCCACCCCGGTCGATCGCTTTCCACACGAACTGGCCCTGCAGTTCCTCGCAGATCCGGACACAGCGGTAGCATTCGATGCACTGGGACAGGTCCACGCGGATGTAGGGGTGGGTGGTGTCCAACCGGTCGGGATCACCCTTCCCGGCGGGCGCCACGCCGTAGTGGCGGAGCCAGCGGTGGAAGGGTTCATGGGGGTGCGCATCCACCGCGGCGGAAGGATAGTCCCGGGCCATCATGGCCAGCACGCCCCGGCGATAGTCCTCCAGTTCAGGCGTGTGGGTTCGCACGACCATGCCCGGTTCCGCCACGGTGGAGCAGGCGCAGAGATTCCGCTCCTGGCCGGTTAGGGACCGTCGCAAAAAAACCTGTGCAGTTCTGGTTTTTTTGTTACGGACCCTTATGCCGGTCCACCACCGAGATGCGCAAGTTATTTTGCAGCGACGGCCGACTTCAACTTCGCACATCCGGCAAAGCGAAGCCGGCTTCAGACGCGGATCGTGGCAGAGGGTGGGGACTTCCAGGCCCTGCCGGGACAGCACCGTGAGCAGCGTGTCTCCCGGCTCGGCCGTGACCCGTCGATCATTCACTGTGAGGGCCAGTCCGGTCATGGCGATCCACCCGTCCGTAGGATCCTTCGGGGCCCTGCGCGCCGCAAGCTTTTGAAAACAGGCTTGAAAGATTGTTCGTGGCGGGGCTTGGATTCCGGTATTCCGGACCGGGAAACTCTTGATACAAATCACAGCGAATCGGACCCAATTTGTGGCCGCTTCTCCAAGGTTCGGGATAGGTGTCCTTTGCCATGGGGTCGAAGCAGGCGCTGGTTGGAGTCTATATGTCAAGACTCGTCAAACAGCCACGACAGAGCTGGATTTCAAATGGTTGGTGCCCCCCGGCGGATGGGCGTTCCCGGGGTGGCGGCATTGGTGGGGATTTTTTCCGCAGGCGCCGGAACCACCGGGCCATCCGGGCGCCTCCAGAGGCGCCAGCCAGCCTTCCCCTCCAACCCCTTTCCATCCACGAGGTCACCATGTCCCTTGTCCTGAAACAGCGCCCCAAGAATGTCGGGATGGCGCGAGAATCGCTTTTCGAGGACCCCCTCCGCATGCTGAGGGAGGCCAACCGCTGGGATCCATTCCAGGATCTCGGCCTGCGCACCAGCAATAAAATGGAAACCTTCCTGCCCGCCTTCGACTTGAAGGAGACTCCCAACGAGTTTTCCCTGAAGGCCGATCTTCCGGGGATGAAGGAAAACGATATTGAGATCTCCGTCTCCGGCAACCGCCTGACCATCAGCGGGAAGCGCGAGGAAGAAATCACGCGGGACGACGAGGTCTGCTACGCCTATGAGCGCACCTTCGGCAGCTTCAGCCGCGCCATCGCCCTTCCGGAGGATGTCGACGCCAACAAGGTGAAGGCCGAATTGAAAAATGGCGTGCTCTCAGTGACCGTGCCCAAGAGTCCCGAGATCCGTCCCAAGAAGGTGGAAGTGAAGACATCATGAATTCCCTAGCGCCGTTTCTGAATGAATCCGCGCACCCGTTTCTCCGGGATTCGGCGAATCCCCAGGCGCGGCGGGTGCGCATCAAAACCACCGCCAGGATCGACCGCAACCGGTTCAGGGGGATGGTCGCCTCCGCCAGGGCGATCCGGTCCGCCAAGCGGAAGCGCTCCGTGAGCGGTCACTGACAAACCACGCATCCATTCCATAGTCTGGAATCCTTCGCCCGCACTTGATTCCTCCGCGCCGTCCCAACGGGCGGAGGGCATCGAGGCGGGCGAAGCAGCGCAGGCGCGCAGGCTTTTTTAGGAAAAATCCCCGTGCTTGAGAGTTGTGATCTCGGACACGCGGATTTCGGACCACATTCTAGGAACGAACAAGGGGGACCAGGATGCTCTGGATGGCTGCTGCTTTGGTGATGACCCTTTCCGGAGCCGGGGCACTGGGGACCGGCACTCCGCCCGCCCAGCCCGCCAGAGCCCAAAAGAAGGAGCAACTGGTGGAGGCCAAGGCGCCGCCCCTCACGGACGGGATCTTCCCTTGCAGCCAGTGCCACAACGAAAAAGTGAACGGGAAACTCAACCCCGCGCGCCGGGAACTCCAGTTCCACGACGACATCCAGGCGGAATTCCACCACGACAGCGAAAACCGCTGGTGCCTGGACTGCCACGACGCGAAGAACCGCGATGTGCTCCATCTCACCAGCGGCGCGCCGGTGGCGTTCAGCGAGTCCTACAAGCTTTGCGGCCAGTGCCACGGGGACAAGTACCGGGACTGGAAACGGGGCGTCCACGGCAAGCGCATCGGCCAATGGAACGGAGAGAAGACCTACCTGCTGTGTGTCCATTGCCACAATCCCCACACCCCGCGATTCAAGCCCATCAAGCCACTTCCCCCACCCGTCCGCCCCAGTGAGATGAAGCGAGGAGCCCGATGAATCCTTCCAGCAAATCCGGCGGGTGCGGTTCCGGGGCGATGGACCCCGGACGCCGCGATGTCTTGAAATTCCTGGCCGTCGGCGCCACCGTCGCCTCCGGCGCAGCCTGCGACCTGGAAGGGTTCTTCCGGAAGTCCTTCCGGGAACTCTCCCCGGCGGATGTCCGGCGGATGGTCACGAGCTGGGAGCGGAAGTATTCCCGGCAATACGGGAAGTCGGTCACCGTGAGCGAAGCTGGCCCCATGGACGGCGTCAAGTTCGGGTACGGCCTCGACCTTTCCCGCTGCGTGGGCTGCCGGCGCTGCGTCTACGCCTGCGTCGAAGAGAACAACCAGTCCCGGAAGGAGCCGCAGATCCAATGGATCCGGGTGCTGGAGATGGACAAGGCCCACGGCATCGACATCAATCATTCCGATGTCTATTACGACGCGGCGGAGGTGCCCCGCCCGGGCAAGTTCTACATGCCGGTGCAGTGCCAGCAATGCGATGATCCGCCCTGCGTGAAAACCTGCCCGGTCGGCGCCACCTGGAAGGAAAAGGACGGCATCGTGGTCGTGGACTACGACTGGTGCATCGGCTGCCGCTGCTGCATGTCCGCCTGCCCCTACGGCGCCCGCCATTTCAATTGGGCCGAGCCGAGCCTTCCGGCGGAGGAAATGAACCCCAAGACGCATGTGCTGGGCAACCGCCCGCGGCCCAAGGGCGTGGTGGAAAAGTGCACCTTCTGCATCCAGCGCACCCGTGAAGGCCTTTATCCAGCCTGCGTGGAAATCTGCCCCGTGGGGGCGCGCAAATTCGGCAATCTCCTGGATCCTGATAGCGAGATCCGCCAGGCCATGGACACCAAGCGCGTGTTCATCCTGAAAGAGGAACTTGCCACCCACCCGAGCTTTTTCTACTTCTACGCGACTTAGGGCGGAACCATGGCCATCTCCTTCCTCCGCGGCTCCGGCCGCATCATCGCTTCGGGCGACCGGGCCTACAAAATCTGGGTGGGCGCCCTCCTGACCCTCATCGCCATCGGCCTTTTCGCCTATTCCTTCCAGCTGCGCCACGGGCTCATCGCCACCAATATGCGGGACCAGGTCTCCTGGGCCTTCTACGTGGGCAATTTCACCTTCCTGGTGGGCATCGCCGCCGCGGCCGTGATGCTGGTGATCCCGGCCTACGTCTACAACTGGGGCCCGATCAAAGAGGTGGCCATCCTGGGCGAACTGCTGGCCATCTCGGCCATCATCATGTGCCTTCTTTTCGTGCTGGTGGACATGGGGCGTCCGGACCGGTTCCTCCACATCGCGCCACTGCTCGGCAGCCCGAATTTCCCGATATCCATCATGGCCTGGGATGCCCTGGTGCTGAACGTGTACCTGGGCGTGAACCTGGCCGTGGTGGGCCACATCCTTTTCAAGGGATTCCACGGCAAGGACTACAACAAGAAGATCGTCATCCCGCTGGTGCTTTTCTCCATTCCCATGGCGGTCTCCATCCACACGGTGACGGCGTTCCTTTACAACGGCATGGCTTCCCGCCCCTACTGGAACACCGCGATACTGGCGCCCAGGTTCATCGCCTCGGCCTTCTGCTCCGGGCCCGCGGTCCTGCTGGTCCTCTTCCAGGTGCTGCGCAAGCGGACTGGGCTTCCCATCAAGGACGAGGCAATCCAGAAGGTGGCGGAACTCATGGCCTACACCATGTTCCTGAACCTCTTCCTGCTGGGCGCCGAACTGTTCAAGGAGTACTACTCCGCCACGGAGCATCTGCTTTACACCCAATATTTTTGGAGCGGCATCGGCCCGCACAAGGCCCTGGTGCCCTATGCCTGGGGCGGTCTGGTGGCAACAGTCATCGCCTTCTTCATCTTCCTGGTGCCCCGGTGGCGCCGGAACATGACGCTCCTGAATATCGGCTGCGGCCTCATCTATTTCGGCGTCTACATCGAGAAGGGCATGGGGCTCGTCATGCCGGGCATGACGCCGGACACGCTGGGCGAGATCTATGAATACCGGCCGACCTTCGTGGAATGGGGCGTCACCGCTGGGATTTACGGCATCGGATTCCTGGTGTTCACCTTCCTGGTCAAACTGGCCGTGCCCATCATGTCGGGCCATTTCAGCGCGGGCCATCTCGAACCTGCCACGCCGGCTCCCGATGGACTAGAGGCGGAAGCCCACTGAGACTGGAGCCTGGGAGCCAAACTTGCGCGTCCTCGTGACCGGAGCCACGGGATACATCGGTGGGAGGTTGGTGCCGAGACTGATGGCCAAGGGGCATCAGGTGCGTTGCATCGCCCGGAACCCCGCCCGGCTGCAAGGACACCCCTGGCCGGGTGTGGAAATCGTCCAGGGGGATCTGGGGGACCCGGCTGCCTCGTCAGATGCGCTCCAAGGCATCGAAGTGGCTTACTACCTGGTGCATTCGATGGCCGCGGGCCAAGCCTTCAGCGAGCGGGACCGCCTCATGGCCTTGGCCTTCGGCGAAGCCGCCGCCAGCGCCGGCGTGAAGCGGATCATCTATCTGGGGGGGCTGGGGGATCCCGAGATCGTCCGCAGCAAGCATCTTGTGTCCCGGCAGGAGGTGGGCCGCTGCCTGGCGGAGGGCGGGGTTCCCGTGATCGAGTTCCGCGCCGCGGTGATTGTGGGCTCCGGCAGCGCCAGCTTTGAAATGATCCGCCACCTCACCGAACGGCTGCCCATCATGATCACGCCGAAGTGGGTGGATACCCGCTGCCAGCCCATCGGCATCCGGTCGGTGCTGGAATACCTGGTGGAGGCCCTGGACCATCCGGACGCGGCAGGCATCTACGAGATCGGCGGCCAGGACATCCTGAGCTACCGGGAGATGATGCTGCGCTATGCCCGGATCCGGGGGCTGCGCCGCATCATCCTGTCCCTGCCGGTGCCGAAGCCGGAACTCAGCAGCCGTTGGGTGGACCTGGTCACGCCCATCCCCTTCCGCATCGCGCATCCGCTGGTGGAAAGCCTGCAGACGGAGGTGGTGGTGCGGGACGACCGGGCGTTGCGAGTTTTCGGCGTGCGGCCCACCGGCTACGACGAGGCCGTCCACCGGGCCCTGGCGCGCATGGCCTACGACGATGTGGTGACGACCTGGGCCTCCAGCCTGTCCAGTCTTTCCCTCGATAAGCCCGAGGCGGACCAGCTGGGCGCCCATGAGGGCATGCTGCTGGATCGCCGCCGACGGCGCATCAGGGCCGATCCCGCGTGGGTCTTCGACGTGATCTGCGGCCTGGGAGGGGAGGAAGGGTGGCCTGCGGGCAACGCGCTCTGGCAGTTGAGGGGCTTCATGGACCGCCTCGCGGGCGGGGTGGGGATGCGCCGCGGCCGCCGCCATCCCCGGGAGTTGCGGGTCGGGGATCCCTTGGATTTTTGGCGGGTGGAGGCCTTGGAACCCTCGCATCTGCTGCGCCTCCGGGCCGAGATGAAACTGCCCGGCCGGGCCTGGCTGCAATTCGAAGTGCTGCCCGACCCCGAGGGCGCGCGGGTGGAGCAGACCGCCTTCTTCGAGCCACGCGGGGTCCTGGGCTACCTGTACTGGTACTCCGTGCTCCCCTTCCACCGCTTCCTCTTCCCTGGCCTGATCGGCGCTGTCAAGGACAAGGCGGAGGCCTCGGAGAGTGAATAGGAAGTCAGGAGATCACATCGCCGCTGCTGGTGAGCACCGATTTCACCCGCGCCCATTCGGCATCCAGCTCAGGGAGCCTGGCGCGGACGGCGCGGAGGTCGCTCTGTGCCGATTGCTCCAGGTCGTCGCACAGGGCGGCTAGGCTTTTGGCGCCCACGGTGCCGCTGTTGGACTTCAGGTTATGGAGCTGGCGGATGACTTGGGGCGCGTCATCGGAGGCCAGGGCGGCGTGGATGGCCTGGATCCGCCTGGGGCCATCCTCCAGGTATTCACTCAGCAGGGAAGCCACCCAGCCGTCCGAGCCATCCGGATCCAGGGTTTGCAGCGCTCCCAAAGCGGCCGTGTCGACGGCGATGCCTGGACCTTCCGGCGCCGGCAGCCAGGTGGCCAGGACGGCCCGCAGGGCATCCGGGCGCAGGGGCTTGGCCAGATAGTCATCCATGCCTGCCGCCAGGCATTTTTCACGGGTGCCGCCCATGGCGCTGGCGGTCAGCGCGATGATGGGCAGGGGATCGCCGTGCCGGTCCTTCAAGGCCCGTTTGCGGATTTCCGCGGTCGTCTCGAAGCCGTCCATGCCCGGCATGTTGCAGTCCAGCAGCACCAGGTCGAAGCCCCGCCTTTCAAGCGATTCGATGGCCTGGCTGCCGCTTGGAACCACTTCGCATTCGAAGCCGAGGGATCCCACCATGGCGCGAGCCACCTTCTGGTTCATGGCATTGTCATCGGCGATGAGAATGCGGTGGCACTGGGCTCCGGGAATGGGCAAGGCCACCGCCGGAGCCGGTTCCGTGGATTGGGTCGCCAAGCCCAGCACCTTCAGCAAGGCGTCTTTCAGGCGCCGCCGACGCAGGGGCTTGGTGACAAGCACCGTATGCGGATCCTGGAGGAATTCCGAGATTCCAGCCGAGTCATGGCCGGGAGCCAACAGGACCACGGGCAGCGTGCGGGTGAGAGGTTCCAGCCGCAGAGCCTTCAATTGGGTTTGGGCCGAAGCCATCGGCAGGTCCTGCAGGAGCAGCAGGGATTGGCCCTGACCCGCCAGGGTCCGCAGATGCACCACGGCGTGTTCCCCTGGATCCAGGGGTTCCAGGTTCAGCCCCATGGATTCCATGGTCCAGGCGAGGCCTTGCAGGGTGGCCGCCCGGGCTCCCGTGCCGAACACGCGCAGTTCCTCCGGCAGGGCCGGGCCGGTCGGCTCGGCTGGCAGCATGCCGGGTTTGGCCTCGCTGAATCCCAGTTCCATCCAGAACGTTGCGCCTTTGCCGGGATCGCTCTTCACGCCGATCCGGCCGCCCATGAGTTCCACCAGCCGGTGTGAGATGGCCAGGCCCAACCCCGTGCCGCCATAGCGCCGGCTGGTGGAGCTGTCCGCCTGGTTGAAGGCCTTGAACAACCGGCCCTGGACCTCCAGCGGGATGCCGATGCCCGTATCGCGGACCTCAAACCGCAATTCCGGCCTGCCGGCGGTGCCGATAGACGTGATGGAGAGCGTGATACCGCCTTCGTGGGTGAATTTGATGGCATTGCCCAGCAGGTTGGTGAGGACCTGGCGCAACCTGCCGGGATCGCCGACCAGGGCGTCCGGGACTTCCGGCGGAATCAGGGAACAGAGTTCAAGCCCCTTGGCGCGCGCAGGCTCATAGAGGAGACCGAGGATCTCCTCCGCCGAATCCCTCAGGCTGAACGGCACCGATTCGATCTGGATCTTCCCGGCTTCGATCTTGGAGAAGTCCAGGATGTCGTTCAGGATGCCCAGCAGGTTGTCCGCAGAATGGTGGACCGTTTCGGCGTAATCCCGCTGCTGGGGCGTCAGGCCCGTATCCAACAGCAGCCCGGACATGCCGATGATGCCATTCATGGGCGTGCGGATCTCATGGCTCATGGTGGCCAGGAATTCCGATTTCATGCGCGTGGCGGTGAGGGCTTCGTCCCTGGCTTCGGCCAATTCGGAGGTGCGGGCCTCCACAGTGGCTTCCAGTGCCTCTTTTTGCGTTTGAAGGTAATGCAGCCGGACTTTGAGATAGAACCAGACGCCCCCGCCCAGCAGCAGCGCATAACTTAGATACGCCCACCAGGTGGACCAGGGCGCGCTGCGGATGCTGAACGGGAACAGCGTCGGGCCGCTGACGTTTCCGAAGTAATCCTTGGCCCACACCTTGAACACGTAGTCGCCCTTGGGCAGCGTCGGGTATTCCATCTTGGCGTCCCGGCTCCATTCCGATGGGCGGGCGTCCAACCCTTCCAGTTGCGTGCGGAAGACCGTGTCTCCCTCCCGGAAATAGCTCAACAGCGCGTAATCGAAGCGCACACGGTTCTGGTTGTAGGGCAGGGAAGCCCCCTCGCGCAGAGGCTGGCCCGTGCCCATGATGCGGGCGGATTCGAAGTGGAGCGGCTTGATCGTCCGGTCCTCGACGACGTGCCTCGGATCGAACATCGCCACGCCCAGCACGGTGCCGGTCCAGATGCGCCCCCGGGAATCGAGGATGGAGGAGCCTTGCGTGCAGCCATTGCTGGGAAGACCGTCGCCGGTCGTGAAGGTGAATGATTCATATTCCTGGCCGCTGCTTCCGAGGTCCCGGCTGGGCTGGAACCGGGTCACGCCTCCCACCGTCGTGAAATAAAGCTGCCCGACCGCATTCTGCTCCACGCGGTAGACCGTGTTGCTTCCCAAGGGCGGATGGCTCTGGGTATCGAACAGGGACCAGCCGCGTTCCGGGTGGTCGAGGTCCAGGCGGGAAGCGCCGCCGCCCATGGAGACGACCCAGAGGTGCCGCTCGCCTTTGGGTCCGCGCAGTTCCTGGATATGGCTGGCCCGGAGGCCCGGCAGCTTCTCGGAGGCAGGGTAGGGGCGCCACTTCCCGGTGGATTCTTCCAGGCAAGCGATTCCGCCCCCCCGGGTGCCCACCCAAAGTTCCGGGGCTCCCCCGGCGCTCCGGGCTTCGTGGATGGTGGTCACGAAGTTGTGGGGCAGCCCGTCGGCGGTGGTGTGGACCTTCCAGTTCCCTGCTTCGATCCGCACCAGCCCCTGGCGCGTGCCAAACCACATCACCGGTTTCCCAGCGGATGACAGGGTCTCGACCATGGCGTAGATCCAGGGATCCGGAAAACGGTTGGCGGGTTCAAATACCTTCCACTTCCCCCCCTTCAGCGTGAAGACGCCCTGCCCCCGGGTTCCCACCCATAGGGTTTCAGCTCCATCCGGGTCTTTGGTTTTGCAGAGGCTCATGATGGCGGTGACCGGTCTGCCCTCGATGTGGTCCAGGGTGGTCCAGGTCTTGCCCTGAAGCCGCGCAAGGCCTCCGCCCAGGGTTCCGAACCACATGGTTCCATCCGCCATTTCCTGGGTGGCGAAGACCACATTTTCAGGCAGTCCGGAAAGCGTGGTGTAGCTCAGCCAGCCTCCGATCGGCAGCCTCGTGAGGCCCCCGAAGGTGCCGATCCACAAGGTCGCCGACTCGCCGGGCATCTGCCTGGCTTCCAAGGACCGCACCACATTGCTGGGCATTCCGGCCCTGGTGTCGTAGGTGGTCCATTGACCATTTTCGAACCGGGCCAGGCCGCCTTCGGTGCCCGCCCAGATTTCCTGCTGGCCCAAATAATTCTTAGTCTGGGCCAGGCGGTAGAAATAGGAGCTGGAGAGCCCAGGCGCCGTGGCGGTGGGGTGCCAGGAGGCGCCATCGAAGATCGAATAGCCATGATCGGTCCCGGCCCACAGCTCCGCCATGTTGTTGCTTCGATTGTGGGTGTCGAGCAGGCAGAGGGTCAGGGGGCTCGTCAGCCCCATCTCCCGGGCGCCCCAATGGCTCCATTGGCCCTCGTGCAGCCGGTAGACGCCTTTGTCGGTGGCCATCCAAAGTTCCGAGCCGCCATCCGGGCCCTGCCGCTCCAGCAGATCGAAGACGGTATTGAATGGATCCGGGGGAACGACGGCCTGCCAGGTCCCTTTTTCAAGACGCCAGAGCCCGTGGTCCTGGGTACCGGCCCAGATGATCGACTGTTCCCCGTCGAAGGTCTCCAGCAGGCTGATGACCTGCCCATCTGGAAAATGTTCGCTAGGCCCGAAACTGGTCCACCGGCCATCCTCCAGGCGGTGGACGCCGTCGCCCCGGGTGCCGAACCAGATGCTGCCATCCCGGGCAGGGAGCACCGCTACGACCCAGGTGGATGCCTTGGGCCTGGGCATGGACACCGTGGTCCACTCCCGGCCGTTGAAGCGCACCGCCCCGTCCTGGGTGGCGATCCAGAGGTAGCCCTTGGCATCGAAGGCGACGGCTTCGACGGAATTCTGAGGTAGGCCGTCCTTGTCGGTATAGGTGCGGATGGGCAGCCGGCCCGCGGAGGCCGCATCGTAGACGGGCTTGGCCTGGGGCCAGGCCTGGGAAGGCGCGGCCGCCAGCAGGGCCAGGCAGGCGAATCGCCTGAATAGCCAAGCCCACCTGTGCAATTGGAACTTCACCGCCGGCCCTTCATTTGTGGAGTGAAGGCCAGCATAAATCAAGAATGGCTTGTGGCTAGAAGAATCCCGCTGGTCCTGGCTAGTTCACGCCGCCCATCATCCGCTTGATGCGCGGCGTCAAGGCCACCAGCACAATGGCCATGACTGTCGTAATGGCGAACAGGCCGCCGAAAAGGGTGGCGGGTTTCAAGCTTTCGCTGAATCCGCCCGCGAGTCCCGCGAGCATGTTGCCCATGCCGATGGCGAAGAAGAAAACCCCCATCATCACCCCCGAATAGCGTGCCGGGGCCAACTTCGATACGGTGGACAGGCCCACCGGACTCAAGCAGAGCTCGCCGATGGTGTGCAGGCCATAGGTTCCGATGAGCCAGTAGGGCGCGACTTTAAGGGTGGGGTCCGCCGTGTAGGCTTGGCTGGGGAGCACCAGCAGCAGCATCCCGGCTCCCACGAAGAAAAGACCCAGGGTGAATTTGATGGGGCTGCTGGGTTCCTTCTCTTTGAGGGCGATCCAAAGCCAGCTGAATATCGGCGCCAGGAAGAGCAGCCAGATGGAGTTCACGCTCTGGAACCAGGTGGAACGGATGGTGAACCCGAAGATCTCCATGCGCGTGTGCTCGTCGGCGAAGAGGTTCAGGGTGGTGCCCGCCTGCTCGAAGACGAAGAAGAAGATCATGATGAAGAAGACCAGGATCACGACCACCCACATGCGGCTGCGTTCCTCAGGGGTCAGGGGCTCGTGGACGATCTGCTCGCCATGCTCGGAGATTCCTCCGGGTTTCATGCCCACGTTCCCCAGGGAGCTCTGCCGCAGGGAGTACTGGACCAGTCCGGCCACCATGGCCAGGCCCGCGAACCCGAAGGCCCAGCGCCAGCCATTGGCTGAGGCCAGGCCCACTTTGCCCAGGGCGGCCACGAACACCGGGTCCTGGGCCATGAACCCCAGGATCAGCGGGGCGATGAGGGCGCCGATGTTGATTCCCATGTAGTAGATGGTGTAGCCGCCGTCCTGCCGTGGATCATTCTTGTCGTACAGCATTCCGACGATGGAGGTGCAATTGGTCTTCAGCAGGCCGGTGCCGACGGCGATCACGGCGAGTCCCAGGTAGAACATGGCCAGCGGGCCCGAGGCCAGGGAGAACTCGCCCAACGCGATGAGCACGCCCCCGACCAGGACGGCTTTCCGGTATCCCAGGAACCGGTCCGCGATCCATCCTCCCGGAACGCTCAGGGCATAGACGAAGAACGTATAGAGGCCGTAAAGGAGGCCGGCGAATTTGAGCGACAGCCCAAGGCCGCCCGCGGAGGCAGGCGCCGTCATGTAGAGCAACAGCAAGGCCCGCATGCCGTAGTAGCTGAACCGCTCCCACATCTCGGTGAAGAATAGGGGATTCAGGCCTTTGGGGTGGTTGCGCAGGGAGAAGAGGCCATAGCCCACGAAGCCCACCCAGAGGGCCAAAGCCACGGCCAGGGGTGTGAACGCGCTTAAGGTCACAGGGGTGGCTTGGATGGCCAGCGGAAGCAGATTCATGGGTTGATCCGGAAAAAGTCAGTATGAGTCAAAAGGGCGCTTACAGATTCTTCTGAATGAATTCCCACATGGCCTGCATGCGGGCGTAGACGTGCTGCGGGGCGCTGGGACCGTGGGCGGAGCCCGGCAGCAGCACCGCATCCGCGGTGTGGCCGGCTTTCTGCAAGGCATCCAGGAACTGGATGGTGTTCTGCGGATGCACGTTGTCGTCCAGCGTCCCGTGGAAGATCAGTGCCTTGCCGTGGAGATTATTCGCCGCCTTCAGGACCGAGGTGGCGTCATAGCCCGCCGCGTTCTCGCTGGGCAGGCCCATGAAGCGCTCGGTGTAGATGCTGTCATAGAGCCGCCAATCGGTGACAGGCGCGCCCACCAGGCCGAGCTTGTAATTTGAGCAATGCGTCAGCGCATAGGCCGTCATGAATCCGCCGTAGCTCCAGCCTTCCAGCGCCACGCGGCCCATGTCCGCCCAGGGTCTCCGGCCCAGCCACTCCAGGCCCTCCAGTTGATCCTTGAGCTCCTGTTCGCCCAGGCGCTTGTAGATGCCCTCCGCGCTGCTGAGCCCCTTGCCCGAAGCGCTGCGGTTGTCGCAGACCCACACCACATAGCCCTGCTGCGCCAGGAAGTGGTACCAGAGCATGGAAGCGGAAAAGGCATCCAGCACCTGCGGGGCCTGCGGCCCGCCATAGATGTGCTGGAAGATGGGGTACTTTTTCTTCGCATCGAAATCCGGGGGCAGCACCAACATGGTCGGCATGGGGAAACCGTCCTTGGTGAGCACCGTCTGGAAGGCCACGCGCCCGAAACGGATGTCCTTGAAGGCCTGGGTCACGCGGCCCTCCAGGGCCTTCACCACCCGGCCATCCATATCCACCAGGCCGACTTGGGTAGGGCTGTGGGCATCGCTCCAGCTATCCACCCCGAGCTGGAAATCAGGGCTGATTTTCATTCGGTGGGTCCCGCCCCGGAGGGTGTGCCGCGCCAACAGGCCATTGGGCAGGGCCCCGTCGAGATCCGCGCTGTAGCTGTCGAGGCCTGCGGGGTTGTTTTCCGTGGCGCTGAAATAGACGCGTTTCGATTTTTCATCCACGCCGTAAAAATCGCGCACCTCCCAGGTGCCCGCGGTGACGGCCCTCATCGGCTTGCCCTTCTTGTCGTAGCGGTAGAGATGGCGGTGGCCGGTGCGGTCGGACTCCCAGATGAATCCGCCGTCCTTCAGGAAGACCGGCAAGGGAAGGCGTTCCTGCCAGGCTTTTCCGCTCTCCTTGACCATCACGGAGCTGGCGGTGCCTTCGAAGCGGCGCAGTTCCAGCCAGGTCTGGAGGCGATCCTGGTAGCTGGCCAGCAACAGCCCCTTCGGATCCCAGCCCACCTGGACCAGCAAGGTCTCCTTGCCGGGGTAAGGGTCCTCCATCCAGGTCGTCTGGCCCACTAGGTCCACCACGCCGAGGCGTGCGATTGGATTGGGATCGCCGGCTTTCGGGTAGCGGGCGGTTAGCACTTTCTGGGGTTGGCTGCGGTCATCCACCAGCGTGTAAACCGGCACTTTTGATTCATCTAGACTCAGGTACGCGATCCGCTGGCTGTCCGGCGACCACCAGAAAGCGCGGAAGGTGCCGCGGCCATAGATCTCCTCCTGGTAGACCCAATCCAGGCGGCCGTTGAACAGCGTTGCGGATCCGCCGCGGGTGAGCTGGGTCTCCTTGCCCGTTGCGAGGTCCACCGCGTACAAGTCATTGCCCCGGAGATAGGCGACCTTTTTTCCGTCGGGGCTGAAGGTCGGATCGTCCTTGGGTTCCTTGGAGGAAGTGAGCCGTTGGGCCCTGGGGCCATCTTTTCCCAGCTCGATAGCGTAGAGGTCCGCATCCACCGCCACGATGAACTGGCGGAAATCCTTGTCCCAGGTGAAATTTCCGCGATTGACCGCACGCTTGGCGAGGTCCTGATCCACGCCGAGTTTCACCAGTTCCGCCACGACCTGGTCGGGCTCGACATGGGCGGAGCTCGAATTTTTTTTCAGGTCGATGCGCGTGGCGCTGAGTTTCCCCTCTTCGGTCTTGGTCGCGAGCAACGCTCCGTCCGGCATCCAATCGAAATGTGTCTTCGGCCTTTCCAGGAAGGGCAGCTTTTTCGTCGGGTGGTACAGGCTTTCAAGGCTCAGCACGGTGCTGCCTGTCAGCCTAGGCTCGCCTTGCTGGGGCGCGGTGGCTGGCATCTGGGCCGCGAGGGCTGTTGTGAAGAGCAACGTAAGCAGTCGATGGTTCATTGGTTGGTCCTAATAAAATTTCAGAATGAAATTTTAATCACTCGGGCAGATGCATCCGCGTCAGGTTCCGGTGGCCGTCCTTGGTCACCAGCACGTTGTCTTCGATTCGGATGCCTCCGAAGGGCGTGAGGGCATCAATGAGCGTCCAATTGAATTTGGCGGAATGCTGGGTTTTATCGCCGGTCCGGAAGGGGCGCAGGAGCATGGGGATGAAGTAGAGGCCTGGCTCCACGGTGAAGACGTTGCCTTCCTCGATCATGCGGGTGGTGCGCAGGAAAGGGTGTTCCGGCGGCTGCGGAGCCGGGGCGCCGTCGGGTCCCAACTGCTTGCCAGCGACATCGTGGACCTGGATTCCCAGGTGATGGCCGAGCCCGTGCGGGAAGAATGGCTTGGTATAGCCGTTGGCCACGGCGTCATCGCGATCCGTGTCCCGCAGGAAGCCCTGGTCCAGCAGGATGTCGGCGATCTTGAAATGGGCCTGGTGGTGGAATTCGCCGTAGTGCAGGCCCGGCTTCACCAGGGCGCACAGCTCCTGCTGCATTCTTTCCATCGAAGCCAGCAGGTCCACGAAACGCGGGTCGCAGCGGGGCGCGGCAAAGGTGCGCGTGATGTCGGAGGCGTAGGCCTGGTGGCGGGCGCCGGCGTCCAGAAGCAGGGTGGCGCCGTCCCGCGGCGTTTTTCGCTTGCCGTGGTAGTGGAGGATGGCGCCCATCTCATTGAGGGCCACGATGCTGGTGTAGGGCAGGTCTTCGTCCACGCAGCCCACGGCCTGGATGTAGGCCCAGTGGATTTCCAGTTCGGAAGCTCCACCCAGGAAAGCCTGCCTGGCCGCGCGATGGCCCCGCGCGCCCATCTGCTGCGCCTCATCCATGCAGGCCAGTTCGTAGGAGGTTTTGAAACTGCGGGTCCAGTCCAGATGCTTGGTGATGTTTTCAGGGTTCACTTCCAAGCCTGCCGCCTCGGCGCGCTTGGGCTCGTCGCCGATGTAGGCGCCCTTGGGACAGGCGCCGAGGGCCGCCCAGACTTCATCCACCGTGCCGCATTCGGCCAGGTCGAAGCCATCGGCCCAGAAGGGAGAGCCCAGCGGCGATTGGAGATACCAGAAATCCTCGGGCGCGTAGCGGATCAGGATGGGTTTCTTGCCCGGCTGGATCTTGAGCAGGTGCTGTGGCCCTTCCATCGGGCACCAGTGCAGGAAATGGGGCGTCCCATAGAAGGGCGCCTCGCGGTCGTCGGCGAAATAGTCGAACTGCACGCCGCTGCTGACCACCAGGGTCTCGAAGCCCGTGCGGGCCATGGCCGCTTCGCCATCTTTCATGCGCTGGGCCAGGTGTTCACGGAAGAGCGGCGCAAGATCCATGGGTTCACTCCGGAAAAAGGACGGGTCCTCAATCATGCCCGCACCCGCAGCCTCCGGTGAAGCCAGGCGCGCGGGCCGCCCTTATTCCTTCAACGCCCTCCTTGAGGATCAACAGCCCAAGCAGGATCGCCGCGGCGCCATCCAGCCACCAGAGGCCCGGGCTCAGCATGAACAGCAGGCTCCCGGCGAAGAGCACCATCGAAAGCCGGATGCAGGCCAGGCTGCAGGCCGCATCGCTTCTCAGGGCCGCGCTGTCCAGGGCGGCTGCCGCGCGGGTCTTGGCGCGCCACAGGAAGAACATGAAAGCCAGGGATAGGCTCGAGATCACGAGGCCCGGCAGAGTGGTGGGTGGATGATGGCCTGAGACAAGCTGCAGGATGGCGCCCAGTTGGATGACCATCGCGAGCAGCACGAACAGCGCGCCGATGGCGAGGACCGCGCGGCGCTCTGCTTCCGTTCCCGCCGCTTTAAATCCTTTGCGGAGCCGGGCCATCACGACCACCGCCGAGGCCACCTCGATCAGGCTGTCGAATCCGAAGCCCCAGAGCGCCACGGAATCGTCGCTCACGCCGAAGCCGATGGAGACAGCGCCTTCCATCAGGTTGTAGACCACCGTGAACCAGGCCAGGACCCAGGCTCGCCGCACCCAGCCGGCTGCCCCGGTCAAAGGAATTTCAAAGGCAGGTGTTCCGGCGCGAAACCATGGTTCACGGCCTTCTCGAAGAACAGGGAGAGGCTCCGGATCTCGGCTTCGCCCAGGCGGTAATGGATGTTTTCGGTCAGATACTCGCTCAGTTCCAGCTTGGTCCAGGGGATATGGCGGCGGGCCTCCTCCACGATGTCCGGGATATGGGCCATGCCAGTCTCCAGGCTCTTGTGGAAGAAGGCTCCGACCCCGCCGGGAAGGTCCAGCCGGGGGGCTTCATCGCGCACCGTCCACAGGGCGAAGACGAAGGGCAGGCCGGTCCACTCGAACCATTCCTCGGCCAGGTCCAGCACCATCAGGCCCTCCTTGCGGGCCCGCATGCTCTGGTCGCCGATCATCAGCGCCGCATCGTGGTCCGCCAGCATGGCCTCCATGTCAGGGGCCATGTCCGTGACCTCCGGGCTCACGCCATAGCGTTCCCGAAGGAGCAGTTGCGCCAGCACCGCCGAGGTGCGGGAGGAGGTGTCCAGCGCCAGGGACTTGATCTCCTCGGGCGGAACCTTGGAGAGCACCACGACGCTCCGCACGCGTTTGGGCGAGGCGATGCACAAGCCCGGGACGATCCGCAGCTTGGGGATGCGCAGGTATTCGATGGAGCTGATGAGCCCCGCATCCACCTCGCCATCGCGGAGCTTGTCGGCGCAGGCCGAAGGCACATGGAATTTCAGATGGAAATGCTCCCACCCCAACCCGTGTTTGAACCCGTAGTTCAAGGGGGCCGCATTCAGGTACTCGATGATGGACAAGCGGAATGGTTGCGATTCAGCCATCATTAGAGCTTAGCGGCGAAGCTTGAAGCTTGGGGGGAAGTCGAGGAGTCAAAAAGTCGAAAAGTTGAAAAGTCGATAGTCAAGAAGCGCCAGTCTGAGTGCCATCTTCTTCTGTTTCCTTGCTCCAATCGTCCTTCGAATTTCCCTCGCTCTCAGCTTCAACTTTTCAACCTTCAACTTTTTCAACTTTTCAACTCCCAAAGCCCATGTCCCACATGACCATCTGGACCCATCGCCTCGAAACACCCATCGGCACCATGGGCGCGGCCTTCGACGGAGAGGGGTATCTGACCCGTCTGGATTTCCTGATGGAGGGGCGGCCCGCCAACTGGGCGGAGCCGCAGACAAAGCGCGAAGACCAGGCTTTCGGGTTCTTGAAAGCTCAGATGGATGCCTATTTCCGGGGTTCGCTGCGGACCTTCAACGTCCCCCACAAGGCCACCGGCACCGGCTTCCAGAAGCGGGTCTGGGCCGAGTTGGAAGGCATTCCCTTCGGCCGGACCATCAGCTATCTGGAATTGGCCAATCGTTTGGGCAATCCCCAGTGCATCCGCGCGGCGGGGCGGGCCAATGGCGCCAACCCCATTTCCATCCTGATCCCATGCCACCGCGTCATCGGCAGCGATGGAAAGCTGGTGGGCTACGGCGGAGGCTTGCCGCGCAAGCAAGCCCTGCTGGAGTTGGAGGGCGCGCTGCCGAGACATGAGGCGGGGCCCTACGGTTGGGCTTAGAGCGCGTTTCCGGGTCCCGCTCAGCCCCGAACGGCCACGGACCCGACCCGAAGCGGCCCGCGCTCCAGTTCCAGCAGCTCCTCGGTCTGGGCCTGGAAGGCGTCCTTCAGATGGTCGAGGGCCTTCCGCACATCCACGCCTTTGCCGCAGGTGAAGAAATCCACGGCGGCGAAATGGTGTTCAGGCCAGGTATGGATGGCCAGGTGGCTTTCCGCGATGATCACGGCTCCGCTCACACCCTGGCCGCCGTCCTGGTCCGCGAAATGATGGAAGCTGCAGGTGACGATGGTGGCGCCGGAACTCCGGGCGGCCTCCAGCATGGAGCTTTCCACGAGCGACAAATCCGCCAGCCGGGCCGCGGTGCAGCCGCCAAGTTCCGCCAGGGTGTGCCGGCCCAATGAAGCCATCAGATAAGCTAGCAGGAGCCAGACCTCGCCGTCGTTCATAAATCATCCCCTCATTCCGAGTTAGGAACGGCATAAGCGGCCGTAACGAACCAACCAGAAAAGCACTGGTTGGTTCGAAACGGCCGCTAAACCGCACGGGGCCCGGTATGAGATACTTAAAAATATTCGGAGACTATGCATGACGGACGCAAGGACGCCCAACACCATCGATCTGCAGGGAATCATGGATCTGCTGCCGCACCGGTATCCCATGCTTCTGGTGGACCGGATCCTGGATTTCGAACCCAGCGACTGGATCCGCGGCCTGAAGAACATTTCCTTCAACGAGGAGGTCTTCCAAGGGCACTTTCCCAAGCGGCCGATCTTTCCGGGCGTCCTCATCGTGGAGGCCATGGCGCAGACCGGCGGCTGCCTGATGATGCGGGAATTCGAGGACAGGGACAAGAAAGTCATCTACTTCATGGGCATCGATGGCGTGAAATTCCGGAAGCCCGTGCTGCCAGGCGATCAGCTCGTGATGGAAGTCAAGGTGGTCAGCATGAAGGGCCGGGTCTGCAAGATGCGCGGTGAGGCTTTCGTTGAGGGCGTGAAAGTGGCCGAAGCCGAATTCATGTCCATGCTCGTGGACCTGGCGGAGGGCGGATCCAAATGAGCGCTTCGGTCCATCCTTCCGCAGTCGTGCATCCCGGCGCCCAGTTGGGCGAAGGCTCTGTCATCGGGCCATTCTGCCTGGTGGAAGGTTCCTCCATCATCGGCGCCCGCACGGTGCTGCGGAGCCACGTGGTCATCGGCCCCCACACGGAGCTGGGCGAGGACAATGTCATTTATCCCCACTCGACCCTGGGCCTCGAGCCCCAGGACCTTAAATTCAGCGGCGCGCCCACCAGGCTCGTCATCGGCCACCGCAACACATTCCGGGAAGGCGTCACGGCCCACCGCGGCACCGAGGGCGGCGGGGGCCTCACCAGCGTGGGAAGCGACAATTTCCTCATGACCGGTTCGCACATCGCCCATGATTGCCACGTGGGCGACGGCAACATCTTCGCCAACTGCGCCACTCTGGCGGGCCATGTGGTGGTGGGGGACCGCGCCAACATCGGCGCGTTCTCGGCGGTGCACCAGTTCTCCCGCGTCGGGGACCACGCGTTCATGGGGGGCTTCACCGTCGCCACCATGGATGTGCTGCCCTTCATGAAGACCGTCGGGGCCCGCGACACCAAAAGCTACGGCGTGAACACCGTGGGCCTGCGGCGCAAGGGGTTCAGCCCCGAGAGCATCGAGGCCCTGAAAAAAGCCCACCGCATCCTGTTCCACATGGACCTGCTGCGGGAGGACGCTCTCCGGCAGGTGGAATCGGAAATCGGGGAGCACCCGGAAGTCGCCTACCTCGTGAAATTCATCCGGGAATCCAAGCGCGGGATCCATCGTGGCTGAAAAAAGAAGCGCCATGGTGGCTCTGGTGGGTCTGCCGAACGCCGGCAAGAGCACCTTGCTGAACGCCCTGGTGGGTGAAAAACTCGCCGCGGTGAGCCAGACCCCCCAGACCACGCGCAGGCGCATCCTGGGGGTCGTGAACCGCGGGCCGGTGCAGCTGGTGTTCCTGGACACGCCAGGCATCCATGAGCCCCAGCATGCCTTGAACCACCGCATGATGGCCCAGGTGGAGGGCGCGCTCCAGGACGCGGAACTGGCGCTGTGGGTGGTGGACGCCGATGGCTTCCTGGGGGATGGCGAAATGGCCATCGCCAAACGCCTGAAGGCCATGAGGACGGCGCTGCCGGTCTACCTGCTGCTCAACAAAATCGATCTGCTCAGCAAGGGCAGGCTCCTGGAGACCGTTGCCCGCTACAAGGACTTGATGGATTTCCAGGAGATCGTGCCCATCAGTGCCAAGTTCGTCAAGAACCTGGATCCGCTCTGGGGCCTGCTGGAGCGGGATGCCAAGGCTGCGGGATGGGCTTTTGATGAGGAGATCTTCACGGACCAGAACGAGCGGTCCATGGCGGCGGAATTCATCCGCGAAAAGGTGCTCCGCAAGACCCGCGAGGAAGTCCCCCATGTGGCGGCGGTGGAGATCGAGCGTTGGATCGAGGAGGGCGAAGGCTATCCCGAGGATATGGAGCCGGGCGGCGTCTTCATCGCCGGGCTGATCCTGGTGGAGAAGGCCAACCACCGGAAAATCCTGCTGGGCAAACAGGGGGAGATGATCAAGAGCATCCGCCAGAGCGCCCAGCGAGAACTGAAGAAATTGCTGCAGCGTCCCGTGCGCCTTGAATTGTTCATCAAGGTCGAGGAGGACTGGCGCGACCGTCCCGACCAATTGGACCGGCTAGGGCTGTAGCCTTCTCTCCCCGAACAGCGCGGTGCCGATGCGGATCTGGTCGCTGCCTGCCTCGATGGCCGCTTCGAGGTCGTCGCTCATGCCCACGGGGCCCCCTCCGCGATCGCAAGCCGAAGGCGCAGCGGGAGCGGGAGCACAGTCCAGTGGACTGTGCGATCGGGGGGTAGTCCCCGGGGCCCCCTCCGCGATCGCAAGCCGAAGGCGCAGCGGGAGCGGGAGCACAGTCCAGTGGACTGTGCGATCGGGGGGTAGTCCGGGCCCCCTCCGCGATCGCAAGCCGAAGGCGCAGCGGGAGCGGGAGCACAGTCCAGTGGACTGTGCGATCGGGGGGTAGTCAGATGGGCAAGAGCCGCTCGCCGAACAGCGCGGTGCCGATGCGGATCTGGTCGGTGCCTGCCTCGATGGCCGCTTCGAGATCGTCGCTCATGCCCATGCTCAGGCGCAAACGCAGCCCTGTTTTCTGCTGCCAGAGATCGCGCAACCGGGCCATCTCGGAGAACGCGGCTGTTCGACCCGGTGGCGGGATGGCCATGAAGCCACGAAGCCTGAGCAGGGAACCTGCTGCCAGGTCCGAGAGGATGGCCGGGAGTTCGGATTCCGGGCAGCCGCCCGCCTTGGTGGATTCATCCCAAAGATCCACCTGGATCCAGACGCTTCGCATGGTCTGCAGTTCTTCGGCCAGGCGGGCCAGGCGGTGGCTGAGGTCCACCCGGTCCACGGTGAGGATCTCCTGGAAATTCAGCAAAGCCAGCTTGGCCTTGTTCCGCTGCAGAGGACCGATGAGATGGAACGAAAGCCCCGGCAATTCAATGTGCTTCGCCACGCCTTCCTGGACGTAGTTTTCGCCGAAGGATTGGAATCCCAGCGCCGCCGCTTCCCGGATGGCGTCCGCGGACTGGTGTTTGGAAACCGGTAGAAGCTCCACATCGGACGGGTCCCGGCCACAGCGTCCGCAGGCCTGCTCGATGCGGCCCCGCAGGGCCCTGAACCGCTCGTCCATCCCACTCACGCGACATCTCCGCGCTGGCAAACAGGCCGATCAGGCCAGGTAAACGATCCGCTGGCAGGATTCGCACCCCATGAGGCCCTTGGCCTCCTGCAACTGCATCAAGAACGGGCTTCTGAGCTTCACGCGGCAACCCGTGCAGATCCCGCCTTCGACCTTGACGACCGCCCGTCCCATGCGCTGGGACAGCAGGCGTCCGAACCGCGTGACTTCGGCGGGCGTCAACTGGGATTCGAGGATCGCGCGCTTCTTGCCGAGTTCCCCCCGGGCAGCCACCTGGTTCTCGTGCTCGGCCATGAAGATCTGGTGCAATTCATCGAATTGGGCCTGGACTTCGAGGCGCCGGGCCTTGATGTCCGTTTGTTCCTTGGCGGCGGCCGCCAGCCTGGCTTCCAATTCCTTCAGGGGCCGTTCAAGGCCGTGGCGCTGCCTTTCGCGCTCATCCACCTCGCGGATGGCCGCGGCATATTTCACTTTCTGGTCGACGGTCTTGAGATGCTTGCGGGCATGCTCTTCCAGGCGCTTGGCCAATTCCAGTTCCTTGGCCAGCTTGCCCGCCTGGGCCGTGCCCTCGGTGATCCCCCGCTCCAGCTCTCCGAGCCGCTTGTCCTGGGCTTTCATCTCGGCGTGCAAGGCCGCCAGGTCAGGCGGGAGTGCCGAAAGATCCCTTTCAATCGTTCTCAAATAATCGTGGGTGGCTTGGAGTTCGATCAGAACCGGGAGGAGAGTCATGTATTCAGCGTACATCCGCAATGGACAGCCGGCTCCCGGTTGTTACAGAAAAGAATGACGAGCACAAAATATTAGTCAAATATACTCATATTATTCGATTAATTATTAATTCTTGGTTGACCCTGTACCCAGGGAAGGTAGAATTAGCACTCGCCACACATGAGTGCTAGTGGCTTTACCACACCCATTCCCTTCGGAGGCTCCTATGGCCATCACCCCCCTGTTCGACCGCGTCATGCTCAAGCGCGTTGATCCTGCCGAGACCGTCAAGGGCGGCATCATCATCCCCGACACCGCCAAGGAAAAGCCCATGGAGGCCATCGTGGTGGCGGTGGGCGAAGGCAAGTTCGACGATAACGGAAAGCGCGTCCCCATGTCCGTCAAGGCCGGCCAGAAGGTCCTGATCGGCAAGTACACCGGCACCGAAGTGAAGCTCGACGGCGTGGACCACGTCATCGTCCGCGAGGACGAAATCCTGGCGATCCTGAGCTAAGAGCCTTCAGCCATGAGCCAACAGCTCATAGCTCACAGCTCACAGCCTTCACCCCTTTTTCCCCATCGACACAACCAGGAGACAACACATGGCTAAATCCATCATCTACGGTGAAGACGCGCGCCAGGCGATTCTGCGCGGCGTGAACAAGCTGGCCGACGCGGTCCAGGTCACCCTCGGACCCAAAGGACGCAATGTCCTGATCGACAAGAAATTCGGCAGCCCGCTCATGACCAAGGACGGCGTCACCGTCGCCAAGGAGATCGAGCTCAAGGACAAGCACGAGAACATGGGCGCCCAGCTCGTGCGTGAAGTCGCCTCCAAGACTTCCGATGTGGCCGGCGACGGCACCACCACCGCCACCGTGCTGGCCCGCGCCATCTACCGCGAGGGCATCAAGGCCGTCGTGAGCGGCGCCAACACCATGGACATCAAGAAGGGCATCGACCTGGCTGTGGATACCGTCGTGAAAGCCATCGACGATATCAAGAAGCCCGTCGAAGGCAATGCCATCGCCCAGGTCGGCACCATCTCCGCCAACGGCGACGAAGAGATCGGCAAGATCATCGCCGAGGCCATGAGCAAGGTCGGCAAGGACGGCGTCATCACTGTGGAAGAGGCCAAGGGCCGTGACACGGAGCTGACCGTCGTGGAAGGCATGCAGTTTGACCGCGGCTACCTGAGCCCCTACTTCGTCACCAATCCCGACCAGATGAAGGTCGAGCTGGAAAACCCTTACATCCTGGCCTACGAGAAGAAGATCTCGAACATGCGCGACCTCCTGCCCCTGCTGGAGCAGGTCGTCAACAGCCGCCGCCCGCTGCTCATCATCGCCGAGGACATCGACGGCGAGGCCCTGGCCACGCTGGTCGTGAACAAGATCCGCGGCACCATCAACGTGGCCGCCGTCAAGGCGCCAGGCTTCGGCGACCGCCGCAAGGCCATGCTGGAAGACATCGCCATCCTCACCGGCGGCAAGGCCATCAGCGAGGATCTGGGCCTCAAGCTCGAGAACCTGACCCTGGCCGATCTCGGCACCGCGAAGAAGGTCACCATCGATAAAGAAACCACCACCTTGGTCGAGGGCGCCGGCACCACCGAGGCCATCCAGGGCCGCGTGAAGCAGATCCGTTCGCAGGTGGACATCTCCACCTCCGACTACGACAAGGAAAAGCTCCAGGAACGCCTCGCCAAGCTCGTCGGCGGTGTTGCCGTCATCAAGGTGGGCGCGGCTTCCGAGACCGAGATGAAGGAAAAGAAGGCCCGCGTCGAAGACGCCATGCACGCCACCAAGGCGGCCGTTGAAGACGGCATCGTCGCCGGCGGCGGCGTGGCCCTGCTGCGCGCCATCGCGAAGCTTGACGCGCTGAAAGTGACGGGCGACCAGGCCACGGGCATCGCCATCGTCCGCAAGGCGCTGGAAGAACCCACCCGCCAGATCGCCAACAATGCCGGCGTCGAGGGTTCCGTCGTCGTGAACACGGTCCGCGAAGGCAAGGGCAACTTCGGCTTCAACGCCGCCACCGGCGAGTTCGGCGACATGGTGGCCTTCGGTGTGGTCGATCCCGCCAAGGTGACCAAGAGCGCCCTGCGCAACGCCGCCTCCGTGGCCGCGATGATGCTCACCACCGAAGCCATCATCAGCGAGATCCCCGAGCCGAAGCCAGCCCCCATGGGCGGCCCCGGCGGCGGCATGGGCGGCATGGAAGACATGTACTGAAAGTCGAAAAGTTAAAAAGTCGAAAAGTCGAATAGTTAAGAGTTGGAAAAGCAAGAGAAAAGGCCCCGCATCCGCGGGGCCTTTTCGTAAGGGTCGTGACCCACATTCCGCTAAGGCCCTGGTAGCGTTTTCCTATGAGTTTTCTTGATCTCCAGGGACTGGATCCGCGCAAGCGCATCGCGTCGCTGTTCCTCACGCCGCTCTGCGACATGGGTTGCCGGTTCTGCGCGAGCGGAACGGATTTTTCAGCCATGTCCTTTGATGAGGCCGCGTCGCTGATCTGCGCGCTGCGGGGGCGCGTGGATAGCGTCGTGCTGGGCGGGGGAGAACCCTTCGCCTGGCCCAACGGCCTGGAGAAACTGGCCTGCCTGGCTTGCGACCTGGGCTTGCAGGTGCAGGTCTGCACCAACGGCGTGGACATGCCCGACGGCTTCGAGCGGATCGACGCCATCACTCGGTACATCCTGCCCCTGGAGGCCATGGATCCGGATCTGCACGACAGCCTCCGGATCCGCCCAGGAGGCGGGCATCATGCCATCGTGATGGGCCGGATCCAGGCGCTGGCCAAGGCGGGCCGCGAGATCACCCTATCCACGGTGGTCACGTCGAAAAATATCGGCGAGCTGCAGGCCATCGCCGAGTGGCTGGCTTGGCAGTCCCTGGTGGGCCTGAAAGTCCATGCCTGGCATTTGTACCGCTTCCTGCCGGTGGGCCGCGGAGGCCTTCCCCATGGCCAGGAACTGGCCGTGGATCGCGAAGCGTACGTGCGGGCCTGCGCCGCCGTGAAAGCGGCCGGGTTGTCCTTCCGGGTCCTGCGCCGGGACGACATGACCAAGGCCAGCACCGTGGAATTCTGCTGGTTCGAACAGGGGCGGCTGCGCCTGGGCAGCGAATTCTCTCGGGAGCCTGTCCGAGTGTAGATCGCGAAAAAAGAAAGCCGCAGATTGCGCCGATGAATAAAGATGACCTGATCATCCCCCCAATTTCAGCCGAGGAAGCATGCCCGCGAAGGGCCGCGAAGCCGCTGCGCTCTGGCGAAGGGCCGCGAAAAGTTAATTCAACCCGGGATCGCTTCGCGGGGGCGCGCAGCGCCCGCGGGCCTGTGGGCCCGCGAATTCAGGCGGCCCGGCGCGGATCACACCTTGGTGCGAGCCCGTCGCCGGGCCGCCTGAATTCCATCCGCGAGGCTGGCCCATGATGAGTCTCCTGGTCGCCAAAGCGCTGGTGTGGCAAAAGAGATTTCGCGGCCCTTCCTTCACCCCTTCTCGGCATCAGCCGAGCTAATAGCTGGAACATGGCAACTATTCGCGGCCCTTCGCGGGATGCTTTTTCCGCCTGAGGCTTGTGGGTAATCAGGAAAGATGAATTTTTTTCTGCGTAATCTGTGGCTTCTTTTCATTTGACGGACTGGCGCTATGAACCCGCATCCACCGGCCGGTGCAGGATGGCGATGCGGTGCTCCAGGACCGCTGCGGGCGCGCGGCGGAGGTGCTCCAGCATGGTGTCGCCGCAGAGATAGCCCAGGACCCGTTCCGCTTCGGATGGGGACGGGAAGCGCAATTCCGTATCGACCGTTTCCACCAGGTGGAAGCCATCCTGGTCCATGAGCCGGCACAGGCGGGCCTCGTCTTCGGCGCCTCTTCCCCGGTAGCGCTGGAACTGGCTGTCCCAGTGGTTTTCCAGGATCCAGGTTCCGGCCCCCGCGGGGTCCAGGATGCGCGAGGCCTCCTTCAAGACGCGGGCCCGGACCTCCTCGCGAAGGTTCACCAGCACCCACGCGGCGAACACCATCCCGAAGGTTCCGGTCTTGAAGGGAAGGGACTCGCCGCGGCCACGCAACAATAAGGGCCGTCCAGGGATGCCGAAGGCAGCGGGCCGGGCCAGGGCCAGCATGTTCAGGCTCGGCTCCACGCCCAGGTAAAGCTGGGCGCACGGAGCCAATTCGCGCAGGTAGCGGCCCGTGCCGCAGCCCAATTCCAGCACCCTGCGGTTGGCCATGGGCGCCAGGGAGCGCAGGCGGCGCGCCACCAGGCCGCCGGGGTCCTCGGCCCGGGAAAAGGCATCGAAGATCTCCGGCGCCTCGCGGTAGGCCCGGACCCAGTTCTCCTTCGGCGCAGGCTCGTTCATTCTCGTAACGGTTCCCTCGCGTTGGCCATCATTGGGGCAGTTCGATTCTCGCCTCGAAACCTTCGCCCTGCCTGCTCAGGAAGACGAGGCCCCAGCCTTCCCGCTGGGCGACCTGGAAAAGCAGGCTCAGGCCGAGCCCCTGGCCTTCGTGGGAGAAGCCCTCCGCGCCGTTCCGCCGGAAGCGCATGAAGGGTTTCCCCAGTTGCTCCAATTGCTGAGGGCTCACCCCCGGTCCCCGGTCCGAGACCGAGAGCTCGAAGGTGGGACCCGCCTTCGTCCCGGTGATCCGCGTGATGCCGCCTCCGTAGACCAGGGCATTCTCCAGCAGGGTCGCCAGGGCCGCCCGCAGGGATGACAGGTGCGCATGGTGCGGAACCGGTTGGATCTCAAGGATCAGATCCCTCGATTCCTGCTCGAACAGGGATCTCAGCTCACTCACCGTCTCCTCGTAGAAGCCATCGGGCACAGGTTTGCGCTGGGATTGGCCTGGATGGATCCGCAGGCTCTTCAGGCCGTTCTCGATGAGCACCACGAGCTGGTCGACCTCTTCCCCGATGTGGAGGAACTCGGCCTGGGTCCGTTCCGGGGGCAGGTTGCCCATCCGGAGGCTGTCGCAGCGCAGCTTGAGCACCGCGAGGGGTGTCTTCAGGCTATGGGCCAGGGAGGCGATCTGGTCCGAATCCAGGCGTTCCTGCCGCCGGGCCCGGTAGCGCAGGTAGAGCCCGAAGGAAAGTCCGCCGGCCACCAGAGCGTAGGCGGACCAGGCGACTTTCTGGTGGAACCGGATGTCCGCGGTCATGATCGCCTCGTCCTCCGGGAGCGGCCTCCCGACCATTTCCCAGCCGTCTCCCATGGCATCGCCCGTGAGCAGGATTTCCGACGGGGAATGCTCTCCGCGGCGGAAACCCGCCTGCAGGTTGGGTGGCGCCGTCCAGGGGGCCGCGGCATCCTCGAATTGCTCCTTCGGCTCGGCCCTGCGCAAGCCCACCTGCAGGCGGGGCCCCTTCGACTGCAAATTGCGCAGGTGGTGCTCCACTTCGGGACTGCCGATATGCCACACCTTCACCATTCCGAAGCGGTCGCCGAGCAGGACCAGCCCCGCGGCCCTCGGGAAATCAGGATTCATCTCTTTGGGCGGGACCCACTGGAACCGTCCTTCCGTTTCGGCCTGCTTCACCCAGGCCCGCCAACGGGCGGTCAGGGCGGGATCGCGGGAAGCGATGAAGCGGTCCCCATGGCGGACCCACACGGCCCCGTCCCGGCGGGAAACCGCCGCCAGGAGCAGGGGATGCTCCTTCAGCGCGGCCCGCACATGCGGCTCATCGCCGGTCTGGAAGTCGGGGATGTTCGGCAGGACGGACCAGTTCTGCCCGATGGCCTGCATCAGCGGCATCCGGGCGTCCTGCCATTCCAGGATGTCCTGGGAGATCCGGCTGCTCACCCAGACGATGGGCAGGGTGTAGAGCAGGCTCGTGGTGGCGAGGATCGAAAGGAAGAGCAGCGTCAGCGCGCCCTTCTGCTGCATGGGGCGGAGCCAGCGGTCCAGCGCCGCGGTGAGGCGGGGCTTCGCGTGCAGGATGCGTCGGGAAGGGGTGAGCATGGCGGCCTGGGATTCCCCATCCTAGAACAACTCAGGTTCTCGAATAACCCAAGGCTGCGGCGGCTATTTCAGGAGTGAGGATCTGGAGGGTGGCAATCTTTCCAAAGTGTCTGGAGTCCCTGGTCACAAGCACAGGAATCCCGGCTTCTTGCGCAGCGGCGGCCTGGATTCCATCCTCAAGGTCATCGAGCCCCAGACGGAAAGCCCGCTCGATCACCCGTGCGGTCACGTCCGCCACTCGAACGCGCTGAAGCAGGACCTCAAGTTTGACGATGGCCTTTCGTGCCGAGTCTTTTTGGCGGATCAAATAGAAAATCGTGGGGATGGTGTTTGCCGCGATATATAGATCCACTTTCTCTTGGCGTTCTGCCTGGAACAGGGCTTTAGCTTGGGGATACCAGGGGTGGCGTTGCTGCATGTAATCCAACAGCACGTTGATATCCAGCAGATACCTGGGTTTGGGTGCTGGTTTCATCGGGCGAGCCTAGCCTTGTGCTGGGCCTTGCGAAGCTCCTTCTTGTCGAGGTTGGGCCACCCAGCCAGGAGGCCATCCAAAGGGTCGTCTTCTGCCGGATCCGTGTTCACATTCAGGCCTTGAACAGTCTGTTCCAGCGCACCCAGGAGATCATTCACAACCTGGGAGAGCGAGATATTCAGGCCTTCCGCATACCGATGGCCGAACGCCAGCTGTGCCTGTGCAAGACTCAAATTCGTGGGACGTTTTTTCTTTGGCACGGGCTGGATGGCGGTCATTGGGGTTCCCTCTACGCATAAATGTAATTAATTCTATGCGCATTGCAATGCCCATCGCGCTCACAGTTTTCTTATGATGCGCTCGATGGAAATGGCCTTTTTCCCTTTCGTTTCGATGAGCACCGCGTGGAGCTGCAGATCGCCTTCAGCCACCTCGAAGCGGGGCCGCAGGGGCGTGAGGAAGCGGGCCAGGCTGGTTTCCTTCTTCATGCCGATGACGCTGTCGTAGGGGCCGGTCATGCCGATGTCCGTCACGTAGGCGGTGCCGCCGGGCAGCACTTTGGCATCGAGCGTGGGCACATGGGTATGGCTGCCCGCCACGGCGCTGACGCGGCCTTCCAGGTACCAGCCCATGGCCTGGGCCTCGCTGGTGGCCTCGGCGTGCATGTCCACCAGCACCACGTCCGCCCTTTCCTTCATGAGGATGGAATCCGCCGCTCGGAAGGGATCGTCGCAAGTGGGCATGTGGATGCGGCCCATGAGGCACATCACCAGCACTTCCTCGCCGCTCTTGGTGTGCAATTTCACGTGGCCCAGGCCCGGTGTGCCCGGCGGGTAGTTGACGGGCCGCAACAGCCGCGGTTCCTTCGCGAAATAGGGGCCGATGTCCTTCACATCGAAAGCGTGGTTGCCCGTGCTGATGACATCCACGCCCAGATTCTCGAACCAGTCCTTGGCGATGCGCTCGGTGATGCCGTTGCCGTGGGCGGCGTTCTCGCCGTTCACCACCACGAAATCCACCGCGCATTCCCGCCGCAGCTCAGGCAGATGCGCCTCCATCAGCCGCCGCCCTGGTTCACCCACCACATCGCCCAGTATGAGAATTCGCATGGTGATACCGCCCTCAATCCAATGGGAGGTCAAGAGACATGCGCCCTGCGGACCTGAACCCCTTGATCAGGGCAATGGCTTCCTTCGCCATCTCCCGATCCGCAGATTCACCAGGATAGCGGACCTCCACGGCATAGGCGCTGAGGATTGCCAAGGCTTCCCTGTGCAGTTCCCAAAGAGGCTCCACGGGTAACGCAAGGTCCAGCAAGGTGGGAAGGCTATGGGTTCTTGGTGGCGTTATGCCGGCCTCCATGGGCCGCGCCTTGAGGTATTTCTCCGCGCACTGCTGGGCATGGAAGCAGGCAGCATCGTAATTCGGATCACGACGGCTTCTGATCTCGCGAAGGGCGGTCGCGAAGTCCCCCTCGGCCTTGCCCACCCATTCAAGGCTAAGAGGCTTCATGCAGAACTTTCCCATTTGCCAGGATGTCCAGGATGAAGGGGTCTCCAAGCTTGACTCTCGCTTCAAGCGCACTCGGATCCCGGACCAGCAGGTCTACCGAAAAGCTCGGTTTCAACCGGGATACCATTTCGCCAGCCAAACGAGCCGCGCGGCCTGCGTGGGTCATCACGATGAGCAGATCCACATCCGAATCCTCCCGCGCCTGGCCCCCCGCATAAGAACCAAAAAGCACGATGCGGTCGGGGTGATAGAGCCTTGCCAATTGATCACAAAAGGATTGGATGGCAGCGGATGTAATCATTGTATTTCCTCCCTTGCATCATGGAATCCCTAGGCGCGATTCACAAGCCTGAGCCCATGACTTGCTCACCGTTCAGCACCACGAAATCCCGCCGGCGCACAGCCAGGCGCGCCTCCCTCAACCGATACCCGGGCCCGCCCACCACATCGCCTAGGAAAAGAATCCGCATCCTTCAACCATATCGCATTGGGGAAAAAGAAAGCCCCGCAGTGGCGGGGCCTTCGGGGTCAAGCAGGATGAATTCTAGAACCGGGCGCGGACGCCAAGCTGCATTTCTCGGGTGTTGCGGTCAGGCAGATTGATGAAGCCGAAATCTGTTGTGGGCTGGCGGGTTGTGATGTTGGTTCGCTGATTCGCCCAATTGAACACATTGAACACGTCGATGAAGGTTTCCACCTGGAACCGCTTGGTGATCTCGAAATTGCGGGTCAGGCGCAAATCCATCTGTTTGACGTGGGGCTGGCGGAATCCATTGCGTTCCGTGCCGGCCAGGTAATCGTTGAATCCTCCGTCCCCATTGGTGTCGTTATTGTCAACGGAGCTGTAGGTGCTGCCGGAGTTATAGCTGAAGTTCAGGGCGCCTTTGATGCCCAGGTACACCGGGAAATACCCGGCGAATACAAACCGGAATGGGCGATCATTGTCGCTGCGCGAAATGGTGGCCAACGGATTGGCAGGATTGTTCGTGCTCGAACTGGCGCCAGCGCTGGCAGTGACACGCTCATTGGAATTGTTGTCCTCGGCCCTGGACCAGGTGACGTTGGTGGTGAACCCCCAACCGCTTTCCGTGCGCTTGGAGGCGGTCAGGATCAAGGCCCTATAGGTGCCCTCGCCATTGTTGCTGCTCAGGAAGACATCGCCGAAATTCGTGAAATTCAGCAGGTGGCCGCGGACGACCGCCTTCCCTGGACGGGATGACGACGAATTCGAGAATGAATTGAAGGGGAGAGAGTATCCGTCGTTGTAGAAGGCCCCCGCCGCAACAGGATCCGTGCCGAGGGGTCCAGTCCGTTGGGCGAGATTGATGTTCACAAAATATTGGAGGTTCTCGAACTTGGCGTAGACGCCTTGAATGCCCACGGTCAGTCCGTTGTTGTACGAATGGTCCATCCCCAAAGCTGCGCGCTTCGCCACGGTCATCTTATTATCAGGATCCCAGACCTGCCCATTGCGGCTCGCTGACCCAAGGCCCGCCAGGAGCGAGGGGTTCAAGGCGCTCAACCTGTTGCCCGTCACGCGCTGGGCGTAGGAAAGTTCTCCGGTATTGAATCGAACATTGTTCGCGGAGTTGTTTCTGTTCGCAATGAAGTAGGTGGAGGTCGTGTTGCCATTGCTGTTCATCGTGTTTGATACGGTCAGGCTCGGGTTCGGGCTGGAGAACAAGCCATAGCCTCCTCGAAGAAGGGTCTTCCCATTGCCCTTCAGGTCGTAGGTGAACCCGATGCGGGGATCGACGGAGGTGCTGCTGTTGGCCTGGTCCAGGCCGTTGAATTGCACATTGGGCCTTGGGTTGTCCGGCTGTCCCTCATGGGTGACCCGGAGGCCCAGGCTCAACATCAGCCGCCGGTCCAGCAGACCCTGGTATTGCGCCTGCACATAACCAGCCAAGAGCTGGGATTTGTAAGCGATGGATCCCCCGAAATCGCTATAGGCACCGGCATAAGTCAGAGTGTCCCCGATGGCGAGGGAGTGGCTAGCCCACTTGCTGGCGGTTTGATAGTTCCCGAACTGGAAGGATCCATTCTGGTAGCGGAAGAAGGTGTTCTTGAAATCGAAGAGCTGGAGGTCCACACCGCCCTTGACCGTCCAGTCATCCTTGGTCCAGGTAAGGTTGTCGATGAACTGCCAGCTATATTCGTCCAGGCCGTTGGGCAGGAAGTTGTTCTGGCCAGCATTGAAGCCGCTGTTTATCTGGAACTCGGGTGCGGCCGTGGTGTTCGCAAAGCGGGGACGGCGCTCGATGGCCCGTTGGATGCGGGCTTCGTTGATCAGGTTGGTTCCGAGAATGCTGTTGAGCTCCAGTACCCAGGAAAGACCGCTGTTCTTTTCCAATCCCTGGCTGGTCTGGCCTGTGCTGGGAGCGAAGGTGCTGGAGAAAGATGTGGTGCCGTTCTCGGACTTCCAGTCCTGGGCATTCACCCGCAATGAGGCTCGGTGGTTTTCGTTGATGCTCCAATCCAGGCGGCCGAAATAGACCGTGTTGTTCTTGTCGTTGGTATAGGGGCGGCCCCCCTCCTGCGCAAGGGTGCGGCCATCATTGCCCATGACGAGATTTCCAAAAGTCGCGATGAACGGCGTGAAATAGGTGAGGCTGTTGCCGCCGGTGGAACTGATCGCGAAATCAGGCGTGAAGTCCTCCTTGTACCTGAACGTTTCCACACCGACAAAGTAGAACAGCTTGTCCTTGATGATCGCGCCGCCCACGTTCACATTGAACTGGGACTGGCTGAAGTTCTTGGTCTGGGCCTGTTCGGTATTGGTGGTGCCACGCGGATCATAGGGAACCGGCCGGATCTTGGCCACCAGGGACTTGGGACGCACCTGGAGGAGCGCCGAACCCCCGAATTCATTGCTGCCGGTCTTGGAGACCGCGTTGATCACTGCGCCTGCCGCGTTGCCGTACTGAGCATCGAAGGCGTTGGTGATGATCTGCAGTTCCTTGATGGTATCGGCGCCGAAGGCGAAGGGGATGCGGGTGGAGCCCCGCTGCTCGCCGAAGAAGTTGGAGTTGTAGCTGGCGCCGTCAATGGTCAGATTGTTCTGGATGCCGCGGGCGCCCTCGACTGAGACACGGTTTTCCGCCGGGTCGTAGGCCGTGCCAGGCGTCAGGTTCACCAGGTTGGTGAAGTCCCGGCCATTCAAAGGAATGCTCTCCACCAGCTTTTCGTCGACCGCGGTGTTGGTGCTGACCTGCTGTGTGTCCAGGTTTGCCGAGACCGCGACCACTTCCACGGTGGTGGAGGCTTCGGCGGAATCCATGGTGAAGTTCAGGGTAGTGGTCTGGCCGAGGCCCACCTGCACCGCGGAATTCTTCAGCGTGCGCATGCCCGGCGCCGTGATGGACAGCTCGTAGACACCCACAGGCATCAGGCTGAACTGGTAGTTGCCCTGGGCATCCGAGGTGACGGTCCGGCTGAAGCCGGTGCTGGCGCTGCGCAGCACGAGCGCGGCGCTGGCGATGACGCCGCCCTTCTTGGCTTTCACCTGGCCGCGCACGGCGCCAGAAGTCTGCTGGGCCGCCAAGGGCGCCGCGATGAGCACGGCGATGAGTCCGGAAATGCGGATGTGCCTGTAAGTCATATGAAGTTCCTCCGAATGGAAAAGATTATAGGAGATTCAGACCGGTCAATCGTAAAGAGTCGGAAACTTTCGCACGGGAGCCCAATTCTTTTTAATGACGACTACCGGCGACTATGAAAATGAAGCTTTGAAAAATCCCGGATAATAGGTGAAAAAATTCGAGACGCGTCCTGTTGACCCTGGGACAGAAACTTCCATCTCCCTCCGCCTGGCCTGAAGAGAATCCAACTTGCTCTGCACTAAATCAGGAACGGGCGGCTTGAGCCGCCCGTCCAGGTCAAACCATGCGCACAAGTTAGAAGGCCAGACGAACACCCAATTGAACCTGCCGTGGCGAGGAAATGGCGGTCTTGGTCAAGGTGGTGGTGACCGCTGCGTCCGTTCCCGAGAGGCTCACGCGGTCAAATCTCGCGGTGTGATTGAAGATGTTGAAAACTTCGCCAGAAACAGTGAATTTCACTTTTCTCGCGAACGTCCAATCCCGGCTGATTTTGAGGTCTGCGACTGTTTGCGCGGTTTCACGGAAGGCATTCCGTTCGGTGCCGATCAGACGATCATTGAAGAAGCTGTCGTTATTGCGGTCCCCAAGGGTGGGATTGTAGGCCCTCGCGCCTAGGTAACGTAGGTTCAATCCGAACTGAATCCCGGTCCAATTTTTTTCCAGATAGCTCAGGTATCCCGTGACGACATGGCGCCGGTCATTCACGCTGTAGCCGTAGTCATCATTTAGCCGTTTGAAGTCCTGGATGGCGGAGCTGGAAAAATTCCGTTCATTGGAGTCATTGTCCCGGTCCATGGCCCATGTGTAGAAAATTTGGGCCTGGAGGGGGCTGTTTTCCTTGTTGTATTTGGCGCTGAAGGTCAGGGCGCTGTATTTGCTTTCGGCATCCGAGGCATAGACGGCCATCCGGCGGAAATTCGTATTGGGCCGCGTCGAGGGATAGACCAGGCGACCCTGCGCATTCAACGTTGGGGTTCCCAGGTTGATGTCGTTGTAGCGTTCCAGGTTTTTCGTATGGGCGAGGGCGCCGCTTAGGCCAAAGACCCAGCCGAACGAGAAGGCCCGTTCAACCCCGAGATTCAGGCGATCGGTTTTCGGATTTTTAAAATCCTGGGCGAAGGTGAAGATATCGGGCTTCGTGCCACCCGCGGTGGGAACACCCGAAAGGATGGCCGGATTCTGGGCGTTGAACCCGGCACCGAAGAGCACGCCCCCAGCCGCAGCGGCAGCGATGGTGGACGCGCTTTCCGCGCCGTTCCCGCCGATGGCGGTGAGGGTGTACGCTCCGATTCGTTTCGTGTTCTGCGTGAAGGCTTGATAGATGAATACCGAGGGCGTCCGGCTGACATAGGAACCAAGGCTGCCGCGCACCACCGTGTTGCCGTTGTCGCGCGCAGGGGTCCAGGTGAAGCTGAGCCTGGGGGAAATCTGGGAGTCGGTCGGGATTTTCGCGCTGAGCGGAGGAGCGGCGCTGAGCGGGTCGCTGTAGTCGAGTATGGAGATGTCGGCATGCTCCTGGCGGTCCCATCGCAGCCCTAGACCTACCTTCAAGCTATCGTTGAGGCGCCAATCGGATTGAAGGAAAATCGCCAGCTCTTTTTCGGTGGTTTGTAGGTCTCCGGCCTGGTATCCGGTAAGGCCATTCAAGCCGAAATTCTGGGTGAAGCTGGACCAGCGGCCGAGGCGGAAGTTCTCCAAGGCGGTCCGGGCTGGGTTGCCGCCGTTGGCCACAGTGTTGGAGAAGGTGTAGCCGCCCTCGGTGAAGGGTGCGAAGACTTCCGCGATCTTGGTCCCGTTGTAGTCGATGCCTCCCTTGATCTGCATCGTCGGCGTCACGTAGGTCAAGCTTTCCGAAATCTGGGTCCGGGTGGTTTCGAATTCGCGGGTGAAGGGATATTTCCCATACGTGCCAACGCTGTTGATCGTCACTTGCGCGGAGGTTGAATTCGGGATCCTAGGCAGCTCTTCCTTGACGAGATTGACGCGGAACTCATTCAGCCAATTCCCGCCGATGGTCCAATTCCACTGGCCGACGAGCTGAAGGGTCTTGATATCGTCTGTCGACACGTTGCTGAACGAATTGGTCACTCCAGCGTTCGTGTTGCCATTGAAGGTGGAGCGATTGATTCGGAATTGGATGCTGTGGTCCGCATTCACGAACCAGTCCAAACGCGCGAAGATCGTCAGTGAATCGGCCTTCGTCTCGTATTTGCCATCCCGCGCGACCAAGGCGGCATCGTTCGGGTACGTTGTGGGATTGAGGGCGGCGGGATTGTTGAAATCAAAAGAGGTGTTGTGCCAGAAAAAATCTGCAGGCCGGGATTCCTTCTGGGTATCGAATGCTACGAAGTAGAACAGTTTGTCCTTGATGATAGGGCCGCCCACGGAGCCGCCATATTGAATGGTCTTGAAGTCGGAAACCTCCTTGCCGGTCTGGTGATCCTTCGCAACGAGGCTTTGGGGGCGATTGTAATAAAAAATGGATCCCGAGACCGCATTGGTGCCGGATTTCGTGATGGCATTCAGATAACCACCGCCCATGCGGCCGAATTCCGCACTGGCGCCGTCGGTGATGACCTGGAACTCACGCACTGCTTCGATGGATACCGTGAATGGCGTCTTGCCCTCAGCGCCGCCGTTGGTTCCGCCGAAAAACGCATCATTATAGTCGCCTCCGTCCACATTGATGGAGGTATTGATGCCACGCTGGCCGCCAATGGCGATGTTTCCCCGTTCGGAGGAAATCGTCACCTGCGGAGACAGGAGGGCGAAGTCCAAGAATCCCCTTCCCTTCACGGGCAGCGTGTTGAGGGATTCCGGCGTGAAGAGGGTCACAGCAGCCGAGCGATCGGTGTCGACCTGCGTGGCGACAGCCACCACTTCAACGGTGGTGCTGCTCTCGGGAGCTAGCTTGATGTTCAAGGGTGCGGCATCGCCCAGGTTCAGGTTGACCTTGATGTTCGAGGCGGCATGGAATCCGGCCTTGGTGACGCTGACGCTGTAGGGGCCCACAGGCAGGGCGGTGGCCACGTAGCGGCCGGTGGCATCGGTCTGGACTGTGCGCACGAAACCAGTTTCCACGTTTCGGATCACCACTGTGGCGCCGGCCAGAGCCTGGTCCGATGCGGATCTGACGGTGCCCGAGAGCTGGGCGGAAACGCCCTGAGCCGCCAAGGGGCTTGCGAGGGGCGCCGCGATGAGCACGGCGATGAGTCCGGAAATGCGGATGTGCCTGGATGTCATATTAAGTTCCTCCGAAGAGGAAGAGGTTAACGGGGATTCAGTTCATCGCAAAGTTAAGAGTCCGTAACAATGGTCACAGGAACTAAAACTCCTTCTCAGCACACCTAAAGCCGAAGCGGGGATTCCATGGCTCCATTGGGGATCCGCCTCCCTGTCAGGCCCTGCTTGCCCCTGTTATGTTTGCATCTGCGGTTCCGGCCGTTTCATTGGGAAAAACCACATGCCCTTGGCTTCTCGCTTTTTGTTCGTCCCGGTTCTCTTGGCTTTGACAGCATCGGCGATTTCACTTCGGGCCCAGGCCACCATGCCCCTGGCCGAGGTGTTGCCCGGCATGAAAGGCACGGGACGCACGGTCTTCAAAGGCGCCCAGATCGAGACATTTGAGTTCGAGGTGCTGGGCATCCAGCGCAACATCACGCCGGGGCACAGCCTGATCCTCGTGAAGGCCAGCGGGGGGCCCCTGGCCGAGACCGGCATCCTCGCGGGCATGAGCGGCTCGCCCTGCTACGTGGATGGCAAGCTCATCGGCGCCCTGAGCATCGGTTTCGCCTTCGAGAAGGAGCCCATGGGGGGCATCACGCCCATCGGCGAGATGCTGGACCAGCTCAGGGATCTCCCCGAAACCACCTCCTCCCGCACGCCCCTGATCCTGCCCAAAGTGGAACCCCCCAAGGTGCTGAAGGCGGCGTTGCGGGGCGAGATGCTGACCCTGGCGGAATTGCTGGGTGATCAAGGCCAGGTGAGCCGCTCCGGGTCGGAAGCGCCCCTGGTGGTCACCGGGACGCCCCTATCGCCGGAAGCCCAGGCGCTTTTCGCAGGCCTGCCCCTGCGCTTCGCCAACGCTGGGAGCGGGGCGATGGTGTCCGCTTCGCCCAATGCCAAGGCCAGTCCCATCGAACCCGGCGGCATGGCCGCCATCTCGCTGGTGCAGGGCGACCTGGACATGGCTGCGTCGGGAACCATCACCTGGGTCAGCGGAAAAAAAGTGCTGCTCTTCGGCCACCAGCTTTTCAACCTGGGCGGCGTGGATCTGCCGCTCTGGTCGGCCTCGGTGGCGGGCAATGTGGCCAGCTACCAGTCCAGCTTCAAGCTCGCCCAGCCCGTGGCGCCCATCGGCGCCCTGCGGCTGGACCGCTCGGTGGGCGTGGGCGGTGTGCTGGGGGCCGAACCACGCATGGTGCCCCTGCGCATCGGCCTGAATCTCGGCGGCCGGAAGACCCTCAACTTCCGGTTCGAGCTCATGGACCACCCCTTCATCACGCCGATCCTGGCGTCTGCGGTGGTGAGCCAGACCTTGAGCGGGCATGTGCGCGGGCTCGGCCTGCAAAGCCTGTCCCTGCAAGGCAACATCAAGATCGCCGGGCATCCGGCCATCGAGATCGAAAATGTCATCGCGGATCTGAATCCCAACCGGCTGGCCGGTTTCGTGGGCGCCATGGTGCAGTCCCTGGCGATGAATCCCTTCGAGCGGCCGGTGTTCGAGGGCATCTCGCTGACCATCAAAGCCGAGGAGCGCCTGGACCTCACGGGGATTTCCGCGGTGCGGATCCTCAAGGCCCATGTGAAGCGCGGGGAATCGCTTCCGGTGCTGGTGACCCTCCAGAACATCCAGGGCGTGCGGGAGACCGCGACCCTGAACATCCCCGTGCCCCACAGCGCCCAGGCCGGGAAAGCCACCCTGCTGGTGGGGGATGGACTCAGCCTGGCGGCCGCGGATCCCGACGAGCGCGTCATCGATGTGAGCGGGCTCAACGACGTGGTCCGCCTGCTGAACGGCGCTTTGCGCAACAACCATGCTTATGCGGTGCTGGTACAGAGCCAGGCGGGGGCGGGCCTGCGGGGCAGCCGGATCGAGGGGATCCCCCCCTCCGTGGCCAGCCTGATCGCCAGTGACGGTGGCAGCTCCGACAACAAGCTGCAGCGGCGCATCATCGGCCGCGCGGTGCTGCCCTTGGAACGGGAAGTGAAGGGCCTGATAACCCTTGAAGTGGAAATCGACTGACCACCTGGATTTCTTTGAGCTGGAGTGCCTACATGCGTTCACGTGTGCTTCCGATGTTGCTGGTTTCCGCCGGATTGGCCCAGGCCCAGCAGGCGATGATCCCTTCAACGGTTTCTCCCGCCACTTTCAGCGGCTTCAATGACTGGCTCAGCGCCGAGACGCGGGGCATCCGCATCGGTGCCGACGGCCAGCTCCGCCTGGCGCCGGGACTGCGGCGCGTGGGCCAACTGCCCGAGGGCGTGGTGTGGGCGGCGGTGGCTGACGGCGCAGGTGGCGTGTACCTTTCCGCTGGAACCGAAGGAAAGCTGTTCCATTACAGCGGCGGCAACGTCAAGCCTCTGGCCCAGGTGAAGGGCGGGGTGATCTTCGCGATGGCGAGGCTGGGGAACGATCTGCTGGTGGCGCCCACGGGTGAAGGAAAACTGTTCCGTGTCACGCCTGCGGGGGAAGTGAAACCCTTTGCGGAGATCGAGGCCAAGGTGGTGTGGGGCATCTCCGCCCAGGGCGGCGATGTGGTCGTGGCGGGCGGCGGCGAGAAGGGCGCCGTGCTGCTGTTGGCGCGCGAGAACGGGGGCCGGAGGATGGCGGAATTGCCGGAGGAAACATCCTTCACCGCCATGACGGCCGATGGGCAGGGCGGTTTCTACCTGGGCACCCATGGCCGGGGCCTGGTGCTCCACTATTCCGGGGACAAGGTGGAGACTCTGATGTCCACCGGATTCGAGGAAGTCCGCGCCATCACGCTTTCAGATGGCCAGGTCTTCATCGGCGCCAACAATGGGCTGGCCAACCGGATGGTGAGCGGGAACCTTGAAAAGCGTGAAAGCTACCTTTCGGAAACGGGCACCGCCACCAAGTCCGCGGTGCTTCGCCTGGACAAGTCCAGGGTGCCCGAAACCCTGTGGCAGAGTTCCCAGGGCCATATCTACTCGCTGGCCGCCTGGCGGGGCCAGTTGCTGGTGGGCACCGGCAACCGCGCGCGCATCTTTTCCATCGCCCTGAGCGAACGCGGCCGGGACCAGGAAGCTTTCGCGGCGCTCCAGGATCTTGGCACCGCCCAGGCCAGCGCCTTCGTGGCCAGCGGCCAGGACCTGCTGGCGGTGGGCTCCAATCCCGCCGAGATCCATCAGATCACCGACAGCCAGGGCCTCGAGGGCACTCTGGAAAGCCGCGTCCTGAAGGGCAATCCGTTGGCCGACTGGGGCCGAGCCTACGTGGATTCCGAACAACCGGCGGGCACCTCGGTCGAACTGCAGGTGCGCACCGGATCCACCGAAACCCCCGACAGCACCTGGTCCACCTGGACGCCGCCCCTCCGGAGCGGCGAGCGCCCGGGCGTGCCTTCCGCGCGCTTCGCCCAGTTCCGCCTGAAACTCGCCAGCACCCGCGGCGCGGCGACGCCTGTGGTGGATTCCGTGAAGGTCTATTGGACCAGCCGCAATCTGGCTCCCCTATGGGACGGCATCGATGTGATGCCCACCGGCGTGGTCATCACCCGCAGCGCGCCGCCCGATGACATCGGCATCGAAAGGGTCCCGCTGGAAACACAGAAGCTCATTCCAGCGCTGCAATATGCGGGTTCTGAAAAACGCAGCTTCCGGCGCGCTTCCCAGGCCTTCGTCTTCCGGGTTGGCGACCCCAACAACGACACCCTCCAGTACCGCATCCGGGTGCTTCCCGACCGGGGCAGCCCCATCGAACTGGAAAAGGCCTGGAAGGAGAAATTCTTCACCTTCGACACCCTGCCGCTCCCCGATGGCCGCTACCGCCTGGAAGTCACCGCCAGCGACGCCCCGACCCAGCCCTTCAACGCTGTGCTGACCAGCACCTTCCGGACGGTGGCCTTCATGGTGGACCACACGCCGTCGTCCATCTCGGACCTCTCGGCCATCTCCGACAGCGAGGGTGTCCATGTCCGGTTCATGGCCCAGGATGCCACCTCGGTCATCCGGGAAGCGGCCCTCAGCGCCGACGGCGAAAACTGGCTCCAGGTCCTGCCTGAGGACCGGATTTTCGACAGCCAGACCGAACGGTTCGAGGTAGCGCTCCCCAAGAACCTTGTCCGTGGAGACCGCGTCCTGGTGCGGGTCACCGATGCCCATAGCAACGAACAGACAGCCTTCGCGTTCATCGCGGCCGCAGGGAAGAAATGAACCGGCCCATTTGATCGCCTCCCTCGGGCCGGCCGCGACTATTGGAGGAGAAGTCCGGCCACCGCTTCCACCCGGGTCCCGAGGGAGAACACATCCAATCTCGCGAAAAATGGCTGCCTGCGCCAAGGTTATGTGGCCACGTGTGCCGCAGGCGGGATGAACCGCTGAAATTGATGGATTCTGGGTAGCTGGGACTGGGGGAGCGGGAGAACAGGACTAGATGTCCTGTTGGTTCGGGGGGTAGTCTGAAGGAAGGCAAGGCGGCTTCGTTCACCGGCCCTTGAATTGCGCCGGGCGCTTCTCCAGGAAGGCGCCCATGCCTTCCCCCATGTCCTCGCTGGCGGCCAGCAAGCCGAAAAGCGCGGCCTCGAACTCCAGGCCTTGTTCCTGGGGCATTTCCAGGCCCTGGTGCACGGCGGTCAAGGCATGGGCCTGGGCAAGAGGGCCGCGGGTGAGCATGGTCTTGGCCAGTTTCTCGGTGCCGGCTTTCAGCTCGGCCTGGGGGAACACGCGGCTCACCAGGCCCATGCGCAGGGCGTCCGCGGCGTTCACCATTTCAGCGCTCAGGATCATGTCCAAGGCCACGCCCTTGCCCACCAGGCGGGGCAGGCGCTGGGTTCCGCCGTAGCCCGGGATGATGCCCAGGGACACTTCGGGGAGGCCGAATCTCGCGTTGTCCGAAGCCACCCTTACATGGCAGGCGAGGGCCAGCTCGCAGCCGCCGCCCAGCGCGAATCCATTGACCATGGCGATCACGGGCTTGGGCATGCGCTCGATGCGCTCGAACACGGCTTGCCCGGCCAGGCTCTGGCGCCGCGCGCTGGAACTGTCCAGATCCTTCAGTTCGGCGATGTCGGCGCCCGCCACGAAGGCCTTCTCTCCTGAGCCGGTGATGACGACCACACCCACCGCCGCGTCGTGTTCCAGCCCCGCGAAGGCCGAATCCAGTTCCTTCAGCACCTCGGTGTTCAAGGCGTTGAGCTTCTCGGGCCGGTTGATGGTCAGCCAGGCGATGCGGTCGGCGGTTTCGACGGTGATGACGGACATGGAAGCTCCAGATGGGGTTCGGGGCCAGTCTAGCGCAGGAGCTATCAGCTATCAGCTATGAGCCTTGAGCTATGAGCTTCATAGGGATGCGGCCGGAGGCCGCGACTTTACTCATGGCGCGCCGGAGGCGCCTCCAGATCAGCTGATGGCCGACGGCCGAAAGCTGAGAGCCCATACCCCCAGCCCTACTTCCTCGCATCCGGATCCAGGTACTTCCGCAGGAAATCCAGGGCCAGGGGCCAGGCCAGATGGGCGGCCTCGGAGTGGAAGCTGCTGCGCTGGTCGCAAAGAAGCCGTGGCCTGCATTTTCGAAACAAACGCTCAGGTAGCTCTTCTTGGCATCCAGAAGGGCGTCTTCCAGGGTCTTCCGCTGGTCGCTGGGGATCGATGCGTCCTGGCCTCCCCACACCAGCAGCAGGTGGCTGTTGAGGCGGTCCAGGCGGTCCAGGTGCTGGGGCATGTTGCCGCCGTAGAAGCTCGCCGAGCAGGCCAGGGGCAACGTGGTGGCCGCCAGGAAGCTCATGCGTCCCCCCATGCAGAATCCGATGCTGCCGAGCTTCCGCGAGGCGGTCTGGGCATCCGCTGCGAACCAGTCCCCGACCGCAAGGAAATCATCTTCAAGGCCTGGAAGGGTCATCTTCGCGGCTTCCTCGCGCCCAGGGGCGTAGTCATCGTAGGAGGTGATGAACCCCGGCGCGGTGCGATGGAAAAGTTCCGGCGCCATGGCCGTGAATCCCTCCATGGCGAAGCGTTCGCAGATTTCCCGGATATGGCCGTTCACCCCGAAGATCTCCTGCAGGACCAGCAGGCCCGGGGCCGTGGCCGCGTCCCTGGGGCGCGCCACAAAGGCCCTCATGGATGTGCCATCGCTCACGGACAGGTTGATCCATTGACCTTTGGCAGGATGCATGTCGGCCTCTTGTTTCCCGCATTGTGGTCCATGACCCGGGATTGGGCCAGCGCGGTTTGGAAAATAGGAACCGCAGGGCCACCCGGCCCTTCATCCATGAGCTAAGCTTTTCGCATGTTCAACCCGCCCCATCCCGAAACCTACCGCGACCAGCTCCGCGCATTCTTGCGGGAGGACTGGGGCACCAGGATTGGACTTCGGGTTCCGTGCGGGACCGGCCCATGCGCGGAGCCATCAAGGCCAAGTCGCTGCTGGTGTTGGCAGGCCTGCCCATGGCCACGGAAGTCCTCCGCATCGTCGATGAGCGCGTGAAGGCCACGCCCTGGCAGGAGGACGGCAGCATCGTGCAGCCCGGGAGTGTCGTCCTCGCCCTTGAGGGTCCGAGCCGTTCGATCCTGATGGCCGAACGGGTGATGCTCAACCTGCTCCAACGCCTGTCGGGCACCGCCACCCTCACGGGGATGTTCGTGGAGATGATCGAGGGGACCGGCGCGAAGATCCTCGATACCCGCAAGACGACGCCAGGCCTGAAGCTTCTGGAAAAGTACGCGGTCCGCTGCGGCGGGGGCTTCAACCACCGCCTCACCCTGGGCGATGGCGTGCTGCTGAAGGAAAACCATATCGCCGCCGCCGACAGCCTGCGGGACGCAGTGGAAGCCGCCCGCCGCCTGAGCCCCAGCCTCGTCCGCATCGAGGTCGAGGTCGAGCGGCTGGAGCAGCTCGCCCAGTGCCTGGAATTGCCGGAGGTGGATGGCGTGCTGCTCGACAACATGGATCTGGAAGCCCTGCGCGCCGCCGTGCAGATGCGCAATGCCTCCGGCCGCCGCCTGTTCTTGGAAGCCAGCGGCAACATCACCATTGAACGCGCCCGGGAAGTCGCCGAGACCGGCGTGGATTTCCTGAGCGTCGGCGCCCTCACCCACAGCGCCCCCGCTGCGGATCTCAGCCTGAGGCTGGAGGCCTGAGACCGAAAAAAATCAGGGTTTCCGCTTTTGTTCCGCGCGCACCACCAGCACATCGCAGGGCGCGTGCCGCACCACCCGCGCGGCGGTGCTGCCGAACAGCAGGCGCTCCCAAGTCGAATGGCCCACCTGGGCCACCACCAGCAGGGATTCCGGATCCGCGGCGGCGACCAACTCCTCGGCCGGGTTCCCCCAGCGGATCATGGCCTGGGCATTCGGAAACCCTTCGATCCACTTCTCCAACTGCTCTCCTGCCCGGCGTTCCATATCCTGGGTCCAGTCCGGGTCGGGCAGGGGCAGCTGGACTTCCGGCAGCAGCGGCGGAGGAAGCTGCAGGACATGCAAAGCGGTCAAGGGCGCCCCCAGTCTTTCTGCCAGGGACCGGGCCCGGTTCAGGGCCTGGCGGGAAGCCTCCGAAAAATCCACACCCACGAGCACCGACTGGAACATGGCATCCTCCGTCTCCAACATAGGCCGGAGCTGGAAGGAAAACACTGGGGATTGAATAATAGATGTTTAAACATATAATATCTCCAGGGCCGCTCCCCTGGCCCTGGAGGCACCGATGCTGACCTTGCGAAGATCCGGAGACCGGGGGCATTTCGATTTCGGCTGGCTGGATACGCGCCATACCTTTTCCTTCGGCGAGTATTTCGACCCTGCCCATCATCAGTTCCACGCCCTGCGGGTGATCAACGAGGACCGGGTCACGCCGGGGGCGGGCTTCGGGACCCACGGCCACAAGGACATGGAGATCCTCACCTGGGTGCTGGAGGGCGCCCTGGAGCACCAGGATTCCCTGGGCACCAAGGGCATCATCCGACCCGGCGAGGCCCAGATCATGAGCGCGGGCACCGGCATCCGCCACAGCGAATTCAATTCCTCCAAGTCCGAGTCTGTTCATTTTCTGCAGATCTGGGTGCTGCCCGAAGCCAAGGACCTGAGTCCGCGCTACGACCAGGTGGCCTTTCCCGACGAACGCTTCCGCAACACCTGGGGCCTCCTGGCCAGCCGGGATGGGGCGGAGGGTTCGGTGGTGGTGTTCCAGGATCTGAAAGTCCATGTGTCCCGTCTGGATGCCGGGGTGCAGCTCGTCCGCGACCTGGATCCCGGGCGGGTTGGCTGGCTGCACGTGGCCAAGGGTTCGGTCCTGGCCAACGGGCAAACCCTGAAAGCTGGTGATGCCCTGGCCCTGGAATCCGAATCCAAGTTGGTGGTGGAAGCCGATGACAGCAATGAAATCCTCTTTTTCGATCTGGAGTGACCATGAAGATGCGAGAGGTGAAGACCCTGATCCACGGCCAGCCCACCACGGATGGCAACAAGGTGCCCTTGGTGCGGCTGCTGCCCGGGGCGGGCATGCGGGGCAGCGAGGCCTTCCAGTTGATGGACCCCTTCCTGCTCATGGACCACTTCGGCCCCATGGTGCTGAGCCCCGGCACGGACGCGGGGTTTCCGCCCCATCCCCACCGTGGCTTCCAGACGCTCACCTACATGATGCAGGGGGCCTTCCGCCACCGCGACAGCACCGGCGGGCAGGGCCTCCTGGAACCGGGCGGCGCCCAGTTGATGAACGCAGGCAGCGGCATCGTGCATGAGGAGATGCCCGTGCCCGAGCATCTGGAGACCGGCGGTCCCATCGAAGGCGTCCAACTATGGATCAATCTGCCGAAATCCGAGAAGGGCAGCCAGCCCGGCTATACGGACCTGCACGCCGCCATGATGCCTTGGCAAGCCTTCGAAGGCGGCCGCCTGCGCGCACTGGCGGGCGAGTGGCTGGGCCGCACAGGTCCCGCGGAGACCCCGGCAAAGATCGCCTACGCCCACATCGAGCTGGAGGCCGGAAGCCGTTTCGAGCACTCGATTCCTGGAGGATTCCTGGCCGCGGTGGCGCTGCTCCACGGAGATGTTGTGGTATCAGGACAGAATCTCCGCCCGGATGATGTGGCTGTGTTCGGCGAAAAGGGCGAGGCCATCCGCGTGGAGAGCGCGCAGGGCGCAAGCCTGATGGTGCTCGCGGGGCTTCCCCTCAAGGAGCCCATCGCCCATTACGGGCCCTTCGTCATGAATACGCCTGAGGAAATCCAGCAGGCCTTCGATGACTACCAATCGGGCAAGATGGGGTTCCTGGGCTGAGGCCTTATTTCTGCTCAAATCCTTTGGCTTTGGCTTGCGCGGCCAGGGCTTCGGCCATGGCGGCATCCAACGTTTTCGCTGCGCCTTTTACCGCCAATTCCTTGCGCTTGGCCGCGATGAATTGGTCGCGCTCACCGCTGAGCTTCTGGATCTTCACCCGGAGCTCCACCCGGAGTTTGGCCTGGGCATCCACGTAGGCACGGGCTTCGGCGGGTTTCATGGCCTGCATCTCCTTCGGCAGATCCTTCTTGTCCAAGGACTCCAGTTTTTTTGAACCGGCCTTTTCCGCGTCCACCAGATCCCAGCCATCGGCCCGGTAGAAGCCCGAGGCTTTGGCCTTGGCCCTTTCATTGGCGGCGCCCGCTCCGGCTTCCATGGCATTGCGGTCCTGGACCGCCTGGTTCTGGAAGCTCGAACGGCCCTTCTCGCCGATGGGGATGTAGGTCTTGTTCAATTCCACCCCGAGGCGCTCGATCTCCGGATCCTGGGGCGATGGGATGTGGACGGCCTGGCGATCCTGGTCGATGTTCATGTAGCTGCCGCCGGCGATGCGCGCTCCGTCCGCCCAATTGGTGGAGACGCCTTCCCGGTAGGACCCGCAGAAGATGGTGTTCACCGTCAGGCCCTTCGCCCGCGCCACCTCGCAGCTTTGGTGGTAGTCCACGCGCCCCTGGGTGAAGGGCTCGTTGCCCGCGATGAAGACCACTTTCAGGTCCCGCGGCGAGGGGCTCCAATTCAATCCATCCGTGGCGGACTTGATCACCGCGCCGCAGTACTCGTCGCCGCCTCTGGTGGTAAGCGCGAACAGCTGCTCGGATACCCGATCCAGATCCGTGGTGAACGGCACCACCATGCGCAGGTGGCCCTCCCCCGCTGGGATGCTGGACTTGCCATACTCATAGAGCGCCACCTGGAGTTCCGGCGCCTGGCCGTCGCGGCGCAGCGGCGAGAATTGGTTCACGAAGGTCCAAAGCTGCGACTTCGCCTGGCCGATGAGGCCATCCATGCTGTTGCTGGTGTCCAGCAGGATCGCCACCTGGATGATGGGTTTTGGCGCGCGGGGACTGTGGATGGGGTCTGGAGATGGCGCTGCGGCCAGGGTCAAGCCGAGGCAGTTGAGCAACAGGCAGGGAGCAAGACGGCGCATGGAACCTCCTTCAGGGTTCGTGGGCCTCGGGGATGCGCGGGCGAGGGTTGCTGAAACATGCGCGGATCAGCGCAGGAGTTTCAATTCGGGATGATTTTCAACGCTCGCTCCACCCGGAAGGCCCCCGAGGCAAGGTGGTGGATCGCCCGCGCCAGGGCCTCCTTGCTGCATTCGAGGTCCCGGCACCAAGCGTCCATGGGGACTTCGCCGCCTTCGGGATTCCTGACGACCCATTGGCTCCAGAGGGAATCCAGCCGTTCCCTTTCGGGTTCTTCCTTGTCCCGCCAACTGCGCTCCTGGGGACGCTGAGGCTCATGGAAAGCCTCGCCCCGGAGCTTTTCCGGCAGGAATTGCTGCGCCTTGTCGTAGTCGCCGTGCGAGTAGTGGTAGCCCGCCCCCCGCCCGGCTTTCCGCGCGGTGCTCGTATTGGAGTCCCGCAGGGCATCCGGGATGGGCTGGTCCTCGGCGGCCAGGGCCGCGTCGATGGCTTTGATGGTGGCATTGCTTTTCTGCGCGTTGGCCACGTAGATGACCGCCTGAGCCAGGGGGATGCGGGCTTCGGGCCACCCGATGCGCTCCACGGCCCGCGACACGGTTTCGGCCAGGATGAAGGCCTGGGGATCGGCATTGCCCACGTCTTCGGCCGCTGTGACCATCAGGCGCCGGGCGATGAAGCGGGGATCCTCGCCGCCGCGGATCATGCGGCTAAGGTAGTAGAGCGCCGCGTCCGCATCGCTGCCGCGGAGGGATTTCTGGAAAGCCGAGGCCAGGTCGTAGTGGCCGTCGGCGCGGTCGAACAGCAGGCGGCCTCCCAGGGACGATTGCAGGGACGCGATATCCCGTTCCTGGGCCGGAAGGTCCGCCCACACCTCCAAGCCTGAAAGCGCCGAGCGTAGGTCCCCGCCGGCCCAGTGGGAGAGCCAGTCCAACAACTCGGACGGCGGCGGCGGATCCAGCTTTTCACGGGCCGCTGCTAGGTCCAGCACGCCCCGGATGGCGCTGGGCTCAAGAGCCTTCAGATCGAAGAGCTGGCAACGGCTGCGCAACGCGGGATTCAAATAGAAAGCCGGATTCTCGGTGGTGGCGCCGATGAGGATGGCTTCGCCGCGCTCCAGGAAGGGCAGCAAGATATCCTGCTGCGCGCGATTGAAACGATGGATCTCATCGAGAAAAATCACCGGGGGAACCGCGCGGAAAAGCGGCATGGACTTCTGGTCCAGCAGGAATTTCTTCAGCTCCGCTGCGGATCCCGTGACGCCGCTGAACTCCACGAAGCCGTGCCCGGTTTCCTTCGCCAGGATGCGCGCCAGCGTTGTTTTTCCAGTGCCCGGCGGGCCCCACATCACCATGGAGGGCAGGCGCTTCGACTGGGCCAGCCGCGTCAGCGCGCCTTTCGGACCCACTAGATGCGGCTGGCCCACGACTTCGTCCAGGGTCATGGGACGCATGCGCTCAGCCAGGGGGGCGGTCATGGCTCCAGATTAGCCCGGAGGGACCCCGTGAACAGGCAAACACCTGCGGGGGACTGCCGGTGCGAGTCGGGGATCGCTTAGAATCAAATCACCGCTGATAAAAATCCGTTGGCTAAGAAAAGCACAACCAAGCTTCACCCACCTGGAAGAAGGACGGCGCATGCGAACCCTGGATGAGAAGTCCTTTCAAACCCACGATGGGACATCCTTGTTCTACCGGCATGCGCCCGCCGCGCAGAAGCCACCCAAGGGAGCCATCGTCCTGTTCCATCGGGGACACGAGCACTCGGCCCGGATGATCCATCTGGCCGAGGAACTGGATCTCCCGGATTACGCCTTCTTCGCCTGGGATGCCCGGGGCAATGGACGCTCCCCAGGCGAGCGGGGGTTCAGCCCCAGCATCGGAACCTCCGTCCGGGATGTGCAGGCCTTCATCGACCACATCTGTCTGGAGCATGGCTTCACCCCGGCGCAGATCGCGGTGGTGGCGCAAAGCGTCGGCGCCGTGCTGGTGGCCACCTGGCTCCACGATTACGCGCCTGGGATCCGCTGCGCCGTGGTTGCCTCCCCGGCGTTCAGGGTCAAGCTCTACGTCCCCTTCGCCCGCGCCTTCCTTCGGCTCCGGATGGCCCTGTCGGGCAATTTCTTCGTCAACAGCTATGTGAAGGCCAAGTTCCTGACCCACGACCCCGAGCGCATCGCCAGCTACCAGACCGATCCGCTCATCACCCGGCCCATTTCCGTGAATCTCCTGCTCGGCCTCGATGAGGCAGCCGAGCGCGTGGTGGCCGATGCCCAGGCCATCACCACACCGGTGCAGATGCTCATCTCCGGCGCGGATTGGGTGGTGCGCCATGGGCCCCAGCATGCCTTTTTCAGCCGCTTGAGCGCATCGAGGAAGGAAAAGCATGTGTTCGAGGGGTTCTTCCATGACACCTTGGGCGAAAAAGATCGCGCCCAGGCGGTCTCCAAGGCTCGGACCTTCCTGTTGGCGGGCTTTGCGGAGCCCTTTTCACGTGCCGATTTGCGCAACTCCCACAAGGAGGGCTGGAGCAAGCGGGAAGCGGATGCCTTGGCCAAACCGCTCCTGCCGGTATCGCCGCGCGGACTCTACTGGGCCGCCACGCGGTTCGGGCTCTGGGTGGGCGGTTTCATTTCCGCAGGCATCCGGCTTGGACACGCCACTGGCTTCGATTCGGGGAGCACCTTGGACTATGTCTACCGCAACCGCCCCGAAGGCTTCACACCCATCGGGCGGATGGTGGATTGGTTCTACCTCAACTCCATCGGCTGGCGGGGAATCCGCCAGCGCAAGGTCCACCTGGAGGCTCTGCTGCAAGACGCCTTCGGAAGGCTGCATACCGCTGGACAGCCAGTCCATGTGCTGGACGTCGCTGCGGGGCATGGCCGGTATGTGCTGGAGGCCATCGAATCCCAGGCCCAGCGCCCCGAGAGCGTGCTGCTGCGGGACTTCAGCGATATCAATGTCCGCCAGGGCTCCGAACTGATCCAGGCCAAGGGCATGGAGGAATTCGCGCGTTTCGAAAAGGGCGATGCCTTCCATGGGGACAGCCTGGCCGCGGTGGAGCCCAAACCGACGGTGGCTGTTGTCTCGGGGCTTTACGAACTCTTTCCGGACAACGATAAGTTGGTGGCCTCCCTGGAGGGCCTGGCGCGGGCCGTGCCCCTGGGCGGCTATCTGGTCTACACGAACCAGCCCTGGCATCCCCAATTGGAGATGATCGCCCGGGCCCTCACCAGCCATCGCGAAGGAGCGGCCTGGGTCATGCGGCGCCGCAGCCAGGGCGAGATGGATCAACTGGTGGAGGCCGCCGGATTCAGGAAGCTCAGCCAGCGCATCGACGAGTGGGGGATCTTCACGGTATCGCTGGCTCAACGGGAAGCCTGATGGCGCATCCACCTCGGCCCTGCGGGCGGGCCGCGCTCTGGCTCGCCTTCCTGGGTCCATTCTTCTATCTGAGCTATGGCACCGCCAATTGGCTTGCTTCGCGCCGGATGGACGTCCCCTGCATCGTATTCGGCTGGGAGCGGCAGATTCCTTTCCTGCCCTGGACCATCCTGCCCTATTGGACCGAGAACCTCTTCTACGCGAGCGCCCTGTTCCTGTGCCTCGAACCTCGGGAAGTGGATATCCTCGGGCGCCGGATGCTGACCGCTCAGGTGGTGGCGGTTTCCTGCTTCATCCTTTTCCCGCTGGCCTTCAGCTTTCCCCAGCCCGCCGTCACAGGCTGGCCGGCCTTCCTGTTCGATGCGCTGCGGGGCTTCGACCGCCCCTTCAACCAGGCGCCCTCGCTGCATGTGGCGCTGGCCATCGTGCTGGGCGTCCACTTCCATCGGCTGGCAGCCCGGAGATGGCGGCCTCTCGTCGTGGGATGGTTCCTGCTGATCATCGGGTCGGTGCTCACCACCTACCAGCACCATTTCGTTGATATCCCCTCGGGCGCGCTGCTGGGATGGTTCTGCCTCTGGGCCTGGCCTGACACCGGACGCTCTCCCCTGACAACCTGGTCACTCCATCGGGATGCCAGCCGCTGGCGGCAGGCCGCGTACTACACCGGCGGCGCGTTGTTGGCGGGGACGCTCGGGATCGTTTTGTGGGGGTGGGCGGGTTGGCTGCTCTGGCCGGCCGTGTCGCTGGCCCTGGTGGCCCTGAACCACGCCTTCTTGGGTGCGGAGGGTTTCCAGAAAGGATCCGATGGGCGGCTGAGCTTGGCGGCCCGATGGCTGTTCGCGCCGTACCTCTGGGCCGCCCGCTTGAATTCCTGGCTGTGGACCCGCGCCCGGCCCCAGCCGGACGAGGTCATGGCAGGAGTCTGGCTGGGGAGGGCGCCCATCCACGGTGATGACGTGAATCGTTTCACCTGCCTGGTGGATCTCAGCGCGGAGTTATCGGTGCGACCGGAACACAAACATTACCGGAGCATCCCCATTCTGGACTTTTCCATTCCCGCTCCCTTGACCCTCGCGAGGGCAGCGGAGGCCATCGAAGGGGCGAGGAAGGAAGGGCCCGTCCTGGTGTTTTGCGCCCTGGGACGGTCCCGCAGCGCCGCGGCTGTGTGCAGCTGGTTGCTCCGCGAGGGCCGCGTCCATTCGGCGCGTGAAGCCATCGACCGCGTGGCCCGCTGCCGCCCCGTCTCGCTTTCCGATGAACATCTGCGGGCCATCGAGGGATCCCTGCACGCCACTCCCGGAGCCGCACCATGAACCCGCATCCGCCCACATCCCTGGTCACGGCCCGCCTTCTGGCTGCCTGGGCGCCGCTGGAACCCCCTGCGTGGATCCTGCTGCTGGCGGCCCTGGTCCTGCTTTGGCTTCACCCGGCCCCGCTTCCGACGGGGATGGGCGCAGCGAGCCTGCTGGCTGGAGTCTGCGGGCTCTACCTCGGCTGGCGCATCCGTTTCGATGCGGCGATATTCCTGGATCTGGCCGAGGCCCGCATCACTAATGGGGAATCCTTCGACGCAGCCATCAAGGAAATGGGTCTGCCCGGCGGTCCCGCGCGCAGCGAGGCCGAGCGGTGCCGCGGAGCGCTCCGGCTCCTGTACCAGCGCATCTTTTGGTTCCTGATCCAGGTGGCCGCCCTCGCGGTGGGCGTCTGGACGCGCTGACGGCGGGGAGATCAGTTCACACGCCGAGGAACGCAGATAATGCAGGGCCTCGCACAGAAATAAAGGAGTGTTTTCCCCGCGTTCTCCCTTTATTCTGCGAACCTCTGCGAGCGTTTTGATTTCAAAAGAACCGGAGCCACCATGGATTTCGCGCACTCACCCAAGGCCGCTGACTACATCCAGCGCGTGTCGGCCTTCATCGCCGATCACGTCTCGCCGTTTGAAGAAACCTACCTTTCGCAACTGAAGCGCGGGCCGCAGCCCTGGAATGTCCCGCCGCTGATGGAGGAGATGAAGGACAAGGCCAAGGCTGCGGGGCTCTGGAACCTGTTCCTGCCGGACGCGGAATATGGCGCGGGGCTCACCAACCTGGAGTACGCGCCGTTGGCGGAGCTCATGGGCCGCTCGCTCATCACTCCGGAGGTCTTCAACTGCAACGCGCCGGATACGGGCAACATGGAAGTGCTGGTGCAGTACGGATCCGCGGGCCAAAAAAAACAGTGGCTGAAGCCCCTGCTGGAAGGCAGGACCCGTTCGGCCTTCTGCATGACCGAGCCCGAGGTCGCCTCCAGCGACGCGACCAACATGCGCGCCACCGCGGTGGTGCAGGGCGATGAGATCGTCATCAACGGCCGCAAGTGGTGGAGCAGCGGCATCGGGCACCCCAACTGCGCCTTCGTCATCTTCATGGGGCTCACGGACCCCACCGCGCCGAAATACTCACAGCACTCCATGGTGCTGGTCCCGATCGATGCGCCGGGCTTAAAGGTGGAACGCATGGTGCCGGTGTTCGGCGCATTGGACGAGCCCTACGGCCACGGCGAAGTGAGTTTCACGGATGTGCGCGTGCCCATCGAGAACTTCATCAGCGGTCCGGGCCGCGGCTTCGAGATCGCCCAAGGGCGCCTGGGCCCTGGGCGCATCCACCACTGCATGCGCATCATCGGCGCCGCCGAGCGGGCCCTGGAACTCATGTGCCAGCGCTCCCTCACCCGCGTGGCCTTCGGCAAACCCCTGGCGCTGCTGGGCGGCAACCGGGACATCATCGCCAACGCCCGCATGGCCATCGAACAGGCGCGGCTGCTCACGCTCAAGGCCGCGTGGCTCATGGACACCGTCGGTGTGAAGGGCGCCAAGAGCGAGATCTCCCAGATCAAGGTCGTCGCGCCGAACATGGCGCAACTGGTCATCGACCAGGCCATCCAGATGCACGGCGGCGCAGGGCTTAGCGAGGATTTCCCCCTCACGGGGCTCTATGCTTACGCCAGAATGCTCCGCCTCGCCGACGGCCCCGACGAAGTGCATCGCGCCAGCATCGCCAAGGGGGAGCTCAAGGCGCAGGCGGAAAAGGCGGGGATGGAAATGTCGAAAAAATGAGAAGATTATTTTGCCGGGGATATACGGGGATGAACGGGGATAAGAACGTGATCGGTGTTTGCTTTCATCCCGGTGCATCCGTTTTTATCCCCGGCGATTGATCTTTCTCTTTGTCCCCGGCAAACGCCCATCAATTGCCCTTGGTTCGCTCTGGGATTACCTTTGGATGGCAGGGGAGTGCCCATGAAGCTACGAGTGGTTCTGGAACCGAGCGAAGAGGGTGGGTTCACGGCGATCGTTCCGGCGCTTCCCGGATGCCTAAGCGAAGGCGACACCCGCGATGAGGCCCTGGCCAACGTCCAAGAGGCGATCGAGCTATATCTCGAATCAGTGGATGACGATGCCACTTTCTCTCCGGATTCCGAGGTCTTTGAGATCGCTGTATGACCAAAGTCCCCTGCCTGAACTATGAGCAAGTAGTCCGGGCGCTGAACAGGGACGGCTGGGTTGTGGTACGCCAGCGGGGCAGCCACATCCGATTGCAGAAACACACACCCGACGAAACACTGAAACTGATTGTGCCGGCGCACAGGCCGATCAAGCGCTCCACGCTGTCACACATATTGAAACAGGCCCGCTTAACGGTGGATGAGTTGCAGAACCTCCTCTGATGTAATCGTTATTGGCCCCCAACCAAGTCCATCGTGCCAGCATCGCCGAGCAGGAACTTAAGGCCCAGGCGGCGTAGGCGGGGAAGGAGATGGCGAAAAAATGAAAAGGACTTTTTGATCAGGGATGAAGGGGATAAAGGGGATGAGAACAAGGTTGGCGCTTGCTTTCCCCTCCCTTTATCCTTGTTGTTTCGGCTCTTCCTCGGTGAGTTGCGCAGGCTCAGGGACAATGTCAAATTCAATAAGATGGTTCGCAATTTAGATGGTTTTTTCAAGTTGGTGCCGCGGAGTTCTTGTGCCCCTGATCGATGAATCCGGCCCCATCCGCAATGGCGAGGAACTGGACATCCCAGCGGTGGATGCCTTTCTCAAGCGCGTGGATCCAAGCTTGGCGGGAACGCCCGTCATCACGCAGTTCCCTGGGGGAGCATCGAATCTGACCTACCTGGTTTGCTACGACAACCGCGAGCTGATCCTGCGGCGGCCGCCGTTCGGGCACAAGGCGAAGAGCGCCCACGACATGGGGCGGGAGGCGCGCATCATGGCGGCGCTAAAAGCCCACTATCCCTACGTTCCGGATGTGCTGGCCGTTTGCGAGGACGCGAGCGTCCTGGGCAGCGAATTCTATGTGATGGAACGCATCCGGGGGCTGATCCCGCGCCAGGATCTGCCGGAAGGAATGAACCTCAATGAAGCCGAGACGCGCCAGCTTTGCCTCAACGTTCTCGACAAGCTCATCGAACTGCATCAGGTGGATTGGAAGGCCGCGGGTCTGGAGTCGCTGGGCAGGGGCGAAGGCTACGTGCAGCGCCAGATCGAGGGCTGGAGCGACCGCTACCGGAAGGCGCGCACGGACAACGCCGTGGATTTCGAGGGTGTGATGGCCTGGCTCGCCAAGAACATGCCTGCGCAGGACAGCGCCACCTGCCTGATCCACAACGATTTCCGTTTCGACAACGTCGTATTGGATCCGGAACAGCCCACGAGGGTGATCGGCGTGCTGGATTGGGAGATGGCGACGCTGGGTGATCCCTTGATGGACCTCGGCAACTCGCTTGCCTATTGGGTCCAGGCGGACGACGACGAAACCTTCAAGCGCATGCGGCGCCAACCCACGCACCTGCCGGGCATGCTGACGCGCCAGGAAGCCATCGACTACTACACCGCCCGGACCGGGCGGAAGGTGGACGACATCACCTTTTATCTGATTTACGGCCTATTCCGCCTGGCGGTGATCGTGCAGCAGATCTACTACCGCTACCACCACGGCCAGACCGCGAACCCGGCCTTCAAAGGTTTCGTCCACATCACGAACCACCTCGAACAGCGCTGCCTGAAGCTGATCGCGGCGTCGAAAGTTTAAAAAAACACCACGCGGAGGGCAGCGGAGGAGCGGAGGGAAGCGGAGAAAAACTAGAAAGCATTGGTTATGACCTTTTTCCCTCCGCTACCCTCCGCTTTTCTCCGCTGCCCTCCGCGTGGTTAGCTTTTTATAGGCATTACCGACGATTCAGGAGAACTGATGACCCCAGCGACCTTTGATCTCAGCGGCAAGATCGCCTTGGTGACGGGGGCCAGCCGGGGCATCGGCGAGGCGATTGCGAAATTGCTGGCCGCCCACGGGGCCCACGTCATCGTCTCCAGCCGCAAAGCGGAGCACTGCGCGCCCGTGGTGCAGGCGATCGAGGCGAGCGGTGGTTCGGCGGAGGCCCTGGGCTGCCACATCGGGGAGATGGAGCAGATCGAAGCCATCTTCACGGCCATCGAGGCCAAGCATGGGCGCCTCGACATCCTGGTGAACAACGCCGCGGCCAATCCCTACTTCGGACCCATTCTGGACACGCCCATGGGCGCCTTCCAGAAGACCGTGGACGTGAATATCCGGGGCTATTTCTACATGTCCGTGGGCGGCGCGAAACTCATGAAGCAGGGTGGCGCCATCGTGAACGTGGCCTCGGTGAACGGCGTCATTCCCGGCCCCTTCCAGGGCATCTACTCCATGACCAAGGCGGCGATCATCTCCATGACCCACGCCTTCGCCAAGGAGTGCGCGCCGATGAAGATCCGTGTCAACGCGCTGCTGCCGGGATTTACGGACACCAAGTTCGCCTCGGCGCTGACAGGCAATGCCGCGATCCTGGAAAAAGCCCTGGAGCACATTCCGATGCATCGCGTCGCCCAGCCCGAAGAGATGGCTGGAGCGGTGCTGTACCTGGTGTCCAGCGCCGCCGGCTACACCACGGGCACCTGCCTCAACGTGGACGGCGGATACCTGACGGTCTGATTTTTCCCATCCTTACTGGAAACCTGGCCTAGATAGCCCAACAATGAGCTTTGGAAGGAGAAGTGCCATGCCGCAGATGACCCTTGACGAGTTGATCGCCGCCTATGGCCCCGTGCTGAATGCCCGACCTTCCAGCAAGCCCAGGGATCCCGAGAAACGAGCGTTGTTGCGCCGTTTGGGAGATCCCATCATCGAGCGGGAAAGTGTCGTTGGCACGCGGTCCCTGGGAGAGCGAGCCATGCCTTCCAATTCGGTGAAAAAGACATGAACCAAGGCGAACCAGGGCGTGGGCCCGATTCCCCGCCAACGCTAAAACCCACTCCAGCATTCATCCCACCCTCTTTATTGCTGGCTTTCTCAGAACTCAATGCGGCACCTATTTTGGTGGGTGGAGCTGCTGTGCAGGTCTGGACCGGAAGAACTGATGGGTTGTTCCAAACCGAGGATTTGGATTTCATCACCCATCTTCAGGCGAGCGATTTCACGCGATTCCCAGACTTCAAGCGCGAGGGCCGTTACATCATCGTGGACGGAGTCGCTGTTGAATTTCCTTCTGGGCCATTGGGTGTTGCTGATGTGCACCTAGACGCTGAAAAGGACACGGTTGTGGTTCCAACCTCCACGGGCGGGATGGTTCGCTGCATCCGTCCAGAAGCGCTTTTACTGGACCGTTTGGCTCAAGTAGTTGGCTGGAATCACGCAGATGCATACGTGCAGGCCTTGGCGGTATTGGTGATGCAGGGAAACACGCCGGGATGGGATTGGGCATGGCTTGAATCAGCCTCCAAAAATTCCCGTCTGAGCACTGCCCTTGGATACCTCCGACGCGAATGGGAATCTGGTCGACCGTCACCGGAGAACTTGGATGAAGTGCTTGGGCTGAATTGGGATTCAGTTAAGTTGAGGCCACCCAATGGATGATCTCAAAGACAAGGTCGCGGTCATCACGGGGGGAGCCGAGGGCATCGGCCGGGCCATCGCTATTCGCGCCGCCAGGGAAGGCATGAAACTGGTGTTGGCGGACATCAACGCGGACAGCTTGGCAATCACCGTGGCCGAGCTGGAGGGGCAGGGCGCCGAGGCCATCGGAATCCCCGCCGATGTCTCCAATTTCGATGAGGTGGAAGCCCTGGCAAATGCAGCCTTCACCCGCTTCCACCGGGTGCACCTGCTGGTGAACAACGCGGGCGTAGCGCTATGCAAACCCGCTTGGGCAGTGAGCGTCGAGGACTGGGACTGGGTGCTGGGAGTGAACCTCCACGGCGTCATCCACGGCCTTCAAGCGTTTGTGCCGCGCATGATCTCCGATGGCGAAGAAGGCCGCATCATCAACACTTCTTCAGCCGCAGGCCTGCTGGCCACGCCGGGCTTCGCGGCCTACAGCGTGAGCAAGCACGGTGTGGTGGCCCTCTCGGAAGTGCTGCACCACGACCTGGCTTTGCGGGAGTCCAGGCTCAAGGTGTCCGTGCTCTGCCCGGCCTGGGTGAAGACCCGCATTGCCCAGTCCGAACGGAACCGCGAGGACGCCGAACGGAGCGACCTGAAGACCTTCGACCCGGTGTCCATGAAAATCGCCGCCGCGGTGCTGCAGGCCACGGCCAGCGGCATCGAGCCCGACCGCGTGGCCGAGGCGGTCTTCGAAGCCATCGCTTCGGACCGCTTCTACATCCTCACCCACCCCGACACCAAGGCTGGCGTGAGGGTGCGCATGGAGGACATCCTGCAGGGCCGGAACCCCACGCTGCTGTCCTTCGATGCGGGCGAATGATTGAAGATCAGGACTGGGGACTGGGCTTCTGGAATTGGAAGCGCCGGGGCAGCATGCAGAGGCCCATCAGAATCCCCTGGGAGGCGATGAAGCCCATGAGGGCGACGAAGGCCTCGTCCATGAAGCCGTAGGAGTGCAGGCCCACGCCGAGCATGTTCACGCCGAACCAGGAGAGGCTGGTGATCACGTTGCCGAAGATGGCCATGGTCATGATGCCGCGGTCCCGGGCGATGCCCGCCCAGCGGGCGTGCAGGATGATCGCGTTCCAGAGCACGATGAGCAGGGCGCCGTTCTCCTTGGGATCCCAGCCCCAGAACCGGCCCCAGGATTGATCCGCCCAGATGCCGCCCAGCACCGTGCCCACGAAGCTGAACAGCAGCGAGAAGCAGATGATGCCGTAGGCCATGCCCACCAGTGCTTTGCCGGTCTCGGGATCGGGGTCGGGGGCGATGTGCTTCCAGAGCGTGTAGGCGATGGCGATGGCGCCAGCCAGGAAGGTGCCGCTGTAGCCGATGGTGATGGTCACCACGTGGGTGGCCAGCCAGAAGTTGGAATCCAGCACCGCGCGCATCATTTCCATGGTGTCGCCCTCGGCCAGGTGCTGGGCCACGATGAGTGAACCGAAGCCGGCGGCGGTAGCCACGGCGGTGCCGAAGCCCTTCTTGTACATCCGCTCCAGCACGATGCCCAGGATCACCGCTCCCCACCCCACGAACACCGCGGAGGAATACAGGTTGGTGACCGGCGGCCGGCCCTGCAGGATGATCCGGAAGGCCAGGCCGCAGGTGTGCACGATGGCGCCGACCAGCAGCAGGGAGAAGGCCGTGGGCTGGAGCAGTTCCCCTTTCCAGATCCAGGAGACGAAGATGGTCAGCAGGGCCAGGACGTAGATGATCATGCCCACGTAGAAGGGCTGCGCCCGGTTGAAGGTGATCTCGTTGTTCGCGTGGCTCATGGCCTCGGGCCGGAGGCTGGAGACGAGGCCCTGGAATTCGGCGACGCTGCTGTTGAAGGCTGCGGCATCCTGCGCTCCGTAGGCCGCCGCGATGCGCGACAGGGGCGCGAGGCCGGGATGCAGCGGCTGGCCCATGGCGCTGGCCTGCAGGGCCTCGCCGACGCTCTGCCAGGCTTCCGGTTTCTCCCCGGCGAGGGGAGGCAGGATCCGGAACATCGCCAACTGAGCCAGGGCGCTGTGCATCTCCGCCGCCTGCGGCGCGCCCACGGCCTGGATCTGCACGGCGAGGCCGGGCGTCCCCGCGAGCTGCAGGGTGTTCTTCAGCCGGAAGTACATGTAGACGCGGTCGAACAGGTTCACCACCGCGGACTGGAAGCGGGTGCGCTTCTTGGCGTCGATGGGCTGGGCGACCTTGGCCTGCTTCTCGAGCTCATCGATGTGCGGAGCCAGGGTCTCGAAGCTGAAATAGCGGACCGAGGATTGCTTCAGGCCGATGAGGCCCAGCACATCGGGATCATCGATGTTAAACACCGGCTGTTTGTCGGCCGCTTCGGGACGGAACATCAGGTCCAGGGCCCATTGGTCGGCGCTGATGGTCTTGCCCTCGAAACGGACGCTCTGCTTGCTGCGCATCAGCAGCAGGGAATTCCGCGCGACGGAATCCAGGGGCTTCACCCGGCCCCCTTCGAGGACAGGCAGCTTGCCGAATCCATTGATGTCGAAGCCGTTGGCCCTGCCCGGCGGCATGGCGGAGAAGATGGCCGCGAAGAGGGCTACGGCGCCGACGATCCAGGGGAAAAGTTTGGCGAGTTTCATGACACCTTCTCCTGCCGCTTCGAGAGCGAACGGCGCAGCATGATGGCGAAGTGCACCAGGAGACCGATGGTCACCAGGACGCATGAGATATAGGGCAGCAGCCAGCCTGGATTCTCGACGACCTGCAGGATGGAAAGGGTGTCGCCCTTGCCGAAGCTGGCCTGGTAGAAGGTCCGTCCCTCGTAGCGGAGGGGCTGGTTCATGTAGATCAGGACGTCCCGGGCCTCCCCCTTGGAGGGGTTGGAAATCTGCACGAGGCTTGAGAAGTTCTTGGGGATGTCGGTGCCGGGGTACTTGTCATGGCTGAATTTTTTCAAGGTCAGCGCGTAGGGGAGGTAGTGCCGCGTGGGGCGGATGGACATCATGTAGGTGCGGCCTTCATGGATGAAGGACTGGGGGGCGCCCAGGGCGATGGACACCAGCCAGATGCCGTAGCTGCGGCCCGCCGCGACGGGTTCGACGAACACGGACGTGTTGTTCAGCTCGTTGTCCGCGGATACGACGGCCCGCTCCTCGATCTTGACGCTGGGACCGACGCCCGCGGTGGCGATGGAAGGCGGCTCCATGGGACCCCGGTCCGCCAGCGCGGCGTTCGGGAAGAAGCGCTTCACATTCAGCGTGATGGGGTTGTTGGGCAGATTGACCGTGCTGGCCTTCGCCAGCAGGCTCGTGGGCACGGCGAACACCTCATCGAAGGCGGGATCCGTCACATCGATGATTGCGAGCTCCGTGTCCCGGTAGCTCTCCACGAAGTTCACGGTCTGCCCCTGTTCGATGGCCATGCGGTCGTCCACCTGCAGGGCCGCGGACACGAACTCTCCCGACACCAGCAGGATCAGGCCCAGGTGCACGAGCCAAAGGCCCGCTTTGGCCCAGGTGAATTGCAGGCGTTTCACCGTGGCGGCGAGCAGGTTCAGGGTCAGGATCAACCCTACGATGGTCCCGCCGGGGAAGACGGGAATGATCCAGGTCGACCCTTCAGGCCCCCACCAGACCAGGATGCTGCGCATGTACATGTTGACGGCGCCATAGGTGCCCAGGGGCACCTGGGCCAGCGTGCAGAGCACCACCAGCACCATGAGCAAGGCCAGGGACGCGATGGTGAGCTGGAAGGAGGACAGGACGTCCCAGGCTTTTTGCAGGTATTTGTTAGTCAAGGTGGAGGCTCCCGATGATGCGCATGAAGTCCGGTTCGGCTTTCCCTACGGGGCCGGCGTCGCCCACGAGCTTCAGGAACCAGGTGTTTCCATCGTTGGTGGTGATGAGGCCGGCCACCATGCGGCTCTTGGCCTGGCCCTCTCCGGTGAAGTCGAACACGGAGACCGTGCCGGCCTTCGACTTGATGGGTTTGCGCGCGGCGGCCAGGGCCTGCTCATCGATGGGGCCGAGTCCGATCTGGCCGCGCCAGCGATTGACGTTGCTGAGTTCGCCGCCGGCCATTCCGGGCAGCACCACCACGGTGGCCTCGACCTTCCCTTGGACGGGCGGCTTGAGGGTGGCGTAGCGCATGCCGCCCGCCTCGCCCTCGGTCCAGCCCGGGGGAAGCGACCATTTCAGGGCGCCTTGGCCCGTGGGGCGCGGTGGCGCGGGAACATCGCCCGGGACTCCCATTCCCGGCGGCGGCATCCCGGCCGTCCCCGAAGGCATCGCAGCGGGCGCCGCGGCGTCTTTGGGCACGCGGTAGCGGGTTGCTTCCTCCCGCCGGCATCCAAGCGACAGCAGCAGCATGGGGATGGTCGAGAGAATCAAGGGCTTGGCGATGGTGGATCGAAATTCTGCGGCAGGGGTTTGGCTTCTCGGTCGCAACGAATGGTTCCTCCGGGTGGGATCGCTCGGGCTCCATTTCCTGGAGACCAATCCATGGCTTATAGAGTACCGGTGGTACCGCCAGACTTTCGGTGATTTTGTGCTCAATTGCGCACCGGCGGTGTCCCAGGGGTTCCGGGGGACGGCCAAACGGGTCCGCGGAACTTCCTAATTGATCAAGCGTTCATGGATTGCCGCCGATCCACCCGCCTTGGCCATGGACGGGGAAGGCCATTCCACCTGATGCTGTTGCCATGCTCATCTACCTGGACAACAACGCCACCACGCGGCTTGCCCCCGAAGCGCTGGATGCGATGTTGCCTTTTTTACAGGAAAGTTACGGCAACGCGGGCTCCGGCCACGTGCTGGGGCATCTGAGCGAAGGCGCGGTGGTGCAGGCCCGGGACCTGGTGGCCGCCCTCCTGGGCTGCTCTCCGGCGGAGATCCTGTTCAACAGCGGCGGCACCGAGGGCATCAACCACGCGTTCCGGGGCATTTTCGATGCGTTCCCAAAGAAACGGCATTTCCTCGTCAGCGCGGTGGAACATCCGGCGGTGATGGCCATGTGCGACTGGCTGAAGCGGCAAGGGGCCGAGATCACGCAGTTGGGCGTGGATGCTGAAGGGCGCCTGGATCTGGCCGAGCTGGAAGCCTCCATCCGGCCGGACACAGCGCTGGTATCCCTCATGGCCGCCAACAACGAGAGCGGCGTCTTGTTCCCCTTGGAGGAGATCGCGCAGATCGCCAAAGAAAAGGGGGCCTTGTTGCATGTGGATGCCACCCAGGCCATCGGGAAAGTGGCCATGGACCTGGCCGGGCTGCCCATCGATCTGTTGAATTTCAGCGGCCACAAATTCCATGGGCCCAAAGGCACCGGAGCGCTGTTCATCCGGCGCGGACTCCGGTTGAAACCTTTCATGCTGGGAGGCCATCAGGAGCGGGGCCGGCGCGGCGGAACCGAAAATGTGCCGGGCATCGTCGGACTCGGCGCCGCTTGCGGATTGGCGATGGGGCACCTTCCCCAAGTGGCCGCCATCGGTGGGTTGCGCGACCGCCTTGAATCGGCCATCCAAGCTGGCATTCCGGAGGTCCGCATCAACGGAGCGGGCGCACCGCGGCTCGCCAACACATCATTCTTGAGTTTCAAGGGGCTCGAAGGCGAGGCTTTGCTGTTGAAGCTCAGCGAGCGCGGCGTCTGCGTGTCCACGGGCAGCGCCTGCACCACGGGCCAGAAGGAACCGAGCCATGTGCTGCGGGCCATGGGCGTGCCGGCGGAATTCGCGATGGGGACGATCCGGATTTCGCTGGGCCGGTACACCACCCCCGACGAAATCCAGGCCGTCTCGGAGATGCTGCCTGGCATCGTGCGGGACCTGCGGGATTCAAGCCTGTTCGCAAGGGCTTGAAGCCTCATCTCCGGTGGCTTGCCGGCCGCAGTTCCAGATTGCTGAGCTGGCCGCTTTTCCAGGTGGCCACGAGTTCCTGTCCATCGCTGTCCCTGAACGTGAGGATCCGGGAGCGGGTGAAGGGCGATTGATACCGATGGATGCTGAATTCCTGGGCTCCTTCCACCGGATTCACGGGCAGCTTGCCCAGAGCTGGCCGAAGGGTCTTCATGGATTCCAGAAAGGCGCCCTCGCTCGGGTAGTGCGCGCGCAAGCCTGGTTCCTGTCCGTAGAGGGCCAGGGCCTCGCGGTCCTCGCCGCACCGGAGCATCAGCTTCCGGAAATCTTCCCATTCCCGCTGCTTCTTCAAGGCATTGGCATTTTTCCGCGCGGTCCGGAGCGCCTTCCGGTCCTCCCCGAAAAAGATCCGAACAATTCCCTCGCCTTGGATGGGGCCCGCCAGGTCGCCGCCCCGGATCTCCACCCGCATCCAGGCTCCGCCCGATCCCTGGACCGAGGCTGCGGCTTCGCCGGGGTCCGCGTCGGGCGAATAGGTGGGGCCTTCGGACGGCTCCTGGACGGGCACATCGCCAACCTTGGCCCGCCAGGCGCGGACCGTGTCCAGGAAGTCCTGGTCGCTGGCGTAGGCATCAGCCAGGGCGGGGTTTTTCGCGAAGAGATCCTTGACGCCTTCATCAGTCTGCAAGCGGGCATGGACGGTCCGGACCACCGGCCATAGCTGGGCCCTGTGGCGCAAGGCCAGGCCGCCGATGGAGGCGGTCATCAGCAGGGGGAGGCCCACCATCAGCCCCGTCCCGATGAGCGCCCACTTGAGCCAAGGCCGGCTGGACGCCCGAGGCATCCCGCCGCCATTGTCCCAACTGCTATCGCGCATGGTGTTCACCGGCCTGATCTACGCACTAGCGCGTCCGACGCTTAGAGCGTGTTTTAAAATTCCCCCGCGCCGCGCTGGGAGCGCCGGGCGAGCAGGGCAAGGCAGCCGACCACGGCGTATCGCCTATACGCCACGGGAGGGTAACGCAGCCCTACGAAGCCCGCCGCCCCAGCCCGGGGGGACGGGGCCAGCCGCGCGCACCACGGCGTCACGGGCCTTGAGCGTATGACATATACGCTGCTGCGGCCCCTTCCTTGTGTTGCATCGCGGCTGACCTCCGTCGCGGCACGGGGGAATTTTAAAACACGCTCTTAGGGCTTTCCTTGGGATCATGCGTTCAGGTTTCGGAAGCGCTGAGGATCGCATCGGCGCAGGTGGCGATCCTCCCAAGGGCTTCCTGGATTCCCCCCGCCTCGATATCCCGATGCGTGATGAAGCGCAGGGCCGAGCCCACGCTGGTGGCCAGCACGCCCAGTCCCCGCAAGGCCTCCGTGGAGCTGGGCACCGAGGGCACGGGCACCAGCAGGATGTTCGTCTCGGGCGTCTCCAGGTGGAAACCGAGCTTCCGCAGGCCGGTCGCAAGTTCCATGGCTTTGGCGTGGTCCTCGGGGATCCGGGGCAGGTAGTCCAGCGCCACCAGCCCGGCCGCGGCCATGACGCCACCCTGGCGGACACCGCCGCCCAGCATTTTGCGGATGCGGCGCGCTTCTTCGATTTTCTCCGCGGTGCCCGCCAGGAGGGAACCCATGGGGGCGCCGAGGCCTTTGCTGAGGCACACGCTCACCGTATCTGCGCCATCTGCCAACTCATGCACCAAAACGCCCAAGAAGGCAGCCGCATGCCACAGGCGTGCGCCATCCAGATGCACCGCGAGCTTTTTTTCTTGGGCTGCTGCTGTCAGTTCGCGATGGTCCTGGAGGCTGAGGCAGGTGCCGCCGGCGAAATTATGGGTGTTCTCCAGGCAGAGCAGGGTGGTGCGCAATGTGTAGTAAGGGCCGCTGCTTCCCGCAGCCTTGCGCACCTGGTCGCCGGTGATGCGGCCGGATTTTCCGGTCCAGGGCAGGGCCTCGGGCATGCCCCCCGCGAGCCATGCGGCGGTGCCCAGTTCCGAACCCAGCACGTGGGCCTGGGCGGGAGCCAGGAAACGGTCGCCCCGCCGCAGGTGCAGCATCATGGCGATGCCGTTGGCCATGCAGCCCGTGGGCGTCCACAGCGCCGCCTCCTTGCCCAGCACCTCCGCGACCTTGCGCTCCAGGCGATCCAGGGTGGGGTCCCGCTCCAGCACGTCATCCCCGACCTCGGCCTCCGCCATGGCGGCGCGCATTTCAGGGGACGGCTTGGTGACTGTGTCGGAACGGAAATCAAGGATTCGCATGGCTTCATTATTCACGGGAATGGAGGGGAGGATGGCAAACTCAATCTTTACGCCGGGAGTCTGAATGCAACTTTGGCACGCCATCCTGCTGGGCCTGATCCAGGGCCTTACGGAATTCTTGCCGGTGTCCTCCACCGCCCATCTGACCTTGGCCGAACATCTGATGCTGGGACGGGGCATGCCGTTGGCCTTCGACGTATTGCTGCATGTGGGCACCCTGCTGGCGCTTTGCGTCTACTTCCGAAAAGAGCTGTTCCAGGTCTTCATGGGCATCATCGGGAAGGATGCCGAGGGACGCAAATCGGCCCTTTGGCTCTTCATCGCCATGATCCCGACGGGCATCTTCGGGCTTGCCACCAAGGGCATCAAAGAAACCGCGAAGCAGCATCTCTGGGTTTACGGCATCGGCCTGCTGGTGACCGCCTGGATGCTCTACCTGGCGAATGAGCGCAGCAAGAAACAGGCTGGCCGCGACCTCGAAGCGCTGACGGCGAAGGATGCCCTGGCCATCGGCGCCATCCAAGGACTGGGCGGGGGTTTCGGTCTCAGCCGCAGCGGCTCGACGATTTCCGTAGGAGTGTTCAGCGGGCTTAAATTGCCCTCATCCACCCGCTTCAGCTTTCTGCTGGGCATTCCCACCATCGCCGCGGCCGCCTTGCTGGAGGCGAAGGAGCTGGTGGTGCCCATGGTCAAACATCTGCCGATGCCCGAGGAGATGCGGTTTCCAGCCGGCTCCATCAATCCGGTCCTCGCCTGCGTCGTCGGCGTGGCGGTGGCCGCAGTGTCCGGCTACTTCGCCATCGGCGTCCTGGATCGGTTCACCCGCTCCCCGAAACTCAATGGTTTCGCGTTCTACTGCCTTTGCATGGGGCTGGCGATGCTGATCCTGGGCACGGTCGGCGTGGACGGGTTCTTCTACGCGACGACCATGCAGCATCCCTAGAACGGATCAAGCCCTTCCGCTGATCCCTGCCGCTGTTCCGCTCGCCGATCCCTGCGGCCCGTTGGCCGGTTTGCGGACGGGGGCTTGGGCTTCTTTCCTAGACTGGCTTCATCGCTTCAACAGGAGTTTTCGTGATCCAGGTGACGGACCTTCACAAAGCCTTCACGGTGAAGGACGGAAAGACCAAGGCCAAGAAGCGCATCGAGGCCGTGCGCGGCATCTCCTTCCAGGTGAACCCGGGCGAGATCTACGGCCTGCTGGGACCGAACGGGGCCGGGAAATCCACCACGCTGCGCATGATCGCGACCCTGATGCAGCCGGACCAGGGCACCATCGAAGTCTGCGGGCTGGATACCCAGAAGGAGGGCGAGAAAGTCCGCGGCAAGCTCGGCTACCTCTCCACGGACATGAATGTCTACGAGCGCTTCACGCCCCGGGAACTGCTGCGCATTTTCGGCGAGTTCCAAGGAGTCGATCCCACCATCGCCGAGCGCCGGGGCCTCTACCTGCTGGAGAAGCTCCAGCTCATGGATTTCACCGATGTGAAGATGGATGGCCTCTCTTCGGGCCAGAAGCAGAAGGTCTCCATCGCCCGGGCATTGCTGCACGATCCCAAGGTGGTGATCTTCGACGAACCCACCACGGGGCTCGATGTGCTCACGGCCAAGACCGTGCTGGACCTGCTGCGGGTGATGAAGAGCGAGGGCCGGACCGTGATCGTGAGCACCCATGTCATGCCGCTGGTGGACGAGATCTGCGACCGGGTGGGCATCATCTTCGATGGGGAACTCTATGGGGACGCGCCGCCGAGGGAAATACTCGGCCGCTACTCGGTGCGGACCCTGGATGAAGTCTTCTTCCAGTTGGCGGCGGGAGGTGCAAGGTGAGGGGCGTTGGACTGATCTTCAAGAAAGAGTGGATGGAGTTCTCCAAGGACCGGCGGACGCTGTTCTTCACCTTCGTGATCCCGCTCATCCTGTTTCCGGCCATCTTCATGATGATGACCAAGATGGCCCAGGGCGATTCGAACCGCCGGCGGGGCCAGGCGAGCCGCATCGTCCTGAATGATCCGGGCGGCGTGGTGAAGGCCTTCCTGCTCGGAGACGCCAAGGCCTTCCAACTGGTGGACGGTCCAGGGGGAGACCTGAAACAGGCTTTGCGGGACAAGAAATTCGAGCTGGCGGTGGACGTGGAAGCCGAAGCGCCCGGGAAGCTGCAGCGCCAGGAGCCCTTCACCGTGAAGGCGATGGTGGATGAGAGCGAACAGGCTTCGGAACTGGCCCTCAAGCGCCTGAAAGAGGCTTTGAAAAAACAGGACCAGGTCTGGGTGCAGGCGCGCCTGGAAGCCATCCGGGCGCCCAAGGATCTTCCGAAGCCCACCAATCTGATCACTGAAAAGGCCAGCGACTTGGCCCTTGAACTCAGCAAGATGCTCGGACTCTTCGTTCCCTACATCCTGCTCATCGGCCTTTACACCAACGCGATGCAGCACGGCGTCTACATGACCGCCGGAGAAAAGGAGCGCCACACCATGCTGAGCCTCCTCTCCACGGCCATCCCCCGCAGCCACGTCATCTGGGGCAAGCTCCTGGCCACCTTCTCCATCGGCGTCCTCGGCACGGTCATGAACGTAGTGGGCATGAGCCTGGGCTTCACCCTTCTCGGCCACCAGGTGGCGGGCTCGGAAGCCGCCACGGCCGGAGCGGCCGCGGCGCCAAGCCTCAGCTTCTCTTCCCTGGCCAGCCCATCGACCTTGGGCCTCACCCTGCTGCTGCTGGTCCCGCTGGGCCTGTTCTTCTCCAGCATCATCCTGGTGCTGGGCACCCAGGCGAAAAACACCCGGGAGGCCATGACGGCCATCACGCCAGGCATTTTCGTGGTGGTCATGCTGGGGGTTTTCTCCACGGCCCCCGGCCTGGAGAAGATGGCTGCGCTGCCCTATGTGCCGGTGCTGAACGTGGCCCTCACGATCCGGAAATTGTTCTCCCATCAATTCGTGGCCTGGCAGTACATCCTGGCTTTCGTCATGACGTCGGGGCTGGCCGCGGCCATGGCCTGGCTGTCCACGAACATCCTGAACCGGGAGTCGGCGATCTTCAGGCAGTGAAGGCCCGGCAGCCGGTGCAGGACCCGTTTCCTCCAATCCGTGGTTGAATCAAGGTTGCGGCCCTGCGATATGATTCAGGTCTGAAACACTTGCGAGGATTCGAATGGCTAAGGCGAAACAACCGAGCGCGACAGCTACACCCTTGCTCCCCAAGGCTATCGACAGCCAGCTCACCAAGGCCCTCGGCCTGGTGGGTTCGAAGCACTACGCCGAGGCGCTGGAAATCTTCAAGGCCCTCGCGGGGCCAGCGAAGGAGACGGGGAATATCGCCCTGCAGCGGACTCTGCGCAATTACCTCGTGGTGTGTGAACAAAAGACCACCAAGGCCGCCAAGGCTGCGGCTGGGCCCGAGGGCGAAGCCCAATGGCTGTTGAACAAGAAGGACTCTGCCGGTGCCTTGTCGCTGCTGGAAAAATCCATCAAGGCCGCGCCCACCAGCGGAATTTTACACTTCCTGAAGGCGACGGCCCACGCGCAGCTCGGAGATGCGGAGGCCGCCGCTGAAGCGCTCAACCGTTCGATGCTGCTGAATGGCGACCTGCTGCACCTTTACCGGCTGGAAACGGATTTCGACGCGGTCCGCAACATGGCTCCTTTCGCGGCCATCGAACGTTCCTGACCCTTCATGGCGCTGCATCCGGACCTGCCCCTTCGAGTGGTGACCCTCGGGGGCGGGACGGGGCTGGCTGCCCTGCTCAGGGCCCTGAAATCAGAAGCTGAGCGGCCGGACCAGCCCTGGCAGCTCACCGGCATCGTCACGGTGTCGGACAACGGAGGATCTTCGGGACGGCTCCGGGAGGAACTCGGCGGCATCCCGCCCGGGGATCTGCGCAATTGCCTGTCGGCGCTCACCCGGCAGGAATCCATCCTCAGCGACCTGTTGAGCTACCGGTTCAAAGGCGAAGGAAGCCTGGCGGGACACAGCCTGGGCAACCTCATGCTGCTGGCCATGGTGGACATCACCGGGGATTGGGTGAAGGCCATCCGGGAGCTGAGCGGCGTGCTGGTGACCGCGGGGCGGCTCTTTCCGTCCACCACCGTGCCTGTGACCCTTTGCGCCACGGATGCCGAAGGCCGCTCCTATGTCGGCGAAACCGCCGTCAACGAAACCAAGGCGCCCATCCGGTCCATCTGGCTGGAGCCCGAAGCCCCGGAACCGCTGCCGGAAGCGATGCTCGCCATTCTGCGGGCGGACCTGATCCTCCTGGCGCCGGGAAGCCTCTACACCTCCACCCTGCCGAACCTGTTGATTCCGGAATTGCGGCGCGCCCTCCAACAGACGAACGCCCCGATCCTGTACGTGGCCAACTTGATGACCGAAGCCGGCGAAACCAGCGGGTTGGACTTGGAGGGCCACCTCCGGGCGATCCTGGACATCGGCGGCGTGCGGCCCACAGCGGTGCTGGTCAATGATTCCCTGCCTTCGCCCGAGGTCATGGCCCGCTACCGGGAGGAAGGCGGAGCTCCGATCCTGCCATCGGGTCCGGAGACCGCGGGCATTCCCGTGACCGCCAGACCCTTGCTGGACCTGGATGCGTCCGCGGCGAGGCATCATCCGTCGAAGGTGTTGAAGGCTGTCCGGGAAATGATTACAAATTATTAACAGGCCAATTCTGCCCTCGGGACGGCCAGCCTATTCATCTGTGCGTAAAATACTTGCCTGAGCTACTGGATATCTGGGATGGGGTGCCGCTGAATGGGGTTGAAGGGCGAACTTGCCACGATGGGCCTGGAAGACATCTTCCAGTGGCTGGCCGTTGGGAAGAAGACCGGAATCCTCGAAATCAAAGGCACGTCCCACACCAAGCGCGTGAGCTTCGCCGACGGCAAAGTCACCTCCGTGTGGTCTTCGGATCCCAGGGACTACCTGGGCCAGTTCCTGCTGGCCTCCAACCGCATCACCGAACAGCAGCTCGCGGAAGCGCTGGCCGCCCAGGAGGATGAGAACCAGGTGCTCGGCAAGATCCTGGTGAACCGCAACCTCATCAGCGAGGCGGAAATCCGCCGGATGGTGCAGACCAAGACCGAAGAAAGCATCTACGACACCTTTCTCTGGGGCGTGGGGACTTTCGAATTCCACGACAACCGGCTGCCAGACCAGAAGACCATGCTCATCAGCCTGGAGGTCACGGGCATCGTGCTGGAAGGCGCCCGCCGGATGGATGAATGGAAGGTCATCCGCCAGACCATCAAGGGCGAGGATGCAGTGCTGGGGCCGGTTTCGGAAGTCATCGCCGATATGCTGCCGCTCTCGCCGGAAGACGCCGATGTGCTGTTCCGCCTGGACGAGCGCAAGACCATCGCCCAGCTCATGCAGGAACTCCGCAGGTCGGAATTCATCCTCAGCAAGCATCTGCACGAAATGCTCGAGCGCGGCATGTTGCGGACCATCGATCCGGGCGGGCACCTGAATGACGCCACCCACGCCCAGCTCATGAAGGCCAAGGGATTGATGGAAAAGGAGAAGCTCCAGGAGGCCCAGAGTGAACTCCGGCGCCTGCTGCAGGTGGACCCGAAGATCCAGGAAGCCAGCCGCATGCTGGAGATGGTCCAGCACAAGCTGGAAGACCAGAACCTGGACCAGGAGCAAGTGCTCGAGCTGGCCCTGAGCATGGACGAACTGATGCAGACCCACCTGGAATCCAGCGAGGCCTTCCTGGCCACCCGCGTGAACGGGGTCTGGAGCATCCGCGATGTCATCGCCGGGAGCCCATTTCCTCCTGAAGAGTGCCTGGCCATCTTCGCGAAACTCATCCGCCGTGGGGTGCTGAAAGTGAGCAATGCCGGGCCATCCGGGACCCGGACCGCGACGTATAATTGAATTATGAGAAGCTGGATGCTTCCAATGGGAGGATTCATGCGCCTTGCCACGACCTGCTTCGCGCTGGCGGCCCTCACGCTGCCCCTGTGCGCCGCGTCCGCGCCCCAGTCCAGATCGAAACCCAGGACCAAGGCTCCGAAAGCTTCCCAGGCTGTGGCGAACCTCCAGGCCCAGGTGAAAAAACTGACCGCCGAGCGCGATGATCTCTCCGCGAAGCTCCGGGAAGCCCAGGTGCAGCAGGAAGACCTCGCCGCGGCCCAGAAGAGCCGGGACCTGGCCAAGGAAGAAGCGGCCTCCGTCCGCAAGGAACTGGAGCAGATCAAGGGCAGCCTGAAGGAGAACCAGCAAAGCGGCGACAGCATCCTGATGGACCTCCAGCGGGGCCGCGAAGCCCTCAAGGCCGCGCAGGAAGAGAACGCGAAACTCAGAGCAGACCTGCTCGCCGCCAACGCCAAGCTGGCCGGAAAGCAGGGGGAAGGCGCCCTGCTTCCCATCACCCCAGACGTGAATCCCGCCCGGCCCATCAACCTGAACCAGGTGCGTCCCAAGGCGAAGAAGGTGGACACCGGCGTGGTGGTGGTCAACGTGCTCGTCAATGAGAGCGGCGAAGTGCTGGCCACCAAACTGCTGCAGGGCCTGCCGGGCACTGGCGAGTGGGTGGACAAGGCCAACGAGGCTTGCGTGGAGGGCGCCAAGCGCCTGGTGTTCGAACCCGCTACCGTCGGCGAAGGCAAGACCCGCGTGCGGGTATGGCAGGGCGTGGGATTCTTGATCGACTAGGCCGAAAAGAAGTCCCAAGTCTCAAGTCTCAAGTAAAGCGGCCCCGAGTGGGGCCGCTACTGCATTTACTTGAGACTTTGGACTTGAGACTTGGGACTTCTTGCTCCGCTACTTCCCGCTCCGCAGATCCTTCCCCTCTTCTCCCACTAAGCAGCTCACGTCGCCCTGGGCCCATGCCTGGCAGGCCAGGCGCTGGTCCGGGGAGGCTTTGAGGATGGCGAGGATGCGCTTTTCAGCGGAGAGCGGCTCGCTGAGGTTTTGAGCGCCGCCTTCGATGGTGACGAGGCAGGTTCCGCAGCGCGCATGGCCGCCGCAGCGGTGGTGGAGGTCCACCTCGGCCTTGGTCGCGATGGCCAGGAGGCTCAGCTCCCGCTCCAGCTGCACCTCGCCTGCGGTCTTGCCTTTGAATGAAACCGTGAACATGGATGTCCCGCCAAGAAGGCGCCCGGCGCGGCAGCACAGCATTCAAGGCCGCGGCCGCACCGGGCGGAGCTCCATGTTAGCAGGCGCCTCGGGAGGCAGCGCGGGGAGCCGGGTTCACTCGGATCTCAGCGCATCCAGGGGTTTCGCGTTCAAGCTCCTCCAGGATCCCAGCAGGCCCACCGCGGCCGTGAGCAGGGCGGCCGCCGCCAGCAGCACAGGCGCGGCCCATGGATCCGCGTTGGCGGGCAGTTCCAGGATTTTCTTCGCGTAGAGGTCCGAGAGGATCCGGGCCATGCCGCTGGCGATGAGGGCCGCGCTGGCCCCCAGCAGCAGGAATTCCCAGAGCAGGCTGCCCAGCAGGGTGCCGTGGGTGGCGCCGAGGGTGCGCAGCAGGGCCAGATCCCGCTGCCGGCCCAGGCGGCCCGCCAACAGGCTCGCGGCCAGCACCAGGAGGCTGGAGGCCAGCATGAGCGTGGCGAGGGCGCGGGCCACGGTCGAGATCAGGTCCAGGATCCGGCCCACCTTGCGGGCCACTTCGGAGATGTCGATGACCGTGATGTTGGGGAAGGCCTGCGCCACCTCCGTCTGGATGCGGGCGCGGGTGTCCTCGCTTTCGGCTTCGAGGGCCACCAGATCCAGGCGCGGCGCCCCGCTCAGCAAGGAAGGGTGCAGGACGATGAAGAAATTGGGACGCATGGTCTGCCACACCACCTTGCGCAAGGAGGTGACCTTGCCGCGGATTTCCTGGCCCTGCACATCGAAGGCGAGTTCATCGCCGAGCCTGGCCTGGATGCTTTGCGCGAAGAATTCCTCCAGGGAGATTTCCGCGAGGGGCGCCCTGGGATCGCTCCAGAAGCGCCCGGCGACGAGGGTTTCGCCTTCCTCCAGCACCGCGCGGTAGGTGAGGTTCTGCTCTCGGGTGCGGAAGCCCTCGCGGCGGGTTTGCTCCTCGTTGCCTTCCACCGCCCCGGGCGCTTCGCGGACAGGGCGGCCGTTGATCGCCTTGAGGCGCGCCCGCACCAGGGGCGCCACCAAGGGCTCGCGTCCGGAAAGGCGCTTGAGCCGGGTTCGCAAGGCCTCGCTCTGGTCCGGCTGGACATCGATGAAAAAAAGATTAGGGCGGTTGCCCGCGCCGCGCTGTTTCAGGATCGGGCCCACCAGGTCGTCCTTGATGAAAGACGTGGCGAGCGTGAGGAAGATGGCCAGTCCCATCACCGCCATCATGAGCGAGGTGAGGGCCGGCTTGGCGCCCAGCTGCGCGAAGCCGAGCTTCATGGCGAGGGGCATGCGCGGGGCGAAGCGGCCATAGAGCCAGAGCATCAGGCGCGTGGCCCCCATGAGCAGCGCGAAGAGCAGGGCCAGGCCCGCCAGGGTGGCGAAGCCGGCCTTCAGGCTCGGGGCGTTGCGCAACACCAGCCAGGCCGCCACCAGCAGGGCCGAGCCACTGCAAAGCCAGGTCGCGGCGCGGTCCCCTCTCTGGACGGTGGATTCCCGCAGCAGCTCCAGGGGCCTGACCTTTCCCAGGCGCAGGAGGGGCGGAAGGGAAGGCAGCAGCACCATCGCCGCGGCCGCCAAGGTCTCGGTCAACGGGGGCCATTGAGCCGGGGCGTTCTTCGCCGCTGCGGGGATGATGTCGCCGAGGATCCTGGGGATGAACGCCGCGGCCGCCGAGCCCGCGGTGAAACCGAGAGCCAGGGCCGCGCCCAGCAGGATCAGGGTGAGTCCGCTGTAGATCAGCACCGGCGCGTTGGGCGGAGCGCCGAGGCAGCGCAGAATGGCCGCGTCGCGCCGCCGGCCATCGAGAAAGGCCGCGAGGATGGCCCAGGCGCCCAGGAGCGCCAGCAGCAGCGTGAACAGGCCCAACTGCTGGATGAACCGATTGAGGTTGCGGATGGGGCGCGCCAGGGCCCCGCTGGCCTCCTCATGGCTCTGGGCCCGCACCATCGGACCAGCATTTCCTGCAAGGGTCCGCAGCTTTGGCAGGAGGCTTCCGAGCCCGGCGCCGGGCTTGAGGGTCACCAGCAGGCGTCCTGTCATCCGCGAGCGCTGGGTCATGAGACCCAGGGACCGAGCTGTTTCCAGTTCCATGTGCACCCGCGGCCCGAGCGTGAAGGCCGAGGCCTGGCGGGATTCATCCCTGGCCACGATGCCCCGTACGGGCAGGTCGCTGGTGCCGATCCGCAGGGAGGCGCGCGGTTGGATTTCCGTAGATGGAGGTCCCGCCACCGACAAATGGAAGTTCTCCGCGAGAATCCCTTCCACGAACACGCCGTGGTCCAAGGCCGGGCGGCCCCCGGCATCGCCGGCAGGGCCGCCGGTGATGTCCAGCGCTCCCGCCAGCGGATACCCGGGGCCCGCCGCGCGCACTTCCACGAGTTTGGGCGGGGAGCCCTCCACCGTGGCCATGGTCGCGAAATCATAGACCAGGCAGGCGCGGTCCACCTCAGGAAGGGCCCGGACCTTGGCTTCCAAGCCTTCGGGCACCAGGCCGGTGGCATTCAGGGCCGCATCGCCGCCGAGGATGGCCCGGCTCTCGGAGTGGATGGCGCCCAGCACCCGCGCCGAGAACCCGTACGTGGCCGCAAAGGCTGCGAAGCCCAGGGACAGGCAAAGCGCGATGAGCAGCAGCCTTCCCTTCTGGCGGTCCAGTTCCCGGCCCACCATGCGAAGAAGGAAACCAGCCGTCATGCCGCGCCGTTCCCGAAGCGCCCGCCCTCCAGGAAGACTTGGCGATCCAGGCGGTCCGCCAGGTGGGGATCGTGGGTCACGAGCACCAGCGTGGTGCCCAGGTCCTGATGCAAGGCCAGCAGCAGCTCGAACACCTTTGAGGCGTTCACGCGGTCCAGGCTGCCGGTGGGTTCATCGCAAAGCAGGATCTTGGGCCGGGCCACGACGGCCCGCGCGATGGCCACCCGCTGGCATTCGCCGCCGCTGAGCTGGCCGGGCAGGTGCGCCATGCGGTGTTCCAGCCCCACCCGGGCGAGGGCCTCCTGCGCGGATTTTATGGGAGAGCCAAGCCCCGCGATCTCCGCGGCGATGACGACGTTTTGCAGTGCCGAAAAATGCTGGAGCAGGTGGAAGGCCTGGAACACGAATCCCAGGTTCCGGGCCCGGAAACGCGACAGGCCCGCTTCGCCGAGGGTTCCCAGCCGGTGGCCCGCGACGTTGACCTCGCCGGAAGTGGGCTGGTCCAGGCCCGCCAGCAGGCCCAGCAGGGTGCTCTTGCCGCTGCCGGAAGGGCCCTCGATGGCCACCGAAAGGCCGGCCTCGAAGGAGCAGGACAGGTTTTCCAGAACCGTGAGGGATTCACCCGAGGGGGATTCAAATATCCGCGACACCGCGCGCAGTTCGATCATGAACCCAGCGTACCGGAACAGACCACGTGAATCCTGGACCCTAGCCGTGAGAATCTTTTCCTATGCGCCATTGGCTGTCCATCCTGCTGTTCCTGCCCACCTGCGCGGGACATGCCACGGCTCCATCCGAAACCCGCCGCACGGTCGTGTTCCTGGGCGACAGCCTGACGGCGGGGCTGGGATTGCCGCTGGAACAGTCCTTTCCGTCCCTGATCGAAGCCCGCCTCCGGGCGGAACGGAGGCCCTGGAAGGTCGTGAACGCGGGTGTCTCCGGCGACACCACCGCCGGTGGATTGGCCAGGCTCGACTGGATCTACAGGCAGAAGGTGGATGTGCTGGTGGTGGCCTTGGGGGCAAACGACGGCCTGCGCGGACTTCCCGCCGTCCAGACCGAACAGAACCTGCGGGGGATCCTCCAGCGGGCCCGCAGGGAAGGCTCCCGCGTGCTCCTGGCGGGCATCCGCCTGCCGGATAATTTCGGTCCCCGGGCCCAGGCCCGCTTCGCGGCCATCTATCCGCGCCTGGCGGCGGAATTCCGCGTGCCGCTGGTGCCTTTCCTGCTCGAGGGTGTGGCCATGGAACCGGGATTGAACCAACCGGATGGCATCCATCCCAACGCCGAGGGAGCGCGCCGGGTGGCGGACCACCTCTGGAAGAAGTTGGGGCCGATGCTCTCCGGTCCACGCTGAAGAGCTACACTGCACCAAAGCAATCGTAATGGGTGGAACTGGAGCCTTCATGAAGTGGTTGAAGCGGATCGTGCTGATCCTGGGTGTGGCCTTGGGGCTTGGAGCCCTCTGGGCCTGGTGGACCATCCAGCGCCAGCTCCCGGATAGCGCGGTTCCCGTGATCCATGGCCTCGCCAACCGCGTCCAGGTGGTGTTCGATGCGCGGGGAGTCGCGACCATCAAGGCTGGATCCTTCCAGGACGCCTTCCGCGTGCAGGGCTATCTGTCGGCCCGGGAACGCCTGTTCCAGATGGAATTGCAGCGTCGCACCGCCGACGGGCTGCTGGCCGAAATCTTCGGCCCCTCGGCCTTGCCGGTGGACCGGATCCACCGGGTCTATGGCTTCCACCAGACGGCCGATGCGGCTTCGCCCCAATTGCCCGAAGACGAACGGGACGCCTTGGAGGCCTTTTCAGACGGGGTCAACGCCTTCATCCAAAGCCATCCCGGCCGGTGGGGACTTGAATTCCAGTTGCTCGGCATCAAGCCCCGGCCCTGGACCCCCGCGGATTGCCTGAAGGGCCTGCTGCTGATGCACGAGGATCTCTCCAGCACCTGGAAGACGGAGCTGCGCAACGAAGCCTTGAAAGTCCTGCCTGAACCCCAGCGGCGCGCGATCCAGCCCGTGGCGACGGATTGGGACCAACTCATCATTCCGGACGTGGAAGCGCCGCGCCTGGATGCGGAGCTGCTCTTCCAGGCCCAGCCGCTGTTCAAATCCGCGAAGCTGCCCGGATTGCCCAGGGATGGGCTCGGCCTCAGCCCATCCGCCGGAGAACGCGATCCCTCCATCGGCTCCAATGCCTGGGTGGTGAGCGGGAGCCGCACCGCGAGCGGGAAGCCGATCCTCGGGAACGATCCCCACCTGGGGCTTTCGAGTCCCGGCATCTGGCTGCCCCTGCGCATCGAAATCGGCGAGCGGCACGCAGAGGGCGTGGCGCTGCCCTTCCTGCCGGGCATCACCCTGGGCCGCAACCAGGCCATCGCCTGGGGATTCACGAATCTGGGCACCGACGTCCAGGATCTCTACCGGGAAGCTCCGAAGGGTGAGCGCATCGAGGACATCCCCGTCAAAGGCCGGGCGGCCGAGCGGTTGCGGGTGCCCTTGGGCGCCCACGGGCCGCAGGTGCGGCCGGGCTACAGCCTGAAATGGACCGCCCTGGATCCCGCGAATCTGCGGATGCCCGTCACGAAGCTGATCCGCGCCACGGATTGGGACAGCTTCAACGCCGCCTGCGATGGGTTCCTGGGTCCCGCGCAGAACATCGTCTATGCCGACGCGGAGGGCCACATCGGCTACCGCGCGACTGGTCTCGTGCCCCTTCGGAAGAAGGGCGACGATGGTTCCCTACCGGTGGACGGCAACGACCCCAGCAACGATTGGCAGGGCTTCGTGAGCCAGGCGGAAATGCCCCGGGTGCTGGATCCGGCCAGGGGCTACCTGGTGACCGCCAACCAAAGGATACTGGGCAGCGGTTTTCCGTATCCGGTCGCCACGCGCTGGGCGAGCCCCGTCAGGGCCAAGCGCATCGCAGAGCTGATCGAAGCCGCGGGCAGGCTGGATCATCAATGCGCGGAGCGCATCCAGCTGGACATCGCCTCGCCTGAACACCGTGAATTCATGAATCTGGCAACGCCAGCCCTGGACGCGGGCTGGCGGTCCGAATTCCAGGGATGGGATGGCTTGGCGGAGGCGGGGTCCAGAAAATTCCTGGAGGCCGATCTGCTGAAGAAGCATTTCCGGGCCCAGTTGCTGAGCCGCCTGCTGCGGGGCACCGGGTGGGACGCGGACAATTTCAGTTCGGACACCGACGATGCCCTGCTGCGGGAAGCCCTGAAAGCGGATCAGGATGCCTGGACCCGCGTAGGCCTTGGCGACAAGCAAGAAGCCCTTTTAGAAGCCGCCCGTCTCGTCAGGAAGCAGCTGGAGGCGGGCCCCAGGACCTGGGGGGAATCCAACCGCCTGGCCATCCAGAATCCCCTGGGCCGGGCGGGCGGCGTGCTGGGCTGGGCCTACAATCCGCCCCGGGTCGGCCAGAAAGGCGCGAACCACAGCGTCCGCGTCGCCAAGCCGGGATTCGGCCAAAGCATGCGCCTGATCGTGGATTGGGGGGATGCCGACGCCACCACGCTGGTGGTTCCACTGGGCGTGAGCGGCCACCTGGGTTCCAGCCACCGCCACGACCAACTGAAACACTGGCGCGAGGGCGATCCTGCCGGCCAGGCGACCCGGCTCAAGCAGGCGGAACGCGGCAGCGGGCTCGTGTTCCCGAATTGAGCCCCCAGCCCGATGGTTCTCCCGCTGCCATGCCGCGGGAAACGATGGGTTCAAGAATGGTGATCAGTCCGGCACGGGCAGGCCGCTGGGAACCGAGGACGGGACTTCTCCGCTCTGGTCGAGCGCGCCGGGATCCGTCAGGGAGTGGAGGAACTCCACCAGGTCGCCGACTTCCGCCTCCGAAAGGGCCAGCGGCGCCGCCACGATGGGATCCAAGGTGTTGAACACCCCTGCCTGGATGATGTCCTGGTTGCGCACCTGGCTGGCGAAGCGGGAGGGCAGTTGATTCGGATCGTAGGTCTGGAGCGACTGCCTTGGATTGAGATGATGCCTGACCACGGCTTTGAGGGAGGCATACCCTCCGGCGTGGGTCCAGGGACCGGTCAGGGCGACGTTCCGCAATGGGGGAGTGCGGAATTTGAAACGGTCCGGGGCCAGGCCCGTTTCGCGCCCCCGGCCAAAGTCCAGGGGGGATTCCGCCCCCTTGCCGGGGCCGACCTGGGGCATCGCGAGGTTGTGGAATTTCAGGTCGGTCATCGAGGGGCCCGAGTGGCATTCGGAACAGAGCGCTTTCCCATAGAACAACGCCGCGCCGCGTTTTTGGGCCGCGGAGAGGGTGGTGGAATCCCCGGCCACATAGCGGTCGAACGGGCTATCCGCCATCGCCCAGACGCTGGCTTCGAAGGCTCCGATGGCGTTGGAGGCATGTTGGAATCCCCACTGGGCTTGGGGCACAGCCGGATAGGCGGCCGAGAACAGCCGGACATATTCCGGTATGGCCATCAGACGCGCCATCAGGCCATTCCAGATCCCGGAGAAATCGCTGTCGGCCAGGGCCGCCAGTTCGTTGGGCTGGCCGTCCACCCGGGTCTCTCCCGCGCTGCCCCGCATCTCGTCGCGGGAAGTGACCGGGAACATCGCCTGGGCTGCCAGCGCATTTTCCAGTCCCGGCAGAAGCTTTGGGCCCGCCGGCGTGGTCAAACCGGTTTGGGCGGTGCCGCTGACCCGGCCATCCCAGAAGAGGACGTTGAAATCGCCGGCGCCGCGGTTGAACACCTCGGGCGCATTACGGGGAATGAAATTCCGGCCGGGTCCATTTTCCCGGTTCGCCCCCAGCCCGGCGCCGCCGGTGCCGATGGAGACGCTGAGCGCGTCCGCGGTGTGCGCGGCCGGGTGATGGCAAGTGGCGCAGGAGATGTCCATGTTGCCGCTCAGGATCTTGTCGAACATCAGGGCCTTCCCCAAAGCGACTTTTTGCGGAGCCTGGGCGGGCGTCTGGAGGGCCCGGACCCCGGCCTTCTCCAGCTTGGAGCGGAGCAGCCCATCTTCGGAGGCGCGGTCTTCCTGGCGGCCGCCGCAGGCCGACAACAGGACCACGGAAAGCAGTGTAGGCAGCAGTAGGGATGTCTTCATGAGTCCTCGCTCAAGCGTGGGGATGGAAGGGCGCCTGGAACCGGCGTAGCGGTTGGTTTGCCTGGGGCCGAATGGGGGGAGATGCATCATTCTCAACCAGAACCGGACATTTGCCCAGGGTGGCGCCGGATGCAACGCTCCACCTGCGGCGCAGGCCATCCGAGCAGGCGGAACTTCGTTGCGAGGAGGCGTCCTGGCTGGCTGAAGCGTCCTGGCGTCGCGCCGGGGGGCCGCGGATGCCCGCGAAAAGGCCTACAACGAGGCGGGCTCCATGCGCTGCTCGCCTTCCCAGCGGTAGAAGCCCGAGCCGCTCTTGCGTCCCAGGCGCCCCGCCGCCACGAGCTGTTTGAGCAGCGAAGGCGCCTTGAAGCGAGGCTCTCCCAGGGCGTCGAACATCACATCCGCCACATTCGCGATGGTGTCCAGCCCGATGAAGTCCGACAGATGCAGCGGGCCCATGGGGTGGCCGCAGCCCAATTTCATGCCCGCGTCGATGTCGGCGGTGCTCGCGAGATGCTGCTCGCGGGAGCGGATGGCGTCCAACAGGAAGGGCACCAGCAGGCGGTTGACGATGAAGCCCGGCGCATCCGGCGCCAGCACCGGGGTCTTGCCCACCCTCCGGACGAAGTCCTGGAGCGCTTCCACCGTGTCGGCGGAGCTGAGCACGGTCCGGATGATCTCCACCAGCGGCATGGCGGGCACGGGGTTGAAGAAATGCAGCCCCGCCGTGAACGGCTGGCGATCGGGCCCCAGGGCGGCGGCCAGCTCGGTGATGGAGATGGATGAGGTGTTCGAGCAGAGCAGGGTGGAAGGGGCCATGACGCGGTCCAGCTCGGCGAACATCTTCAGTTTCAGGGACAGGATTTCAGGCACCGCCTCGATGACCAGTTCGCAATCGCCCAGGGCGCTCCATTGCAGCGTGCCCTGGAGCTTCGCGCTGAAGACATCGGCCTCCTGCTGGCTGCGCTTGCCCTTCAGCACGGCCCGGTCCCACTGGTTCTGGATGCGGACCAGGCCGCGGTCCAGAGCAGGCTGGTCGACCTCTTTCACCACCACGCTGAAACCCGCTTCGGCCGCGATCTGCGCGATTCCTGCGCCCATGAGCCCGCATCCGACGATGCCCACCGTGTTGACCGAGCTCATGTCCATGGAGGCCTCCGGAATGAAAACAGCTTAGCTCCCCGCCCCGGGATTGCGGGAAACTCTGGGTCGTTGTTCTGGAATAACTCAGTCCTTTCATCCAATGGCACGACATAAGGATCCGTAACTCAACAACCAGAAAAGCATTGGTTGTTTCGTAACGGCTCCTAAGGTGGAGACCCCATGATCATCGCGCAGCACACCCTTGAAACGACGGCCACACCCGAAAACATCTGGGCGCTATGGGCGGACGTGGCTCGCTACCCGGAGTGGGATGGCGGGACCGAATGGGCCAGGCTGGATGGTGGATTCAAGGCGGGCAACCACGGCGAACTGAAGCCGGTGGGCGGCCGGGCCGCAGCCTTCACCATCACCGAGATGGTGGAAGGGCGGTCCTTCTCCGACCTCATAGGGCTGCCCTTCGCCCGGCTGCGGTTCCACCACTCGATGGAACCGACCGGCATGGGCGCCCGCCTGACCCACCGCATCGAGGTGGAAGGCCTTCTCGCCTGGATCTGGGCACGCAGGTTGGGACCGGCGTTCCGGACGGACCTTCCGGCCTCCATGCGGAAACTGGCGCGGCTGGCCGAGCGGCCCGAAGGCCGCTGAAACGCTGGAGCCAGCCGCCAGCGCTAGACCGGGAAGCCGATCAGAGCGAGGCCCAATCCGTCGGTTCCGCGGCAGCAGCACCATAGTTGGTTTCGATCTGCGCGAGCTGCAGCTTGCCGCTGGCGTCGTCGTTCACGGCGTGCCACTTGGTGTAGGAGTCGATGACCCAGATGCCGCTTTCGCGGGTGCCGTTGCCGCTCCAGCCGTTGCCGCCGAAGGGCATGTGGGCCTCGGCGCCTGATGTGGTGTTGTTGATGGAGCTCATGCCCGCCTTGATCTCGCGCTTGAAGCGCTCCACCCAGTGGCGGTTCTCGGTGTAGAGCGAGCTGGACAGGCCGTAGGGCGTGCCGTTGGCGTAGTCCATGGCCTGGTCGAAGTCCTTCACCGTGGAGATGTTGACCGTGGGTCCAAAGACCTCGTTCTGGAACAACCACATATCGGCGGTGACGTCGTCCCACACGGTGGGCTGCATGTAGATGCCGTGGCTGATGTCGCCCTTCACGACCGCGGTGCGGTTGGCGTCGGTCCATTGCGCGCCGCCGCTCAAGCGCTTGGCGCCCTTGTCCTTGGCGCCCTCCGCCCAGTGCTCCTCGAAGCCCTTGGCGAAGCGCGCGTTGATCATGGGACCGTAGGTCACTTCAGGGTGCGTGATGGGGTTGCCGATCTCCAGTTTGGCGAGCCCGTCCATGAAAGCCTGCTTGAATTCAACTGCGCAGGCCTCGTGCACGATGATGTTGGCGAGGCTGGTGCAGCGCTGGCCTGCGGTGCCGAAGGCGCCCCACAGCGCTCCGCGCACGGCGTTGTCCATGTCGCAGTCCGGCATGATGATCATGGGATTCTTCCCGCCCAGCTCCAGGCTCGGGATCATCAGATTGCGCCCGCACATTTCGCCGATGGTGCGGCCCACCTGGGTTGAGCCCGTGAAACTGAACTTCTGGTAGTAGCCCTTGTCGATGCCCGCCAGGAAATGTTTGCCGCAGCCCGCGCGGCCCTTGCCGTTCACGGTGTTCACGACGCCTTCGGGGACGCCCGCGTCCTGCATGGCTTTCAGGAAGAGGTAGGCGATGGTCGGCGCGTCGTCGCTGGGCTTCCACACCACGGTGTTGCCGCAGAGGATCGCGGGGATGATCTTCCAGGAGGGCACGGCCATGGGGAAGTTGTTGGCGGCCAGGATGCCGCACACGCCGATGGGCCGGCGGTAGGTGTAGAGCTCCTTGTGAGCCATCTCGGAGGGCACGGTCTGGCCGTACAGCCGGCGGCCTTCGGAGGTGAAAAAGGTGCAGGTGTCGATGGCCTCCTGCACTTCGCCCGCGGCTTCCCGCGGGGTCTTGCCGATCTCGCGGGTGATGACGTGGGCCAGTTTGTCCTTCTGGTCGGCGAGGATTTGGCCGATGCGCTGGATCACCGCGCCGCGGATCGGGGATGGGGTCGCGGACCAGGTCTTGAAGGCCTTCGCGGCCGCCTTGGCGGCATTTTCCACATCCTGTTCGCCGCTGTCCGGGAAGACACCCACGAGATCGCGGTCATCCACGGCGGAGCGGGATTCGATGTGGCCGACCCCCTCGACCTCCTTGCCATTGATGTAGTTGAAGCCCTGGATCGTTTTCCCGGCGTGGGCAGCTTCGGGGGCGTTGGGTTTGAGAATCATGTGGGTCGCTCCATATCAAACCCTCAAGGATAACGCGGCCTTCCCAAGTTGTCCGAAATGGTTCCAGGACTCCCTCATAGGATTGGAGAACCGCCCTTCCACGGGTTAGTCTGGATGTCTAAGGGAGAGCGCAGGTGCGCCGCTTCCAGGAAGGCCAGCCCATCTCTGAAACCTTCGTGATCCGGTCCGGCATCAGGGTTCCTCCCTGATCCGGAGCAATGACATTATCTGGAGCCAGATTGTCCGAAACATTTTCACTGCCTACGGTCCTTGTCACCTACGTGGCGCTGCTCTTTGCCCTGAGCGTCCACGAGGCTTCCCACGCCACCATGGCCTACTACCTGGGGGACGATACCGCCAAGCGGATGGGCCGGATGACCTTGAATCCAATCGCGCACATGGACCTTCTCGGCACCCTCATCCTTCCGCTGTTGGGAATGCTCACGGGCTGGCGGGTGCTGGGCTGGGCCAAGCCTGTCCCTGTCGACCCCAGGAACCTGACGCGCCACATGCGGGCCAGGGTGGGCATGGCCGCAGTCGCGGCCGCCGGGCCTCTGTCCAACTTATTGCAGTCCCTCATCTTCATCCCGATTCTCGCGATCCTCATCCGGAACCTCCCCGGCGCGGTCGAGGCAGAGCGGATGAAAATTTTTCAGGCAGCCATGTTCCTGCCCGTGGATGCCTTCACCGGCGGCAGCCTCAGCAACCTCCAGGTGTTCGGCCTGACCCTCCTGGGCCGCCTCGTGATCATCAACGTGGCCTTGGCCCTCTTCAACCTGCTGCCGGTCGGTCCCCTGGACGGCTCCAACATCATCCGCGGGTTCCTGCCTGTGGAGTGGCTGGCCAAGTATGATCGGGCCCAGCCCGCCATCTCCATCGCCCTCCTGGTGATGTTCCTGTTCGGGTTCATCGGCATCATCCTGGGGCCGCTCTTCTTCCTGGCCGAAACCTTCTATCTGAATCCTACGGCCCGGTTCTTCCTCGGAGTTTGAAATGCAGCGAGTCCTTTCCGGAATCCAGCCTTCCGGCTCCCAGCACATCGGCCACCTGGTCGGCGCGCTCGACAATTTCGAAAAGCTCCAGCACGGCAATGAAGCCTTCTATATGATCGTGGACTGGCACGCGCTCACGTCGAAGTACGAAGCCGTAGAAGAGATCTGGCCCGCCACCGAAGAGCTCACCGCCTGCTTCCTGGCCACAGGGCTGGATCCGGATAAGGCGACGATCTTCATCCAAAGCCAGGTGAAGGAGCACGCGGAACTGCACCTGCTGTTGAGCATGATCACGCCCCTCTCCTGGTTGGAGCGCGTACCGACCTACAAGGAGAAATTGCAGAATTCCGTGGCCGATCTCAGCAGCTACGGGTTTCTGGGTTATCCCCTGCTCATGGCGGCGGACATCATCCTCTACAAGGCCGACAAGGTGCCCGTGGGCGAGGATCAGCTCTTCCACATCGAGCTGGCGCGGGAGGTGCTGCGCCGCTTCAACTTCATGTACCGCAAGGAGGTCTTCCCAGAGCCCGCCGCCGTGCTCACCCAGACCCCCAAGGTGCCGGGCCTCGATGGCCGCAAGATGTCCAAGAGCTACGCCAACTGCATCTACCTGCGGGACACCGATGCGGAGATCCTGGAGAAATGTACCCGCCAGATGGCCAGCGATCCCGCCCGGGTGAAGCGCACGGATCCAGGCAATCCGGAGGTCTGCCCGGTCTTCGAATTCCATAAGCTCTTCAGCGACGATGAAACGGTCCAGATGGTCAACACCGAATGCCGGCGCGCCGGCATCGGCTGCTTCGACTGCAAGAAAAAAGTGGCCGAGGCCATGATCCGGCGGATCGCCCCGGTCCGCGAAAAGATCGAGGATCACCTCTCCCGCAAGGACCACCTGCGCGATGTCCTGCGCATCGGCAGCGCCAAGGCCCGCCTGGTGGCCCAGGCCACCATGGCCGAAGTGCGCGAAGCCATGCAGTTGCCCAGTCTGTGACCCCCCAGGATGAATCTTCACCTTGCGGATATTCCCCCCATTGCTACACTGGAGCGTCGGTTCCTTAGCTCAGTTGGTTAGAGCAGCTGACTCTTAATCAGCGGGTCCAGGGTTCGAGTCCCTGAGGAACCACCAAAGAACCAAACACTTAGGCCCACTCACAAAGTGGGCCTATTTGTTTCATCCTGCGTCTGGCATGCATAGGCCTCTTTCACTTCGGGGTCATGGTTTCACAAATATTGGCAGTATCAAGAACAGGTCGGGGCATCTCCACGGACCTAAAACCCCAGGCCACCACCTAGGCGGTTCGCCAGCAAGCTTACTTGCATCTCTACCGCTCCTTTAGTTGGACGAGTGGGTCAACCGAGGGTTCAGCTAGGTCTCAAGGGGCGGATCAATTCAGGTCCATCGTTCCGTACGTTGCCCACGGTGGGGCCGACCTCGAAAATCTTGAGCCAACTATCGGGGCAGGGTTTTAGGAGGACCTGAAGGCCATCGGTTTCTGCCTCCGGGTTCAACCAGGATTGCCAGGTCCCAGGTCCTAGGATCACCGGCATTCGGTCGTGCAGCCCAGCCATCGCAGCATTGGCCTCAGTCGTGATTATGGTGAACGATTCCACCAGGCCGTCAGGCCCCTGCCAGGATTCTGACAAGCCCGCGAGCATCCATAGATCATCATCGGCGGGCAAGATGCAAAAGGCCCGTTTTCGGCCACCAATCACGGCCCATTCATAGAAGCCACTCACTGGAACCACGATCCTAGACCGCTTGAAGGAAGCGCGGAAACTGGGTTTGGTCGTGACCGTCTCGGCCCGTGCATTGACCAACTTAGTCCCAATGCTCGGATCCTTGGCCCAGGATGGGATCAGTCCCCATCGCCGTATGGAAGCAGCCAAAATCACATCCGCCCGGTGAATCGTCACGGCCTCTTGGGTTGGAGCCAAGTTATAGCGGTCCCGATATTCGCCGTCGAGGATCAGGCGGGCCTCATGGTCCGCCTTCTGCTTCATCGCTACTTGGAGTAGGCGCCCGCACACGCAGAAGGATAGCTTCAAACGTTAGGCGTTACCTCGACTAAGAAACCACTTGCCCTGGAGACCTCAGCGGATAGTGTCTCTTGTGTATTCCGACCAGAAGGGAGTCTCTAATGGCGCTCAGCCGTCAGCTCACAACTTTCAAAGCCCCTCTCTACATCGCCTGGGAAATCACTCACCAATGTAATGCCCACTGCATTCACTGTTACTCGAATTCCGGTCCTGAAGTCTGCGCGGCGGCTGAGTTAACCACAGTTGAGGCCCTTGGTGTCGTCGACCAACTGGCTGATGCAGGACTGCTTATGTTGGCCTTCTCTGGTGGAGAGCCGATGCTCCGAAAGGACTGGCCGCTCCTAGTGAAACGCGCAGTCGTCCGCGGACTAGGTGTAAATGTCGGGACGAATGGCTCGACAGTCACCTCCGAAACAGCGGAACAGTTGCGAGACCTCGGAATCAAGAGCGTCACCGTTAGTCTCGATAGCGACAAAGCCGAAGTCCACGATCGCATCCGCGAGTTTCCAGGTCTCTTTGACCGCGCGATTAACGCGATCCGGCTCCTGGTTGAGCACAATGTTCGTGTCGTAATTGGATTCACACCAATGCGGCTCAATTGGCAGGACGGACCTAGAGTGATTCAGCTCGCCCTTTCTCTGGGCGCTGACGCAGTCAACCTATCAGAATACGTGCCTGCCGGACGGGGCAACGTTGATCTAGCACTTTCACCGCCCATGCTGCGCGACCTGCTTACACAGTGGATTCACCTACGCGAATACTTCGAGGGTCAAATCCAGATCATCTGGCATGATTGCCGCGTTGGGATGTTAGTTCCGGAAAAAGACCGCCGAGATTATCTCGGCTGCGGGGCTGGACGCCTCGTTGCCCGCATTTTGCCCGATGGTGTGATGACTCCTTGTGTCTTCTTACCCACACCAATGGGTAGCTTCCTGAAGTCCACGTTCTCTGAAATGTGGTGTGGCTCTTCCTTGGCCGCTCAGTTTCGAGAGCGCAAAGGTCATTTCAAAGGTAACTGTGGAGATTGCGAATATTTGGAGAGCTGCGGGGGTTGCCGGGCGGTCGCTTACGCCTATAGCCATGGTGATCCCCTAGCAGGGGACCCGCATTGCTGGGTGAAACCCGAAGACTCGAGTCCCCTTCCGCAGCTCATCGATGGCGAAGGATTGCCGATATGACGCGTGCAAGGAATGGAAAGTGGAGGGATGGAGCACATGATTAATCCCAGTGATATTTTAGTTCGTTCTAGCTGTTGTGTAGTGCGCGACCAAGAATCCGGAAAGCTTGTATATAACCCGCACACAGATGAACTGCACCTCGTGCCCCCAACCGGGTTCCTCGCAATTGAATTGTGTGATGGACTGAAAACGGCCGGAGAGATCGCGACCGGCTTGGCTTCTGCTTTCGATATCCCCCCGGAAGAGGTGCGGGTCGCGCTACTTTCCTTCTTTGGCAAACTCGTCGACCGAGGAATCCTCCAAATTTATGAGCGCGAAACATGACTATGCCTGTCTCTTACTCAGAAGGATTTCTTGTCCGGATCCCATTTCACATGGTCTGGCTCGCTACAGACACCTGCAATGCAAGTTGTCTTCATTGCTCATCCAGCTCGAGCATGCGCTCCCCAGATGAACTATCCACTCGTGAAATTTGCCGCGTGGTCGATGAAATGTCGGACTGGGGCGTCGTCGATCTCGCTGTATCGGGCGGTGAACCTCTTCTCCGTGGTGACATCTTTGAGGTGCTGCAGCACATCCGTCTCTGCGGTTTGAGCGCCGGTGTTGGTTCGAACGGAGGGAAACTTTCCCCTGTGCAAGCTCGCAAGTTGGGTGACTCAGGCATCAACCGTTTTCAAGTAAGTCTGGACGGATTGGAAGATCAACATGACACACTACGCCGCTGGCCGGGCCTGTTCCAAACCGCAGTGAAGACAATTCGACAAGCCTCTGAAGCTGGATTGCGAGTCCATGTGTGCTGCACAATCAACAAACTTAATCATCTTCACCTAGAACGTTTCACGAAATTCGTAGCTACGCTACCAGTCGCTCGTCTGAACTTATCTCGCTTCGTTCCGACTGGCAGAGGGACAAGCCAACTGGACCTGTCAAAGGACGAGTGGCATACCGTGGTCGCACAGTGTATTGCGCTGCGTTCTGCGTTTCAGGGTCGCCTCGATATCGTTTCACACCTCGCTCAACAGATACTCGTTGATTCAGATTTAGCAGAACTACCCGGATTCATCGGCTGCCAAGCTGGCATAGGGCAAGGTTGTCTTACCGCCAACGGCACGATATTGCCATGTGTCCTCCTTCCTGTCCCAGTAGGCAATATCCGAGACGGGTCGTTTCGTGAAATATGGCTTAATTCACCTATTATTAATAACTTACACGATAGAGCGCGCTTCGATAGGAAGTGTTCTCAATGTTCCGTTGTCAGTCGCTGCGGCGGGTGTCGCGCCGTCGCCTATGCAAATACAGGTGATTACTTGGCGGCGGACTCCCGCTGTTGGTTGTAGTATGCGTGTCTCAATCTAAAAGGAGGATTGCCATGACTGAGGCTGAAAAGAAAGCGAACGAGAAGTTGGTTGATGACTACTTCCAAGCAATCAAGGATCTAAGAGCGGGCGACCCTAGCTCTGTTGAGCAGTTGGTAGGTATGTGGGACGAGGATGGTGTTTTTGAATTCGCCGGATCTCCCCCGATTACTGGCATCTTCCGTGGTCGAATGGCGATCCATACTTTGTATAAGAACCGACTTCTCGCGAGCGGTATGCCCGTGCGATTAAAAGCAACAGGCAAGAGGGCGGACCAAGCCGCTGCCTTGGGTGTTGTGGCCACCGAGGTCGATCGCAGAAAGACGATGGAAAGCAAGATCGTAGCTGGCTGGACGACCACGATTGGTACGCAGGATGGCCGGGGTTTCCGGGTCTCCGGTAGCCACAGTTTTCAGTTCAAAGACGGCAAGATCTCTGCGCTAAAGGTGGTCGTTTCTCCTCAACCCGAGGCCACTAAGGATCTGCGGTTGGAAGGCCTCAGTGTCGAGGACATCGGGCGTCTCGCCCTCGCCGCTTGGCCCGTTGTCTAATGGCAATGAAGATTGGCCGATAACTAAAACCCGGACCAGATGAAGGCTGAATATCGGCCCCTGGTGATCCCCAAAAAGAGATCCCAGTGGGAAATTCCACCAAGCAAATTAGGGTGAGACCTACGCCCTGACCTTCCAGTTGCTTTTTGTAGCGCGGCAATTGGGGCGTGAAACGAACCGCCTCATTTCAGCATTGATCCCACCCCTCTGCTGCCCGGAAACTGTGCCAGGCGCTGCTACCCAGGACGATGTGGTCGGCGAGGGGGACACCCAGACTTTCACCGGCCGCCCTCAGGCGTTTGGTGAGTTGGATATCTTCCCGAGATGGGGAAGGATCTCCGGACGGATGGTTGTGCCAGGCAAGGGCCGAACAGGCCCCTAATCTTAGAGCTTCCCTGAAAAACTCCCTCGGGCTGATCAGGCAGGCCGTGGCCGTGCCATGCGCAAGTACACGGTCGGCAAGAAGGTCGCCCTTCGCGTTGAGGGCTAGGATTCCGAATCGTTCCTCGGTCCATCCCTGTACCTTGGGCAACAGGTAGTCTCCAGCCGAACGTGGGGAAGAGATCCGAGGGCGGATCATATTGCGCGTTGAGCGGCGCTGAACTTCCGGTAGGACGGCGAACCTTGCGATCTCGGATCGAGATAAACCCAAGCCTTTAAGTTCGGCTGCACCCATGGCCGCCAACCCAGCGATGGTGCCGGAATGGGACAGGATCTCTTCAGCACGCCCCGGACGTGGGCGGGTGAGCATTGTTTCAACGATCTGCTGGTCAGACAGGGCCTCGGGGCCGTAAAGGGCCAGGGTTTCGGCAACGGTGGCGTGTGCCTGCTTTCGCTTGGATTCGAAATTGTCAGTGATCAGAAGAGGGGTCGTCTCAAGGCTCATTTTGGCTTCTCCGTGCCTCCGTGTTGGGGCACGAATCGCCGAGGAACCCCGCTCCCAAGGGCCGGACCGGGAACGAACCGGGTAGCGGGTAGAGAGCGGGTAGAACCGCCGTGGCGCGGGAAGAGGTCCGTAGGCAGTGCCCGACACGAAGGCTCGGAGAAGCCCAGAGCCTTCGAGTGGGACCTGCGGTCTCCGCACTATTCGAAATCAAGAGAGAGTCTAGGAACTCACTTTAGCTATGAACCATGGTCATCAGTCCCACGGGTCTATTTCGTGCTCATCGTCATGGAGTGCTTCCAAAGCCTGGATGACTTGAATTGGAGGCTCCCCTTGTGTGATAAGTGGCGGCGTTGTGGGGCGCGGTGAGTATAGGTCGGGATGGTTCTCGGTAGCTCCAATAGGAGGCCGTTGGATCAGGTCCGTGGGGCCTCCCTGCATCCGACAAATGATCGGGTTTCCTTCAGAGGAAGGGCTCTCGATCACGGCCCAAAACACACCACTTTGATTTGCTCTGCGATTGAGATCTGCCCGTGCGAGAAGAGGCACTTCAATGGGAACATCCTGTCTATTCGAGCCGCTCCCGTGTTTCTCGATGATGATCCGCGTACCAAGTTCCTCGATTAGCTCCTTACGGTCGCGATGGTCCAATGCGCTCAGCAACCAGATTCTTGAAGCGAAGGAGGAAATGAGTGAGTCACCCTCTTCCCGGCCATAAACCTGACGCAAACCAGAGAGATGTTGGGTCCCAAAAATCACGCTGACATCCCGGTCACGGATCGTCATCAGAAGGTCCTGAACATCAGGAATTCTGCCAGCAGCCAAAGCCTCATCGAAAAGCAGTGTGAGTGGAATTTTCTCTGAGCTGCGCTGAAGCCTCCGCAAAAGGAGACGCCAGAACACAGTGAGCGGCGCCCTCAGATTCCGTTCTGGTTCGGCAGATAAAACGTAGGCCCCTTGTGAGCAAACATCGGCCAAGGTGAAGTCGTGGCTGGATGTCACCTCGCGGCCCCATCCGCTGCCAAAGCAAGCCAGAGAGGCGAAGAGCGTGGTCCCAATGTATTCGCGAACATTCTTTCCCTGAAGGGCCAGCACCAATCCTTGGGGGACTTCTGCCGTGTCGAGGACGGAATCGACGCCCTTGTTCACCAAGGCATCCTGTAAATTGGCCAAGGAGTGGGATTGTCCACGCTCCATAACCCAGGACAGAATCGGCCTCGAAAGCTGGGCGACCCAATCCTCATCGCCTCGTCCTGGGATGAGTGCAGCTGCCAAAGCATTGAATGACGCCGATGGAGCCGTGTCGCGTCGGCATTCTTCCATCGCGTTCCAATTCATGGAGGCCCACCCTCCCTGCGCGGCGCACCCCCAGCGGATAGGATTTACACCAAGACGCGCCTTCACGCGGTCGATACCTGGGCACTGGCCCTTCACGTCTTGATAAACAATGGGTGTACGTGAGCTCTCGATGATCGGACCGAAAACGGTGAACCCCTTTCCGGAGCCTGTCTGCCCTACCAGGAGGATGTGGCGGGCAACATCTGATTCACGGACCGTGAATAGTGTTTGTCCACCGCCCGTGCGCCAGGCTTCGAATGAACCCCGGAAGTGGACTGAGATAGGGATTGTCCACCGCCAACCTGGAACTGGTGAGATATCCCCCCACTTGGCCCATCGGGCGGAGCTTCGCTGGGTCTTGGGTAATGAAACGTGATTGGATCTCAACACCAGCAACAGGGCGCCCAGGATCACCATCGCTCCACCCAGTGCAACCCAATTCAGGGAGGTCCCAATGGCGATGTTCTGAAGAGGAGGCCAGCTGGTTGGCCGGTATCTTTCCATCCCATCCACGTAGTAGGGAGTGCAAAAGGCGATGAGGAATCCGATTAGGACCGTTAGCAGCGGCGCAATGAAGGGGTAGTGGAGACCCCGGAATAACGAAGGGCGAGAATAAGCAAGCCCTCGGCCCCACGACGTGTGACGAAGCAGAATCAGGGTTGTCAGAGCCAGTGCGAGCAACATGGCTACCCCAACCCATGGCTTCAATTCGCTGCCATGTTTGAGCAAAAAGGTGGCGATCTTCAACCCAGTTTGGCGTACAGGATCAGGCGTCATCGCTCTATTTCCTTTCCGATGCCATGGATTACTTTCGCGGCGAGGTGTGCGACTTTGACTCCCAGCCCAATGATGGGGAGCATTTCGGCTGCCTTGATGGGCACGCGAAGGACAGCAGGTAGTTCAGTGATAGGGAGAATTGAACGAGTGACGGCTGTACCGGTTCTGAGGGTGCCTTCGGCCACACTCATGACGGCCCCCTTCAGGTCCAGGCACAGCAGGTCCTTGGAAGTGGCCAGGGTGGTTCGGGCGGCCTCTTTTATGGCCAACACGGTATGCCGTGCAGGGCGGGGAAGAACACTCAACCCAACTGTCCCAAAGGTCCGTATCCCGTCGCCAACTGCGCCTACGGCGGCCTCACCCATGTGTCGAGCCCCTCGGAGTGCATGTTTAGAGGTGACTTGTCCGGCCTCAATAGAGTCCTGGCCCAAATCCTTTGCTGCGCTCCCGGCGTCCATCAGGGTTTCTTTCCCAGCGGCTTTCAAACTCCCGCCGAGCGTCGGTACAACTGCAACCAGTCCAATGCCAATCTGCGCCATTACCTTCACGCCGAGGGCACCTCTCTGGCAGCAGCCCGGACTCCGATCTGGGCAAGTTGGTAGGTGGCTTTGATCAGCTCATGAATGAGCTGGATCAGGACCTTCATGACACGCCGCGTGCACGACTGAATCAACCGCAACCCTTCCGCTGAAACGCGGATGGTCTGATGAGCTATAGGGCGCAAAGCCTTTGGTGTGTTCTGAAGGGTGTGACCTGCGAGACGGTGGGCCAGACGTTCGATAGAAATAGGTAGGGCATGGGAGAGGACGCGCTTGGCCCGCCGTTTCGCTGAGCTGACGGCCCGCCCTGCTCGGGAGATCAGCTTCTGGTGCAACCTCCGGGGAATCGTCCGCCCTGAAATCCGTCCCAAGGCAGCAGATTTTCGGGCATCAATGCATTGAAGTTCGGCGAGGTGGGCTGGTCCTCCCAGATCCATCCTGGCGCCGTAGCGAGCGTCGCAGGCTGCCCGTTCGAGCGTGTGGCGGCGGTGGATCAAACCAGTCTCTCTGCCCAGGTACTGATCCCTAATGGAACGCTTGGCACTGGGTGAACGCGCCGCAACTAGGTTTCGTTGCCGTGCCCTATTCACTTCCCGTTGTTCGCGGGTCACTTCCCGTAACTGGGCTCGGATCTCGATGAATTGTCTATGGCAGTCCCAATCCTTAATTGGCTTGCGGTCCAGATTCCAAGCTCGGTCCCATGACCGTTGAAGAGCCCCTTTTTCACCAAACATGCGGGTGGGGCAGGGGCCTTTCCCTACATAGTGGAAATGAAACCGGAGGTCCGGACCTGTCGACCGCTCGACATGAATAGAGACGCAAGGGCGGGGGCATCTGGTTGCTCGCGTCAATTCAAGCCCGATTGATTTGGCGTGCTCCTTGGCGGCCGATTCGAGGGAGCCATAGCGCTCGATCAATGCCAGGCATTCATTGGTGCTCGGAGCCACGATGGCGTGCCAGTGCTGGGCGTTGTAACCGCCGAGCTGATCTCGCATGGATTCGGAATCGAGGGTTTCCCCGTGCACATCAAGGGTCCAAACCTGCTCTCTCGCTTCTTCCTGGACCAGGTAGCGACACAGTTCACCTGCTGGGGGCGCATGCCCGCCCTGGTGCTTGGGAGCCTTGCACATGGCCATTCAGGCGCCCTCGCGCCCGAGGCGGTCAATCTCGACCTCCAGCTCGGCCTTCTTGGGTGAAAGGTTGACCATCGCTCGGGAACATGCCGCTGCTGAGTATGCGTTCTGGATCGCGGCCTCCATCTTGGCGTTGGCACCCTTCTCGACGCTGTGTGTAAGGGTGATCAGGTATTCGATGCGTGAACGGAGTTCATCGACAGGCCCTGCCAGTTCTTCTTCCTGGTGACGACGAAGGGCATCGCGTACCGCGAAGCGCAGCGTATCTGCGAAGCCCATCCCGAGGATGTCGGCCAAGGCCGAGAGCTCTCGATGCTCAGGAGGAATGAGGCGGAGGGTGTAGCGCGTGACGTCGATTCTTTTCTTTGTTCTCATGATAAAGATCAATATAGGTCGTCAAACCATTACGCTAGACGTCACATAAGTATTTTTTAAAAAATAATATACAATGGCTTATGATTAATGACTACATTCAGGACGCCGTCCAATCTAGCCCTCAATCTAAGGATTGAGGCATTTCTGTTTTCATCCATTCCTTTCTACACATATCTATTCGAAGTATCTTGAGTCATGATAATTATTAAATTTTGTAAAATTTGTAATAAATTATAATATTTATTAACTAATAATTTTTAATTTTGAAAACATGTATTACAATTTTCGAATGGAGGATTTAATGCGACTTGGTGAACGGCACTCAAAAATGGCTTTGTTCGCGGCAGACCAGTGTTTGCGGTGCCTTGATGAGTTCCACCAGAGTTACGTATCATGCTCGAAGATGCATTCAGATCAGGTGGCCCCTCCGCTGTATTGGATGGGATCCATAAAGTAGGTGAAGCCCTCGGGCCCTTGCACAAACAGCTCGTGCCTGATGGGAAAATAGCTCTCTACAGCATCCGAGACATCCTGTATCGGCTCTGGAATCCAAATAACATCGATATTTGGACTCATCAGACAGAAGGTCAGTGGGATGGCTACGAGAATCAGCTGGCTCAGGACATTGCTACCCGGCGCCTCGGTCGCCAGTGCTGTTCATCCGGTGACCTGAAGGTGTGGAAGGGAATAATCGAGGAACTCAGACAAGTCGATCCAACCATAGACGTTCTGTATGACATCCTCAGCTGATCCGTATTCTCCAGAATCTCACTCCCGCCTTATCTCGACAACACGTACTCCTTCCAAGGGGGGATAAGCAATTGATACCCCAGGGACGCTTGCGAGAACCTGGGAGTGTCTTTGATGGATCACGACGACCTATGGGACGATTCCTGGCACAGCTTCTGGACTGTTTAGCGGTGGGATTTCGGAACCACACTCAGATTCAGCAAGATCAGCCACAAGCGAACCGAAAAGAGTTCGCACAAATACGAGTGCCTCTTCGTCATCTATTAGTAGTTTGCGAACAGCCGCTTCATATTGTTCCCGGTTTTGAAACCCAAGATCTGTTGCGATCCTTGTCAATGCTGGCGTCTCGCGCACTGGGTACCGGGTGATGATCTCCTCAAGATTTCCGGCCGCAATAGCATCCTCTAATCGCTTCCGCTCCGCTGTCACCGCATTGGGTACATCAATTGATATGGTTATAGGGTTAGCTGCCGCTATATCCTCTCTTCGAGGCAATTTTCGCATCATTTCCTCACGTAGCGTCTTCTCTACAGTGCGCTCGCTCAATCGTTGGACATGTGGGCCGATGGCCGAAAGAGCTGAAGCCGTGGCAGCGTCAAGACGGGCAGATGCATCCTCTCCTGTGACGGCCGCATGGCGTTTAACTACGCGGTTTTGAATTTCAGGATGGTAATAGATTGATTCGACCGCGTAGACCGAGACAGCATAGACACCCTTCCCCTTCAGGCGGACGGCATCGTTAGGAGTTCGGCGATCGTTGTCAACGATCCCGAAAGCACGTAGCCAGTGGAGGGCCGCCGTACCTCGAATCCCGGAGACAGCATGTTCGACATCACGACAACCAGATTTTGCAAGAACGGACACATCCGGGAATAACAAGCTGTAGAGAGGCTTGTCTAAACTTTGATCTTCACCTTCGATAAAAAGAAGCTTCCTGCGTGAGCCAATTATTTCCATTTTGAGATCATCAGGAAGCTCAGTTTGGGAAGAAACCAAATCAACGTCCCATGCCGTGAATGAAGAACCTCGCAGAGGCAATTTCGAACGAGCAAAGTATGAGCACTGGGATTGTCGAGGGCAGCATTACCTCGTGCGTCGAAACGATGAAAGCGCAGTCCAGTCGCTTTTGGAACAATAGGGTAAGAAGAGGGGAAATGATGGAGCGATGAAGATGGCGTTCGGGTTCATCAATGAGAATTAAGGAACCAGGTTTAGCCGTCAGCACATCCGCCGCGATAAGGAGAGAATTACGTTCGCCGTCCGAAAGCTCGGCAATGCTGTATGGATTACAGCCTGATTTGCTGGCGAGGACTTGCTCGTTTTCTTTTACTGAGATTTCAATGGGTATGTTGGAAAGCCGAAGCAACTCGTTAATGATCTTGATTGGCGCATCTTTTTTTGAGAGTACCCTGGCAAGATCAATATCGCTGATATCGACCGCTCCAGCTATGGCTCGCGCACGAACATTTTCAGCGTCAATGAGGTCATATATTGCAATGCTTGCACGCGCTGCAGAATAGTCATCTCTCCATCGCGATGTGGGTCCGGCGTCTGTTGCTTGAATATCGTTTTGGGTGCTTCGCCTTTGTTCGGGTGACAAGGTTATTGCATTGGAAGAAAACCATGTCTGCCGGTGCGCGGATATCCGACGAGCGTTGGCCCTATGAACATTATAGAACCGGTGCATTAAGCTTGATTTACCAGTTCCATTAGCCCCTAAGAGAAAAAGGCTTTCCCCGACATTTAAAATAAACTCTAAAGGGTCGCCAACTATTTGAGGAATGGAAAAGTTGAAGGACATGACACTTATCCTTATTGAAAGTCACCATAAATAACGGTGTCCCCATGATAATACTCGATCTCTAGGTGGCCAGAGCCTTGGACAAGCCGGGCTAAGGCAGAACCCATTGAGTCCGAGCTGGGATCCTGAAGGTCTCCGATATGAATCATTACCCAACCAGGTTTCCCATAATCACCTCGGCCTGTTCCAACACGGTTTGGGTGGCCTTCTCCTGCATATCGGGTGGGTATCCGTGTTTTCGTAGAATGCGTCGTACCAACACTCGGAGTTGGGCCTGCACATTGTCACGCAAGGTCCAGTCGATGGTCACATTCTTCCTGACGGTATCCACTAGCTCGCGAGCGATGGCTTGGAGCGTGGGCTCTCCTAGCACCTTTACTGCGCTGTCGTTGGCCTCCAAGGCGTCATAAAAGGCAAGTTCATCGGGGCTGAGGCCTAGCGACTCTCCGCGGGCGTCTGCGGCCTTCATCTCTTTGGCAAGCCGGATCAGCTCCTCGATCACCTGGGCAGCTTCGATGGCGCGATTCTGATATTTGCGCACGGTCTGATCTAGCATCTCCGCGAAGGATCGGGCCTGGACCACGTTTCGCTTGGCTCGGTTCCTGATCTCTCCCTTCAGTAGCTTCTGGAGCAACTCAACAGCCAAGTTTCTCTGGGGCATATCGCGCACTTCAGCCAGGAACTCGTCCGACAGGATCGAGATGTCGGGTTTCTTGAGACCCGCAGCGGTAAAGATGTCCACGACTTCGTCCGAGGTCACTGCCCTGGAGATAATTTGCCGGATGGCAAGGTCCAGTTCCTCATCCGTCTTACTTTCGCCGGGCGTGCTCTTGGAGAGCACAGCGCGGACGGCTTGAAAGAAGCCCACATCGTCCCGAATGCGCATAGCCTCTGTGTGTGGCACTGACAGCGCAAAGGCTTGGGACAGTTCGGTGACAGTATGGAGTAACCGGTCCTTGCCGTTCTCCTGCACAAGGATGTGCTCCTGTGCTTCAGGTAGCAGCGAAAGGCGAGCCTGCGGCGAACCGACCACCCACTTGCTCCAATCGAAGCCGTGGAACAGGCCCCTGGCAGACCTCGTATTTCTCTAACATCAAGGCTACGGCTTCGGCCTGGTCAAGCGCGGTCTTCCCGGCGCCACCTGCCTCCGTATAGGTCGCCAGTGCCTGCTTCAACTCGTCCGCCAAGCCGAGGTAGTCCACCACAAGTCCGCCCGGCTTGTCCTTGAAGACGCGATTGACGCGGGCGATGGCCTGCATCAGCCCATGGCCGCGCATCGGCTTGTCCACGTACATCGTGTGCAGGCTGGGGGCGTCGAAGCCCGTGAGCCACATGTCCCGGACGATGACGATCTGGAAGGGGTCCTTTGGATCCCGGAAGCGCGACGCCATGTCCTCACGGCGCTTCTTGTTGCGGATATGTGGCTGCCAGTCGAGCAGGTCTGACGCGGAGCCTGTCATGACAACCTTGAGAGAGCCATGTTCGTCATCTTTGCCGTGCCAGGCCGGGCGCAGCGCGACCAACTCACGGTATAGCTCGATGGCGATGCGACGGCTCATGACCACCACCATCGCCTTACCATCCATCGTCGCGATACGGTTCTCGAAGTGCTCCACTAGGTCACGGGCGAGGAGCTTGAGTCGGTTCTCGGAACCGACCACTGCCTCAAGCTGAGCCCAACGGCTCTTGAGCTTCTCCTTGCGCTGGACCTCCTCCCCTTCGGTCGCTTCCTCGAAATCGGGGTCAATCTTCGGGCGTTCCGACTCCTTCAGTTCAAGTTTCGCGAGTCGGCTCTCGTAGTAGATAGGCACCGTGGCGCCATCGGCGACGGCGCGCTGAATGTCGTAAACGCTGATGTAGTCGCCAAACACGGCCCGCGTATTGGCGTCGGTCTTCTCGATGGGTGTTCCGGTGAAGCCAACGAACGACGCATGGGGCAGCGCGTCGCGCATGTGTCGTGCGAAGCCGTCAATGAAGTCGTATTGACTGCGGTGCGCCTCGTCGGCTATGACGACGATGTTGCGCCGGTCTGAGAGAACTGGGTGCCGATCTCCCCTCTCTTCCGGGAAAAATTTCTGAATAGTGGTGAATACCACGCCGCCGGAGGCGACGCTGAGTTTCGCGCGCAGATCGGCGCGGTCGGCGGCCTGCACCGGCGGCTGGCGCAGCAGGTCACGACAGCGCGCAAAGGTTCCAAATAACTGGTCATCGAGATCATTGCGGTCGGTGAGTACTACGATCGTCGGGTTGGCCATCGCGGGGTGCAGGATCAGGCGCCCAGCATAGAAGGCCATGGTCAAACTCTTGCCCGAGCCTTGCGTATGCCAAACCACCCCGATCCGCCGGTCACCTGGATCGCCGCCCGGTTGGCCACCAGCGGTATAGCGCCCGGTGAGGTCTCCAGCATGTTCCTCGGTGACGGCCTCGGCCGCTCGCAGCGTTTCCTCAAGGGCCACGTTCACAGCGTGGAATTGGTGGTAGCCCGCCATTTTCTTCACAAGCTGTCCGCCGCCCTGATCCTCGAACACGATGAAGTAGCGCAGCAGGTCCAGGAAGCGACGCTTCTCGAAGACGCCCTCCAGTACGACCTGCAATTCCGACAGCTTTACAGAGGCGTCCTCACGCCCGGTGATAGTGCGCCAGGGCTTGAACCACTCCATGCCG